>NZ_JAELUG010000001.1 GCF_016429255.1 Rhizobium sp. ASV8
CTGCTTTTCGCCAAGCGCGCCGGCGAGACCATCCCACGCCATGAGCTTATCGGCAATGAAGCCGAAGTCGGCGAGCGAACCATCGACGTCCAAATCAACCGGCTGCGCCGCAAGATTGAAGACGACCCCGCCAACCCTATCTGGCTGCAGACGGTGCGCGGCATCGGCTACCGCCTGAGCATAGACTGAGCTCGGCTTCCAGGATCAACGGCGATGGTGACATTCGATTCGATCAGACGCGAGCAGGATCACACGCCGACCAACGGGCTTCGGTGGCTGTCGCGCTGGATGCGCCGATATGTGCTGCCGACCGGCCTTTATGCGCGCTCCCTGCTCATATTCATTCTGCCGATGATCATTCTGCAGGCGGTCGTCACGATCGTCTTCATGGAACGTCACTGGCAGATGGTGACGCAGCGGCTATCCATGGCGACAACACGCGACATCGCCGCGATCATCACCATTATCCAGACCTATCCGCAGGACGCCGACTATTCCGCCGTAACCCAGATGGCACGGCAGAAGCTGGACCTCGTCATTTCGATCGAACCGGGCGGCGAGCTGCCGCAGCCGCGCGACAAGCCCTTTTTCTCGATCCTCGACGGCATCCTGAGCGACGAGATAAAGGATCAGATCAACCTGCCCTTCTGGATCGATACTGTCGGCAATTCCAGCCTCGTCGAAATCCGCGTCAAACTGCCCGACAAGGTGCTGCGCGTCTTCGCCAAGCGTAGCCAGACCTATGCCTCCAACACCCATATCTTCATCCTCTGGATGGTCGGCACCTCGCTGGTGCTGATCGGCATCGCCGTACTGTTCCTGCGCGGTCAGATCCGGCCGATCCTGGCACTGGCCCAGGCCGCCGAGAGTTTCGGCAAGGGACAGAGGCTCGAAAACTACTCCCCCAGAGGCGCCGACGAAATTCGCCGTGCCGGCCTCGCCTTCATCCTCATGCGGGAGCGCATTGAGCGCCAGTTGGAACAACGTACGGCCATGCTGTCTGGCGTCAGCCACGATCTGCGCACAGTGCTCACGCGTTTCAAGCTTCAGCTCGCCCTCGTCGGCGACAACCCCGATCTTATTGGCCTCAATGAAGACGTTGAGGACATGCAAAGCATGCTCGAGGGTTATATGGCCTTTGCGCGCGGTGAAGCGGAGGAGGATGTCGGCCAGTTCAAGCTCAGCGATATCCTCGAAAAGATTCGGCAGGACTTTACCTTGCATGGCAAGTCCATGGACTTTTCCATCGAGGGTGACGACGAAATTTCCGTTCGCCCGAATGCCTTTACCCGCCTGGTCACCAATCTCGCCACCAATAGCCGCCGCTACGCGACGAACCTGCGCATAGAAGCCAAGCATAGTGCCAAATGGCTGACCATCGTCTTCGACGACGACGGCCCGGGCATTCCTGTCGAAGCGCGCGAGGATGTCTTCAAGCCATTCTTCCGGCTGGACTCCGCTCGCAACCTCGACAAATCCGGCACCGGGCTTGGCCTTGCCATTGCGCGTGACATTGCGCGCAGCCACGGCGGCAATGTCACGCTCGGCGACAGCCCGCTGGGCGGCCTGCGCGCCACGATCCGAATCCCCGCCTGAGGAGGCAATTATGCCGATCGACATCGATGGCATGCACTGGCTGAATGCGCCGCAGGCGTGGGAAATGAACCAGGGACGGCTATTCGTACGCTCGGATAACAAGACCGACTTCTGGCAGGAAACCTACTATGGTTTCCATCGCGACGACGGCCATTTCCTCGGCAAGTCTCATCGCGGCGATTTTACCGCGGAAGTAAGCTTCATCGGGCATTATCAGCAACTCTACGATCAGGCCGGCCTGATGATCCGGCATGACGCCAGGCACTGGATGAAGTGCGGGATCGAATACACCGACAACGCCAAACATTTCAGCGTCGTCGTCACCAACGGCAATTCCGATTGGTCCGCCTTCCGGCTTGATCACGAGTTCGACGCCATATCAGCGCGTGTGACCCGCAATGGCGACGCTCTTTTCATCCAGTATCGCACCGACCGCATGAACGAATGGCGGATGGCAAGACTTGCCTGGTTCGATCCGACATTGGAGGAACTAGCGGTCGGCCCGGCCTTCTGCTCTCCCCAACGCGAAGGCTTCGAAGCGGAGTTTCTTCACTTCAGCCTGACCGATCCTGTGTCGCGCGATATTCATTGAGCTCGGCCCTTTCCTTTAGGAAAGGGCACCGATCACATTAACTTCTTGCCGTTCGGCACCGGCTGCGTCACTGCAGCGAGGACGATCGCCCCCGTCTCATCTTCGAAACCCAAGGTGAGAACCTCGGAACGCACCGGCCCAATCTGGCGCGGCGGGAAATTGACGACGGCAAGCACCTGGCGACCGACAAGAGTCTCCGGCGTGTAATGGACCGTAATCTGCGCTGACGAGCGCTTGACGCCGATTTCCGGTCCGAAATCGATCCGCAGCTTGTACGCCGGCTTGCGCGCTTCCGGGAAATTCTCGGCCTCGATGATCGTCCCGACGCGGATATCCACCCGCTCGAAATCGCCAAAGGTGATTTCTTCCGCCATAGCACTGCCTTTCCTGTCCAAAGCGGAAATGGTTCAGCGCTCCTTGGAAGCACTGAACCATTTCCGCTTGTTGTTTCCACGCGCTTCCGGACAAAGGCCGCCGCGCACTTTTCCTCTTGTCGCTCTAGCCGGCCAACTCCTGTGCCCGCTTGCGCGCCGCTTCCAGCGCGGCATCGAACAAGGGTTGCATACCGTCTTCCGCCATCAAAACCCCCAAAGCCGCAGCTGTCGTGCCGCCAGGCGATGTTACGTTCTGACGCAGACGCGATGCGTCGTCGGGGGACTGATGGAGCAACTCACCAGCCCCCGCGACAGTCTCCCGTGCAAGCCGCATAGCGAGGTCCGCCTGCAGGCCCAGCTTCCGGCCCGCCTCCGCCATGCATTCGACGAGATAGAAAACATAGGCCGGCCCGCTGCCTGAAACCGCCGTCACAGAATCGATATCGGCCTCCTCCGGCACCCATTCGACCGGCCCGGAAACTTTCAGCAGGTTCTGAACGAGCTGCCGCTGCCGCTCGCTGACCCTGGCATTCGCAAAGGCACCGGTGACGCCGCGACCGACCATGGCAGGCGTGTTGGGCATGGCGCGCACTATCGCGGCTTCTCCCAGGTGGTTTTCAAGCGACGCGATCATCTTGCCGGCGGCGATGGATACGACAACCGTCTCGGCATCCAAGATCGCTTTGAACGGCGGCAAAACCGAATCCATGACCTGCGGCTTGACCGCAACGAACAGGACACCAGCCTTGATACCAACGGGAACGCCGGTCAGATGGCTGGCACCAGCATCCGCAATCGTCTGGCGCATCGCCTCGGATGGATTGGGATCGACGACAACAACCGAAGATCCGGACACGCCGTTCTTCAGCCATCCCGTCAGCAAAGCGCCTCCCATGTTGCCCGCGCCGATCAGGATGATCGGCCCGGAGGATGCCAAGGTGCTGGCGGAATGTTCGCTCGTCATATCACGCTTCGCCTACGGTTTCGAAAAGCACGGCTTCCATCGCGCGGTTGGCATCGAGGCCTGACCACACAACGAATTGGAAAGCCTGATAATACGCCTCGCAGGTGTCAAGCGCGTTGGAAAGCAGCACTTCCACCTGTCTGTTGGTTGGCTCCGCGCCGCCCGAGAGCAGCAGCGATTGGCGGAAGATCACGATATCTTCCTGCCGCCACAGATCGAAATGGCCCATAAGCACCTGCCCGTTGATGCAGGACAGCAGCTTGATCACCTCGTTGACGCGCGGCTCGGGCACCTTCACGTCGAAGGCGCAAGCGATGTGCAGCGCCTCGAATTCTTCCATCCACGAGAAAGAGACATGATAGTCGGTCCATTTCCCTTCGACGGTCATGGCGATTTCGTCTTCGCCGGACCGCTCGAACGACCAGTCGTTGTTCGCGGCCACGAACTCGATCATGTCAACCGGATTCGATTGTCGTTCGACTTCCACTTCCATCAGGCTCATGCAGCACCTTCTTGACCGGAACGAATGCAGTTTTCACGTGGTTCAACACTGAGAGAACGCAAACAGTTTTACTCCGGAAACATCCTCGGGATGATGTTGAACGGCTGCCAGACTAACGCGTCCACCCTGCCCGGAGCTTACCAAGTCCGTTTCGAATCATCATTTAAAATCAGTGTATAGCGGCATGCCCGGCCTGCCAGCCCCTGAGCTTCGTTTTTGGAAACGGCGCTGTGGAAAGCTCTTCCGACACCTATTCAGAAGGGAGTCATAACCGACTCTGGCGATTGGCTTTTTTGATGATGTCCACAGGTGGAAAAGCAGATAAAAATTTCATATAAAAAAGCGCGGCAAACGCGTGCCGCGCCGATCTCAACTAACGCAATACGTGTTTACTTGCCCTTGGATGCAAGCTTTGCTTCCAGCGCTTCGATTCTCGCGAGCAGTGCGTCGTTTTCGTCGCGCGCCTTGATCGCCATCTCGCGAACGACCTCGAACTCCTCGCGCTTGACGATGTCCATGCTGTTCAGCCAACGCTCGGCATGCGCATTGAAAGCCGTCTCGATTTCGCGGCGCACGCCCTGGGCAGCACCGGCGGCATCGGTCATCAGCTTGGCGAATTCATCCATGATACGGTTCGGTCCAGTGCTCATAGCAATCTCCTTGCGCCCGTCGGCCCTAAACGGTCAGGCATCGATATGGGCCAGATAGAGTGGAGGTAGGATTTCCAAGAGGCCGATGCAAGCAAATTGAGATAGGACGGGACAACCGGGCCGGCACAGACGGGCATAACAACAATCGACTTGACCGTTTCGATAGCGAACGCCATGTTCCGCGCACATTTGGATATAGCATGGTCTCACACCGAAAAGGCAGGGTGCCTTCGGGAAACATGCGACAACGGGCCTGACGATCTTGCTGACATCCGCCAATCTCGCCGCCATTCTCCCATTTCCGGATCTCGATCCGGTTGCCATTTGGCTCGGGCCTGTTCCGGTTCATTGGTATGGGCTTGCCTATGTGGCGGGCATTCTGCTCGGCTGGCTCTATGCAAGGCAGCTGATCGACAACAGCAAGCTATGGCTGAACGATACTGCGCCGATGACGCGCCAGCATCTGGATGACTTCATCCTTTGGGCCGCGGTCGGCATCGTTCTGGGCGGTCGTATCGGCTACATCCTGTTCTACGATCTGGGTCCGGTCTTGAACGATCCGATACGGGCCATACAGATCAACAAGGGCGGCATGTCCTTCCATGGTGGGTTAACCGGCACCACCATCGCCATGTTTTTGTTTGCTAGACGCAATAAGATTCCGGTCTGGAGCATGTTCGACATCGTCGCCGCCGTTGCGCCGATCGGGCTTTTCTTTGGCCGCATCGCCAATTTCGTCAATGGCGAGCTTTGGGGCCGGGTCACCGATGTTCCTTGGGCGATGGTGTTCTGCAGTCAGCATCTGATCGATGCCAACAACGGAATCTGCGCTGCAGGTCCCGACCCGCGCCACCCAAGCCAGCTCTACGAAGCCGGTGTCGAAGGCATTGTGCTCTTCTTCGTCCTGTTCGCGCTCACCCGCTGGACACTCGCACTGAAGAAGCCGGGGACAGTGAGCGGTATTTTCATTATCGGCTACGCACTCTCGCGTATTTTTGTCGAATTCTTCCGTCAACCTGACAGACAACTCGGCTATCTGCTCGGGACGAACTGGCTGACGATGGGCATGGTGTTGTCGCTTCCGATGATTGCCATCGGCCTGTGGGCAGTTGTTCGTGCCGGCCGGGCAGCGGCCAGGCAGCTGGCTTGAGTTGAGGTTTAATATCGCGTGGTCCCTGTCGAAAGGCACTCCCAGCTTGTCAGGGCCCCGCATTAGCGAAAGCAACGAATGACGACGGCGCTCGGGGAAAAGATAAAAGCCATCATCCGCACCAATGGGCCATTGAGCATCACCGACTATTTTTCGCTGTGTCTCGCCGATCCGGTGCATGGCTACTATAAGACGCGTGAACCCTTCGGCCAATCTGGTGATTTCGTCACCGCACCTGAAGTCAGCCAGCTCTTCGGCGAGATGATCGGTGTCTTCATGGTGCATGCGTGGCAACGCCATGGGACGCCGGTCGACGTGCGGCTTGTCGAGATCGGCCCCGGCCGCGGCACCATGATGGCCGACATGCTGCGCGTCATCGGCAAGCTGGCGCCTCAACTTTACGACACGATGACGGTACATCTGGTCGAGACCAGCGAGCGGTTGCAAGGTTTTCAGAAGCAGACGCTGGAGGCGCACGGCACGAAGGTCACGTGGCATACGGACTTCGGCGAAGTCCCTGCCGGCTTTACCCTGCTTGCCGCCAACGAACTCTTCGATGCCATCCCTATCCGCCAATTCGTACGCACGCAGAGCGGCTTTCGGGAGCGCGCGGTTGGGCTCGATATCAATGACGAGCTGACCTTCACAGCCGGTGTAGCAACGCTCGATCCCGCTCTTCTTCCGGATGGCGGCCCGCCGCCGATCGGCACCATCTTTGAAATCGCACCAGCCCGCCAGGCCGTGATGACCACCATCTGCGACAGGCTCGCAGCCCATGGCGGCACCGCGCTCGCCATCGATTACGGGCATATGGCCACCGGTTTTGGCGACACGCTGCAGGCCGTACGGATGCACGAATACGACCCGCCGCTGGAGCATCCCGGCGAAGCGGACCTGACCAGCCACGTCGACTTTCAAGATCTGGCTCAAACCGCACTCGCCTCTGGCATGCACATCAACGGATGCTGCCATCAGGGCGATTTTCTTGTCGGGCTCGGCCTGCTGGAACGGGCGGCAGCGCTCGGCCGCGACCAGGACGCGACAACGCAGGAGAACATCCAGATCGCCGTGGAAAGACTGGCCGCAGCCGGCGAAGGCAAGATGGGGGAGCTGTTCAAGGCTCTTGCGGTTTCAAGCCCGGCGATCGACCTCCTGCCCTTTCGTCCCGTCAGCTGAACAGTGACTGTCGATCCTGCGGATTGACAGTCAACGCCGCGCTGGGTCAACATCCCGGTTAAATCGAACTGCTTCGCCGCAGCTGCGTTATTCATCGCACGACAGGCAAAACCAGAACTCAAGGAACGCTCCAGTTGCCGACACCAATTGCAAGCACGCTGCTGAGCGCCGCCGAGGCTGCCGGCATTCGCCATGGCTATTTCACCCGTGCCGGCGGCGTTTCCGAGGGTATTTATCGCGGCTTGAACGTCGGGCTTGGCTCGAAGGACGAGCGCGAGCACGTGCAGGAGAACCGCCGCCGTGTCGCTGATTGGTTTGGCTTGCCCGCAGCAAGGCTCGCGACCGTACATCAGGTTCATTCGCCTGACGTCGTTACCGTCGACGCCCACTATGACGGCAACCGCCCGGAAGCCGACGCGATGGTCACCGCCACGCCGGGCATCGCGCTCGGCGTATTGGCCGCCGATTGCGGTCCCATCCTTTTCGCCGATCCGGAAAATCGCATCATCGGCGCCGCCCACGCGGGCTGGAAGGGGGCACTGACCGGCGTACTCGAAAACACCATCGACGCTATGGTCGCACTCGGCGCCCGCCGCGAGGCGATCATCGCCTGTCTCGGCCCCTCCATCAGCCAGGCAAGCTACGAGGTAGGCCCGGAATTCGTGGATCGCTTCCTGGCGCACGATGCCGGCTATAGCAAATATTTCGCACCCTCCGAACGCAGCGGTCATGCAATGTTCAATCTGCCGGCACTGACGGTCGATCGCTTGCGCAAAGCGGGCGTGACAGCGGAAAGCCTTGATCTCTGCACCTATCCCGACTCCGACCGCTTCTTCTCCTATCGCCGCACGACGCATGCGAAGGAGCCGGATTACGGCCGGCAGATCTCAGCAATCGCCATCGCGGAGACGAGTTGACATGGCCCTGCAGTTCGAACGCAGCGAATTCGATGCCCGCCTCGCCCGGCTGCTTGCCAGAATGCAGGAAGAAAAGCTCGACGCCATGCTGCTGTTTGCGCAGGAGAGCATGTATTGGCTGACGGGCTACGACACGTTCGGCTATTGCTTCTTTCAGTCGCTTGTCGTCAAGGCAGACGGATCGATGACGCTTCTGACGCGCTCTGCCGATCTTCGCCAGGCGCAACTGACATCAATCATCACCGATATCCGCATCTGGGTCGATCGCCCCAATGTCGATCCGGCGGCGGATCTCAAGGAACTGCTCGTCGAGCTTGATCTTCTCGGTGCGCGCATCGGCGTCGAATATGACACGCATGGCATGACGGGCCGCATTGCCCACCTGCTTGACCATCAGCTTTCCAGCTTCGGCCAGATTGTCGACGCCTCCTATATTATCAGCCGCCTGCGTCTGACGAAGAGCCCTGCAGAGATCGCGCGCGTCGAACGCGCCGCGGCGCTCGCCGACGATGCGCTCGATGCCGCCTTGTCCTTGATCAAGCCGGGTGCTGACGAAGCCGATATCCTGGCCGCCATGCAAGGGGCCGTCTTCGTGGGAGGCGGCGACTATCCCGCCAACGAGTTCATCATCGGCTCTGGCCCGGAAGCTCTGCTCTGCCGCTATAAGGCAGGCCGCCGCAAGCTCGATGCCGACGACCAGCTCACGCTCGAATGGGCTGGCGTCGATGCCCATTATCACGCTGCGATGATGCGCACTGTCGTCATCGGCAGCCCCAGCCATCGCCATCGCGAACTCTACAGCGCCTGCCTGGAAACCCTGCAGGCGATCGAGACGGTCCTGAAACCCGGCCACACATTCGGAGACGTTTTCGATATGCATGCCAGGATCATGGATGAGCGCGGCCTTTCCCGTCACCGATTGAACGCCTGCGGCTATTCTCTTGGCGCCCGTTTTTCGCCTTCATGGATGGAGCATGAGATGTTCCACATAGGCAATCCGCAGGAAATCGCGGAAAATATGTCTCTTTTCGTGCACATGATCATCATGGACTCCGACAGCGGCACCGCCATGACGCTTGGGCAGACCTATCTGACCACGTCCCAGAGCCCGAAAGCCCTCTCTCGACACCCGCTCGAATTTCTTAACCGTTAGCGGCGTAAAGTAGCGATCCTGAACGGGAGGACCGGAAAGAGGAAGGATCGCGCAATGGGACTGGTCAGGATAACATTGACTGTCGCCGGCTTTTGCCTCGCGCTCTCTGCCTGCAACACCACGGACGCGTTGACGCCGCCCGAGGCGATCGGCGATGCCGGCTCCAGCCCGGTTACGCAGCGCGAGGTCGAGCGCATGGCCGCCGCCCCGCAGCCCCGCCGCAGCTATCAGGCTTCGCAGGATAGTTACGGCTATCAGCAGCAAACCTCGCAGCAAGCCTATCAGCCGCAAAATTACGGCGGCAGCGGCTCGCTCGACGAACAGGCGTCGGCGCTGCGGTCGAGCGGGACCAATCCTTACGCCTCGCGTCCTCTTGATGGCGCCCGCACCGCATCGATTCCCCCGGCCAGCGGCAATCAATTTTCCGAGAGCGACGAACAGCGCGAGGCGGACCGCCGTCTTTCGGAAGACCCGCAGCCACAACAGCAGCAAGCCGCCGACGATCAGCAACCAGACCAGCAACAGGCGTCGTTGCCGCCAGTCGCCGCTTCCGGCGGCAACAGCATTCGCTTTTTGCCGATCATTGGCGCGCCCGTTCAAGCCGTCACGCCCCTATCACGCCAGCTCGGCGCCGATGCCCGCTCGCTTGGCTTGACGATCAAGAGCTCCAGCGACGCAAGTGCAAGCTATATCCTGAAGGGCTACCTCTCCGCCTTCGAGGACGGCCCGCAAATCTCCGTGACCTATGTCTGGGATGTCCTGGACGGCGCCGGCAACCGCGTCCACCGAATCCAGGGAGCCGAAAGCGCACCATTGAAGCGCGGCGATCCATGGACGGCCGTTCCGCCCGCTGTCATGCAGAAAATTGCCACCAAAACCATGTCGGACTTCAACTCCTGGCGCAATTCCAACGGTGGATAGTCACAAGCTTTTCAGAAATATGAAAGCTAACGCGCCTCTACCCCTTGCATTCGAGAGCGAGGTGATTAAAAGCGCGGCTATCAGGTTGGTAACAGGCGGACCACAATGAAGGTTTTCGCAGGCAATTCGAACCGGCATCTTGCCGAAGCGATCTGCAATTATCTCAACGTTCCCTTAGGCAAGGCTAGTGTCAGACGTTTTGCTGACCAGGAGATTTTCGTAGAGATTCAGGAAAACGTGCGCGGCGAGGATGTCTTCCTCGTACAGTCGACATCGTTTCCGACCAACGATCATCTGATGGAATTGCTTATCATGATCGATGCGATGCGCCGCTCGTCGGCGCGACGCATAACTGCGGTTATCCCGTATTTCGGCTATGCCCGCCAGGATCGCCGCGCCTCGGGGCGCACACCGATCTCGGCCAAGCTGGTCGCCAATCTGATTACGGAGGCTGGCGCAGACCGCGTCCTGACGCTTGATCTGCATGCTGGTCAGATCCAGGGCTTCTTCGATATCCCCACAGACAATCTCTATGCTGTTCCGGTCCTGACCCGTGACATCAAGGCCAATTACGACATCAGCAATGTGATGGTCGTGTCGCCGGACGTGGGTGGCGTGGTGCGCGCTCGCGCCCTTGCCAAACGTCTCGACTGTCTGCTGGCGATCGTGGACAAGCGCCGTGATCGCCCGGGCGAGTCCGAAGTGATGAACATCATCGGCGACGTGGAAGGCAAAGACTGCCTTCTGATCGACGACATTGTCGATTCCGGCGGCACGCTCTGCAACGCGGCCGATGCCCTGCTCGCACAAGGCGCAGCAAGCGTCACCGCCTATATCACCCACGGCGTTCTTTCCGGCGGCGCCGTCACCCGCGTGACGAATTCGAAGCTGAAGGAACTGGTGATCACCGATTCCATCCAGCCGACGACTGCGGTTCAGTCGGCGCCGAATATCCGCGTCATCACGACGGCAACCCTTATCGGCGAAGCCATCAATCGTACCAGCCAGGAAGAATCCGTCTCCAGCCTGTTCGACTAAATCAATGTCGCGCAAGATTGCTGAAGCGCCAGAAGCTAATCTGGAAGATCGCAGCCCACCTTAAGGCCGCTGGCGTTTCAGGACGTCCTGGCTGCGATGGGATGAGTCTGTCTCCATGCCAGCAGACCGACCCCGATCAGGCCCGAAACGAAGACGGCTGCCCCGGCGCCCATGATCGACGGACCGATGCCGAACCATGCAAACAAGCTCGGCGACATGAGATAGGCCAGAAACAGGCCGGAGAAAATCGCGCACATCATCAAACGATAGACCTGTCCGAGACGATGCGGCTCACTGCGCGTCTGCATCAGATGCAGCATGGCGAGATTTTCGAAGGGTCCGTTGATGGCCGCGAAACAAGCGACGATCATCAGCCACATCCGGTCATGCATCAACGGCAACAGGAAGACGCCCGTCCCGAAGATCAGCTTTGCCGCGATGATCCAGACGACCGGCCGACGCGGCTTGAAGCTGCTGAGAATGAGATTGGTCGTCAGATTGCCGACCCCGTAGGCGGTCATCATCAGGCTGTAATCGGTCAATGGATTGGCGCTGGTCTCGCGCAGATGCAGGATCATGCCGAGCAGGATCCCCATCGCCCAGGCAACATTTCCCATCAGGTTGGTGAACAGACCATAGAGGATGGCCGCATGGCCACGAGCCATACGCCAGCCGCCGAGAACACCGTCGACAACAGCAGCCATTCCGGAAAATTCGCGCCTTCGCGGCGCGGCCAGCAGCTTTGCAACCGCCAACCAGACGGCAAGCGCCGAGAGCAGAAAGGTCGTGGCCGTGACCAGGAAGAACTGTGATTTCGGCAGGAAACCGTTGACGAGCGCAATCAGGCTCGGCCCAAGAATGCGCGCCATGCGCCGCGTCGCATCGAACAGGCCGTTGGTTGCGTGCCGGACATCGGGATCGACGGCAATGGTCGGCAAGGTGGCCTGTAACGATGGGTCGAATGTGGAGGTGAGCAAGGCAATGCACCCGGCAAGCACGACCAGCAAGGGGAGGCTCATCAGATGCAGCAGACCGGCGACCGACAGCGCCAGCAGCAGCGCAGCACGGACCAGATCCGCCGCGATCATCGTCGTGCTATGGCGCCAGCGGTCGGTGACGATGCCTCCAAACAGGCTGCCGAACAACAGCGCTCCAGACTGCAGCGCGGAGACATATCCCGCGTCACTGCCGATGAAATCGGCAGCGATCCAGACGACTGCGACCATATAAAATTCCGAGCCGGTGGCCGCCAGCACTTGACCGGCCCATAGAAGAGAGATCGAGCGCTGGCTCAGCGGCTTGAGGACAAACATGGTCGCAGTCAGATCCCGGATTGGTTTACTTCATGACCTGGCCGTTGACCGTTACGCTGCCGGAATCGGAAAGATCGATATCCCAACGTGCGCGTCCATCGGTATCCGTCTTGGCAAAACCCTTGGCCATCATCAGGCCAAAAGAAAGCTGGGAAAGATCGGGCTTCGTCTTGGCGGCTTCCTGAACGGCAGCAATCGTCTTGTCGAGATCGCGGGCGAACACGGTCATCTTCATCGACACGCGATCCTTCTCGTCCAACCAACCTTTCATGCTGCCGCTCGCCTCGACATCATAGAGGCTCGAGACGGCGCTGATCTTCGGATAGTTGATCGTTACGGTTCCATCCGGGAACATCGCCTTCTGCAACTTGGCGTCGACGGCTTCCGCACCATCGTGCTTGCTGAAGTCCGTCTCCTGGAAGACCTCCGTCAACGCGGAGAAATTCAGGTCCGGCACCTGTATCTGGAAATCGACTGAATCGGGAATGAAGGCAATATAGTCTTCCGGCACCAGACCTGTGGCCAGGGTGAGCTTCGCCGCGTTCAGACCGACGTCAAAATTCATCGCTTTGGCGGGTCCGGCCAGCTTGACGAAGTAGCCGAGCTTCTGCAGGCCGCCTTCGCCGAAAGGCGTCGTGACGGAAATATCCTTGGCGGAAATGGACTCGTCAAAGGAACCGACAACCGGCAAAGCATCCATCAGCAGCGCCTTCAGCGCCTTACCGTCCGCATCCGAAAGGGTCTTCTGGTCTTTATGCTCGGAAACGAAGTGCAGAATGGAATTCACAGCCTTCAACGGCAGCTTGGTCACGCCGGCATCGAAATCGATCGCGGCCACCTTGATCTCGGCAAGCGTCGCATCCCCCGACGAAATCTTGTCGTAGAACGATTGCAGGCCGCCGTTCATCTTGACGTCGAGCCTGCCTGCCTCCCCGCTGTCGGCGGAAGAAAGCGTGTAGCCTATGCTGTCGATCGTGCCGTCATTCTTCTGGACGCCGGCATCGCTGGTCGTCGTGGAGAAAGTGATGCCCTTGCCCTGCAGATCTGCGGATTGCAGATAGTGAAGTGCCGGGTCGAAAACACCTTTGAAAACCGACGAGGCCAAAGCATAGCGGAACTCCGTGTCGGGGCCGCTGCCAGGCTTGGACTTTGCCGTAATATCGAGGGCATTGTTGGCCTCGACGTTCCAGAGACCGCTATCCAGCGGTGCCGCGAGCATGGTCAACGGCTTCAAGCCGCTGATTTCGAAACCCGTGATGTCAAGCTTGTCGAACAGCGCCTTCAGGTCGTAAGTGACCTCGTATTGAGAACCGGCCGGCTTGACCGAAATGCTGCCGCTCTTGGCAATATCGTCGGGCAGGAAATAGGTCAGGTTGTTGAAAAGATCCTTCGCACCCTGTTCGCTGACATCCGCAGCCTGCGTGGCACCGGCCACACCTGCCGCAAGAACAGCTGCCGCGGCAACCGCTTTGAAACGCATAATTCACCCCCAAATATGATGGAAAAAGATTGTGAAAGCTCGAAATTGGCCGATTGGCCCTTCGAGCAGAGTTTTGTGTTTGCCCTGTGGCATGGCGCGCATCAGCGCCGCTTCAGGGCTTCTTCATCACCTGTCCGTTGACCGTTACCGTTCGATCTTCGTCCATCGTGACATCCCAGCGCAGCCGGCCATCGGGGTCGGTCTTTGCAAAACCCTTGGCAGCCAGCAGACCGAAAGAGACCTTGTTCAGACGATTATCCGCTTTCGCAGCCTCCTGAATGGCGGCGACGGTCTTGTCAAAATCGCGCGCCAGGATCGTCGCCTGCAGCGAATAATCGGAATGAGCCTTGGTCGAACCCTTCAATGCGCCGGAAACCTCTACGTCGTAGACGCCCGAACTAGCGCTGATCTTTGGAAATTCAAGCGTGCCATATCCATTCGGGAACATAGTGCGCTTGACGACTTCGGCCGACATCGGCGTCGCCCGCGTGGTGATCGCATCGAGGGCCGTATCTATGAGGCCGGAAAAATTGATGTTGGGCACGCCAAGCTGCACATCCAGCGTCTCGGGCAGGAAAGAAACATAGGCGGCAGGAACAAGGTCCGCATCCGGCGTCAAATGCTCGGCCCGAAGTTCCAGATTGACATTGGAGGCCTTGGTCAGGCCGTCCATCTTGAAGCTGTAGTCGATCCGCTTGATGCCGACCTTGCCATTTTGCGTCGCGATCACCGCGTTGCTCAGCGTCACCGTCTTGCCGAGCGAGCCGAACATGGGCAGGGCTTTGTGGACCAGCTGCTCGAATTTCTCGCCGCCGCTTTCCGAAAGCTGCTTTGTCTTGACGTGCTGCACGAAGAAACGAATGAGTGCGCGCAACTCCTGAACGGGCAGGCTTGTCGCGGTGAGATTGGTGTTGACGCTATCGGCGCTGAGGCTGAGAGCCCTGCCCTGCGGCAAGATGAGCTGCTCATTCAGGCGCTGCAGCGAACCCTGCATTTGCAGGTCGACCTTGCCCGCCTCGCTGCTGTCGGTCACCGTATGGGCAAACGAGACGCTGTCGATGGTCGCATCGACCTTGCGGTCGCTTTTGGCTCCGCTGCCGACGCTCGAAAATTTCACGCCGCTGCTCTTGATGCCCATGGAGCGCATCATCTCGATCGAAGGATCGAATATGCCGTCGAAGGAGCTTGATGCAATCGAATAAGCAATATCCGAGGTCGGCGAATGCACAGCGACATCAAGGCTGTTATCGCCGTTCAGATGCCACCGGCCTTGTTCGACGGGCTTTGCAAATAGAGAGAGCGGTTTGAAACCGGTGACGGAAAGCACGCTGGAGTTGATCTTGTCGAAGAATTTCGCAAGATCGTAAGTAATCTCGTACTGGTCGCCTGCGGGCTTCACGGTCACGAAATCACTTTTGGCGAGATCGCGCGAAAGCGGAGAGATCAGGATGTCACGCAGATTGTCTGCACCCTGCTGATTGATGTCGGCAGCGTTCGATATGCCAGCAAAGCCCATAGAGAAAATCGCAGCGACGATAACCTTGGAGCGCATGCTCGACCTCACCTTCTGACCCTGATCGATTGAATTCGACTGTTGAAGAGGCCGAGGGTATATGTCAAGTCGTTGATAGAAATGACACCTGCGGCTCCTTCGCCTCAGTTGCAATGTCGTCACAGGCCCTCGCATTCCAGGGGTGCTTGCACCTTCGGCCACTTTGTATTATACGCCACGCGTCCGCGTAGACACCCTTGGAGGCAACGCGGATGAGGCAGGGCACGCCCTCCTCCAGTTCAATCGGTACGGCGTATGACCGACCGGATGAACTCTCCAAATAACCTCGAAAGGAATAGCTATGAGCCACGAAAGCTACGAGCTCAAGGCCGAGGCGCGCGAACGGGTTGGTAAGGGGTCCGCCCGTGAACTTCGCCGCAATGGTCTGATCCCCGCTGTCATCTATGGTGACAAGCAGGCCCCCATTTCTATCGCTCTCAACACCAATGAGGTGACGAAGCGCATCCACGCCGGCGGCTTCCTGACGACGATCGCAACGATCGACGTCGACGGCAAGAAGATCAAGGTTCTGCCGAAGGACTACCAGCTCGATCCGGTCCGTGACTTCACGGTTCACGTCGACTTCCTGCGCGTTTCCGGCAACACCGCGGTTACCGTGGAAATCCCGGTTCACTTCGAAAACCACGAGAAGTCCCCGGGCCTCAAGGCTGGCGGCGTGCTGAACATCGTTCGTCACGAAGTCGAAGTCCATTGCCCGGCCGATGCCATCCCGGAATTCTTCACCGTTGACCTCAGCGGCCTGAAGAGCGGCGACAGCATCCACATCTCCGCCATCAAGCTGCCGAAGAACGTCACGCCTGTCATCGCCGACCGCGACTTCACGATCGCAACAATCGTTGCTCCGGCTGCCGGCCTTGCTGAAGAAGAAGGCAGCGAAGAAGCCAGCGCCTAATCGGCCTCTTCATCGCAGGCATTCGAACCCGCCTCCCCTGGGGATGGCGGGTTTTTCGCGTTTTGCGAGAATATTAGAGAAAGTAAAAATAAGGATTTCTTGAATCTATACTTTAATTGAATTCCATTAACCCCAGAGTTTCAGCAACATTTAACAGATTCATGAAAATCTACGCGAAAGAGTTGTAGGGGGTGGCATGCCCAGGATGCGGCTGGCCTGCAACTGGGGAGCTAACGGAATAATGAGCCATTCGGTCGAAAACAGGTTTTTCGCGATCGTCTGCGGTGCGCTACTTGTTTTCGTAGCGCCGCTCTTCGTTCTATTCCTTTTCCTCTCGTCAGAACGCGCAGAAAAAGAGATTAAGGATCACATTACCGTTCTGCTCGTCGCCAATGCCCAGGCACTGGCAAAGCCCCTATGGGATCTGGACGAAGACAGCGTCACACAGATCAGCGCCACGACGGTCGCCGAAGGTGCCATCGTCAGGGTGAATGTTCGCGACCTCTCCGGCCAGCTCGACGTTACGCAGTCGACCATCCCGAAATCCTACAAGGGCAATCTGGAATCCGTCTCCCGCCCGATCATCTACAATGGCGTCGACGGCGCCAAGAGGCTCGGCACCATCACCGTTTTCTATCCCGAGCTTGGGCTTTTTGACGGCCTCAAGAACGAAGAAATCGTCTTCATCTCGATCTTCATCTTTGCCGTGCTGACCGTCTTCGGCGCAGCGCTGATCGGCAACCGCATTTTCGTCATCCAGCCTTTGATGCGCTTGACGCATGCGATCGAAGCCACCCGCCGGCTGGGCTCGCGTCATCACGTCGACTGGCAGTCGAATGACGAAATGGGCCGGCTTGCCAGCAGCTTCAACGACATGCAGAGCAAGCTGCAGCGTGAGGAAACAGAGCTGAAATTTGCCCATCGCCGGGCAACCGACACTTATAATCTGACGCCCGCCATGCTGTTCTCGCTCGACAAGGACGATTGCATCGCCGCCGTCAGCGACTATTGGCTGGCCGCCACCGGCTATGACCGAACCGAAGTGCTGGGGCGCCGGTTCGCAAGCCTGGTCCTGCCGGAGTCACGCTCGGAATATACCGAGCGCAAACACAGCAATCCCGACAGCGCCGCTCGCCTCGCCGTGACGGTGAAATTCCTCTGCCGAGACGAGCAGGTTATGGATGTCCTCATCCTCGAAACCACCGCGATCCAGGACGGCCTCTCGCTTTCGGTTATGACCGACGTCACCGAACTCAAGCAGTCCGAGGACCGCAATCTGCGGCAGGCGATCACCGATCACCTGACTGGCCTTCTCAATCGTCAGGGCTTTGAGACGGCACTCGACGCCAAGATCAATGAGGCAGATCTGCGCAAGCGTGAACTTGCCTGCCTCTTCGTCGATCTCGATCGCTTCAAGTGGATCAACGATAATATGGGCCATGCGGCAGGCGATGCAGCACTGCGGGAACTCGTCTCGCGCCTGCAGGAATGCCTGAAGCCCGGCGATATTGCAGCTCGCCTGGGCGGCGACGAATTCGCAATCCTGCTGCTGGCGGAAGATGCCGAAGCGCGGGCTTTCGACATGTCCGCCCGCATCGCCGAAATTTTCGACGCGCCCTTCGAAGGCGACGCCCGCCTCAGCGCAAGCATCGGTATCGCCATCTATCCTCGCCAGGCCGCCAACGCTGCCGAGCTACTGCTGAAATCCGATATCGCCATGTATGCCAAGAAGCGCGACGGCAAGAACGGCGCGCAAATCTTTGACAATGGCATGCTCGACGACTCCCGCCGCCGCGCCGAGTTGGAAAGTAATATCGAAAGCGGCCTCAACGAAGACTGGTTCGAAGCCTATCTGCAGCCGATCGTGAATATCGACGACCGCTCGGTCGCCGGCTTCGAAGCCCTGATGCGGCTGCATCATCCTCAGAAGGGGATCCTGCCCCCTGCCCGCATCATCGAGGTCGCGGAGGAAACAGGTTCCATCGTGCGCATCGGCAATCGCATCATGGAAAAGGCAATCGCCAGTTTCGCGAACCTGTCACGTCTCGACGGCATGCAGGACAGCTACCTCGCCATCAATTTCTCACCGCTTCAGTTCGAGCCGGAGCTGCCCGTGCGCATCGCCGCCCTGCTCGCGCGCCACGATATCTCGCCGCGGCGCATTGTCGTCGAGATCACCGAAGCCGTGCTCATGGATGACAATCCCGAGACGCGCATGGTCATCAACGAAATCTGCCGCTATGGCTGCCGCATCGCTCTGGACGACTTCGGCACGGGCTATTCGTCGCTAAGCTACATCAACCGCTTCCCCGTCGACATCATCAAGATCGACCAGTCCTTCGTCCGCGCGATCAACGACACGGCGTCCGACGTAAGTGCCAAGAGCCGTATGCTGGTCGAAAGCATCACCACGCTTTCGCACAAGATGAACTGCACGGTCATAGCCGAAGGCGTCGAGACCGAAGAGGAATGCGCGACCCTGCGGACCATGGGCATCGACTATGGCCAGGGCTATCTCTTCTACCGGCCGGCGCATCCGGACAATCTGTTGAAGACATTGACAGGCCTGCATCAAGACCACCCATCCCCTGTAGCCCAAGCATCCTAGCGACGAGGAACCGCATGCGAAAGCCGCTGCTCATATTTGCAACCAGCCTGTTTTCGCTCTCTCTTCTCTCTCCAGCTCGCGCTGAAACGGTTCATTTCACCACAGAAGAATATCCGCCCTTCAACTATCGCGACGGCAAGATGCCGGTCGGAGCCACCACTGAGCAGGTCCAGAAGGTGATGGCCGATATCGGGGTGAGCTATACGATTACCGTGCTGCCCTGGATCCGCGCCTACAATCAGGCACTGACGGATCCCATGACCTGCGTCTTCGCGACCGCACATAATGAAGAGCGCAACTCGCTGTTCAAATGGGTGGAGCCATTGCTGATCGATCGCAGTGTCCTGATCAAGCGTCGCGGTTCGAAAGTCGCGGCAACCAATCTGGACGAGGCAAAGCAATATCTCGTCGGCACATGGCGGGAGGACTATACGGCAACGATACTGCGCCGGAACAACTTTCCCCGCCTCGACATCGGCAACGACTTCAAGGCAAGCCTGAAGAAACTGATGAGCGACCGCATCGACATGATGCCGATCTCCGAATTCTACTTCGACAAACTGAAAGGTGAAGGCAACGCTGTGGAACGGGTAGCGGTCCTTTCCCAGCAATCCATGGGCATCGCTTGCCAGAAGGATTTCCCCGACGATCTCCTCAGCAGGATGCAGACCCGGCTCAGCGCGTTGATCGCGGATGGTACACAGAAGCGGATTTTCCTGAAGTACGGCCTGCACCTCGGGAACTGAGCGCATCGCGTCTTGACTTTGCCGTCAAATCCTTGTGGTGAAGGGCATCGGCATTTTCCAAGGGGTGAAGCGCATGCTTCTCATCGCGGGTCTCGGCAATCCCGGCGCCAAGTATCAGGGCAACCGCCACAATATCGGCTTCATGGCCGTCGATGCGATCCATCGCCGCCACAACTTTTCGCCCTGGTCGAAGAAGTTCAAGGCGGAGATCGCGGAAGGCGAACTCGGCGGCGAAAAGGTTCTGCTCATCAAGCCGCAAACCTTCATGAACCTCTCCGGCGAAGCTGTCGGCGAAGCCATGCGCTTCTACAAGCTGGAGCCCTCCCATCTTGTCGTGATCTACGATGAACTCGACCTGGTGGCCGGCAAGGCACGGCTGAAGACCGGCGGTGGCCATGGCGGTCACAACGGCATCAAATCCATCGACGCCCATGTCGGCCGCGAATATCGACGCCTGCGCCTGGGCATCGGTCATCCCGGCGCCAAGGAACTCGTGCACAATCACGTTCTCGGCGATTTCGCCAAGGTGGACAGGGATTGGCTTGACCTCTTGTTCGATACGCTTGCTGAAAACGCCGACATGCTGGTGCGCGGTGAGGATTCGCAGCTGATGAATAAGGTCGCGCTCGCTTTGGGCGGCAAGGCGGAAGACGACGCGCCAAAACCTGAAAAGAAGGCGCCGACGGCCAAGTCGCATATTCATCAGGCTCGCAATCACAGCCAGCCGAAGATCCCGGAAAGCGGCCCTATGGCCGAGATGCTGAAGAGGATGTTCGGCAAGAAAGACAATTGATATGCCGGAAGCGACTATGGAATGTGCCGCAGATATCGTCATCCGGCCGGTAGCAAGCGCGGATCTGTCGACGCTGCTCACGCTCTACCGGCACCTCAACGTCGATGATCTTCCGCTGGAGCTGTCGGTGGCCGAGAGCCGCTTTGCAGACATCCTCACCCATCCCGGCATGACCATCTTTGCCGCCTTTGACGGCGAGAAAGCCGTCTCCTCGGTGACACTGGCGGTCATTCCCAATCTCACGCGCGGCGGGGCACCCTATGCCCTTATCGAGAATGTGGTGACACACGGCGACTACCGTCAGCGCGGCCTGGCGGGCACGGTCATCCGCAAAGCCATCGCAACCGCCTGGGAAAGAAACTGCTACAAGGTCATGTTGCTGACCGGGTCGAAAGAGCCTGCAACATTGCGCTTCTACGCCAATTGCGGCTTCACGCAGGACAAGACCGGCTTTCAGATCCGTCGCCCTATTGCATAACTCCTTAGGTCGGAATCGATCTGAGGATTAAATTATGCGGCAGATCTGAAGTGCTGCTGCGACTTTTGCGTGTCACAGATGACGCGCGGCGCTGTAGCTGACGGAAGATCATTGCACCTATTCTTCCGGCTCGGTGGTGAACATCAGCGGAAAGCCTCCGCTTTTCGCGAGGTCAATCGCCTCCTGCGCCTTGGTCTCGGCAATATCCCGCGCGCAAACCATGACAACGCAGGTGCCAAGCTTGTGCGCCGTCATCATCACGCGATAGCCGGTCTCCTCGCTCATGCGGAAGACGGCTTTGAGCACCATGATGACGAATTCCCGCGGCGTATAATCGTCGTTCACGAGAATGATCTTATAGAGCTTCGGCCGATCGACCTTCGGCTTCGTTTTGGTCTTGGGTTTCAGGACAACATCATTGTCACTCATCGGCATCACCGTTGACGACAGGAAAAGGGCTTTAGATTGATGATGTCACTATAGTGCAGCGCACCACATCGTTCAAGGACGGTCCTGACAAGGTGACAACGTGGTCAGCAGCGGCCCTCACCGAAACCAGGACTTGCAATCCGTTTGATTTCGCTTATAAAGCGCCATCTATTAACTCAGGTTTGGGAGCAGCAAAATGAAGAGCACAGCTTCATCGCGCCCCTTAGGGGCACAAGCTTAAGCGGCGCCGACGCGCTGCGATGAGCTTTTTCGATCGGCATTAATGCCGAGAGATTGACCCATCCTGGGAATATATTCATGGGCAATTGCATAGGGACCTCCGGTCCCATATCTATGCGCTGCGGTCAGCCTGCTGCCGCGGTCGCACATTATTTTACATCGAAGTCGTGGATCGAAGGAACGGCACTGGAACAGCTCGGAGAGATCGCAAAGCTCCCCGGCATGCTTTCCGTCGCCGGCTTTCCCGACCTGCATCCCGGCAAATATGGGCCAGTCGGCATGGCCGCACTGGCATCGAGGCTCTATCCGCAACTGATCGGCAACGATATCGGCTGCGGCATGGCTCTTTTCGAACTCGATCTGCCTCAGCGTAAGTTCAAGCTCGACAAGGCGGCGGATATGCTGCGGGGCTTGGAAAACATCAGGCTCGATGTGCCGGATGTCTCGCAAATCGACCGATCGCTCGAACTCGAAATCAGCACAGAGACGCTAGGTACGATTGGGGGCGGCAATCATTTCTGCGAGATCCAGGCAGTCGAAGACCTGCTTGAGGAAGATGCAGGCCAGTTGCTGGACAAGCAGAAGCTCTATCTACTCGTTCACACCGGCTCACGCGACCTCGGCGCCAAGGTGTTCAACCGCACCATCGCCGTGAGTGGCGGCTTGGCTGAAGGCTTCGATCCGATGTCCGAAGCCGGCGTGCAGTGGCTGCAGCTTCACGATCTTTGCGTCGAGTGGGCCAAGCTCAATCGGCGCATGATCGCGCAGCGGGCCGCTGTAGCCCTGCGGACGGACTGCAGGCTGATCGCCGACGTCCCGCACAATCTCGTGCGGGCGACGGCCGACGGTTACGTCCACTATAAGGGCGCGGGTGCCATCCAGGATTCCGCGATCGCACCGATCGCCGGCTCCAGGGCAAGCCTCAGCTATGTCGTCGAACCGCTTGCGGCTACTGCTAAGTCTCATTGGGCGATCTCGCACGGAGCCGGTCGGAAGTATGATCGTCGCAACATGCATGGCCGGACGGGTTCCACACGCTCCGAGCGGGAGGCGCTGCTACGCAATCCCTGGGGCGGCATCGCGATCTGCGACGATCGCAAGCTCGCGATCGAGGAGGCGGCCGGCGCCTACAAGAATGCCGGTCAGGTCATCTCCGATCTGGCCGATCACGGCCTCATCCGGCCGCTGGCATCGATGAAGCCGCTGATCACCTACAAGAAAGTCAGCATCGATCAAGACGAGCCGAAGAAGGATCGCATGCGAAACCGCAGAGTAAGCGGGAGGCACTGGGATGTCTGAGATCCATCTTCTCGCAACCTCAGGCAATGGCCCGGCAGAATGCCGGGTCGCGCTGAGATCCCTCCTGTCCATTCTGGAGAGCGAGGCCCGCGACAAAGGCTGCGAGCTCGAGGTTACCGCGTCGCGGGCACCCGATCTGCACGGCCCCGTTTCGGCAATCGTCACGCTGCGTGGTGCGGAGGCTCATCGCCTCGCGTGGGAATATTGTGGCTCGATCCGTTTCATCTTCAAAAGCAGGATCAGGCCGGGACACAAACGGCAAAACTGGTTCGTGGGCGTCAAGCAGATCGAATTGCCCGATACGGCAAAGGAGATCCCGAGCATTCAGCGGGACGATATCCGCTTCGAGACATTGCGTGCCGGCGGCCCTGGCGGACAACATCAAAACACGACTGACAGCGCCGTCAGAGCGACGCATATCGCGACCGGCATTACCGTAACCTGCCGCGATGAACGTTCTCAGCACCGCAACAAGGCGCTGGCGGTAAGACGGCTGGAGGCGATGCTGCAACTGCTAGCAGAACGCCAGAATCAGAACGCCAAGACCGCCCTCTTCCTTGCCAACAAGGAGCTGGAGCGCGGCAATGAGGTAAAGGTGTTCCGACTTTGAAAGGATGTCCGGCCCGATCGAAAACGGGCGGGACATTTCCTCCAAAACGACCCTTTTTGCCGGAAAATCGGCTCGGCTTCCGCACAAGACTTGACCCGCAACGGCCCTTCCCCCATAGGCACTGCAAAGATTTTCAAGATATGGACAAGGTGCCATGGGTTTCAAATGCGGTATCGTCGGGCTGCCGAATGTCGGCAAGTCCACTCTGTTCAACGCGCTGACCAAGACGGCGGCAGCGCAGGCTGCGAATTATCCGTTCTGCACGATCGAGCCGAACACGGGTGAAGTGGCCGTTCCCGATCCGCGCATGCGCAAGCTTGCCGACATCGCCAAGTCGAAGGAGCTGATCCCGACACGTATCTCCTTCGTCGATATCGCCGGCCTCGTGCGCGGCGCGTCGAAGGGCGAAGGTCTTGGCAACCAGTTCCTCGCCAATATCCGCGAAGTCGACGCCATCGTGCACGTCCTGCGCTGCTTCGAGGATAGCGACATCACGCACGTCGAAGGCCGCATCAACCCGGTTGCCGATGCCGAGACGATCGAGACCGAGCTGATGCTGTCGGATCTCGAGAGCCTGGAGCGCCGGACCGAGCAGACGCGCAAGCGCGCCACCAGCAAGGACAAGGAATCCATGGCGATGCTGCCGATCATGGAAGCCTCGCTCAGCCTGCTGAACGAAGGCAAGCCGGTGCGCACGCTGCTGTCGAAGCTCGATGCCGAGGAACTCCGGATCCTCAAGAGCCTCAACCTTCTGACCTCGCATCCGGTTCTTTATGTCTGCAACGTCGCTGAAGCCGATGCCGTGACCGGCAACGAGCATACGGCTGCCGTTGCCGCCATGGCTAAGGAGCAGAATTCCGAAGTCGTGATCATCTCCGCCGCCATCGAAGCGGAAGTGGCACAATTGCCTGAAGAGGAAGCAACCGAATTCCTCTCCGCGCTCGGTCTCGACGAAGCAGGCCTCGACCGGCTGATCCGCGCTGGCTACAAGCTATTGCACCTCATCACTTACTTCACCGTCGGACCGAAGGAAACGCGCGCCTGGACGATCGAGCGCGGCACCAAGGCCCCGCAGGCCGCCGGCGTCATCCATTCGGACTTCGAGCGCGGCTTCATCCGCGCCAACACCATCGCCTATGAAGACTACATCGCCTTCAATGGCGAAGTCGGCGCCAAGGAAGCCGGCAAGGCCCGCGATGAAGGCAAGGAGTATGTCGTCCAGGATGGCGACGTGATCCACTTCCGTTTCAACACGTAACAGCTTTTGGCTCGCCGGCGCCTATCTGAGCGCCGGCAGCCTCGCTTGCAGGCTAACCGGCAACTGGCCTACGACGAAGCGGCGCAGCGCCGTCCAGCCGATACCGATAACAAGCACCACCACTCCGACAATCAGCAGAACCAGAAAGCCGACTTGGTCGAGGCCGGCATTGTTGTGGCGAAGAAGCGCGCCGGTCGCGAGACCGAGCGAGACGAGGCCAGCCGTGACGAAGGCGCGGCGATCGATGACAAGACCAATCAGCATCATCACCATAACCACGCCGAGAACCGTCAGGGCCTGCGTATAGCCCCCGAAAAAGACATTGGCGAGGTTGGCGAAGGCCGCCGCGCCATCACCAAACTCCAGCCTCAGCGCCAGCAGGATCGTCGAATAGAGCAAGGCTGGCGCTGTCGCGAGATGTAGCCAGAAGGCAACGTCGGAACGACGCGTGACCCTGCGCGGGTCGCTCAGGTCGAAGCGCATCGCCAGGGCAAAGCTGCCGAGAGCCGCCGCCAGGAGGATCACGAGCGTGACGGTCGGATAGTCGGACGGCACGTCGGTAGAGCGAAGGGCCGAGCCGATGAGATAGAAGACCGTCGCCAGCAGTAACCCGAACAAGGAGAAAAGCAGCAAGGCCAACGAGAGCGGCACCCGATAGCGCCAGTAAAATGCAGCAAGCGAAAGCGGGAATGGAACAGTCAACACCAGCGCGCCAATGGTGAAATTATCGGAGAGGGCTGGCGTCGCACTGATATAGCCTACCATCGTGTAGATAAGCCAAACGACAAGGGCCACCGTCAGGACCACGGCCGGCAGCGCCAACCGCTGGCGACGCACCAGGATCTCCGCCAGAAGGATGATCGCCAGCACCGACACATACTGGTGTGCCAACCCCCATAGCCCAACGAGCAGGACGATGATACCGATCGTGATCAGCACATCGTGGAAGCCGCGAACGAAGCGTGGAGCTTCCGTGTCTTCCAGCGGGTTGGCTGCATCCCCCGAACGCGTGCCCGAAAGGCCGCTCCCCGCACGCGCACCGATATTTCTTTCGGTCAAATAGGGAAGCAGCCGCTCCGCCTGAGTGGCGGAGATAATTCCCTCGCCGGCCGCATCTTCCAGCGCGTTTTTGAGCTCGCTCATCCCTGATCCCATTTCATCACCATGCTACCAAGCCTCAGCATATCGTTGCCGCACAATCAAGGGCTGCCGAACGCCCGTGGCTATTTGGCGACCGACATCGCTCGCCTCGCCGTTGAAAATAGTTGCACCACGACTGTTGCCTATGCGATTGCCGATCTGGAGCATCTCGCGCAAGAGCGTGTAGCGGCTTTGCGGTGGCGACATACCGGGAACCCGGAACCTGAAGAGCAAAGAGCAAATCCAAGAGATCGCGATGCGCCTCGGGCGATTTGAAGGACGGCATGAGACATGATGAAACTGGCCTATGAAGACTTCAAGCCGGGACAGGAATTTCCGCTCGGCCCGAAGCATGTGACGGCTGAGGAAATCGTCGCATTTGCAAGCGAATTCGATCCGCAGCCGATGCATTTGGACGAAGAAGCGGGCCGCGCCAGCATCCTCGGCGGCCTTGCCGCCTCCGGCTGGCACACATCCGCGATGTTCATGCGCATGATGTGTGATTCCTATCTTCTCAACACAGACGCGCAAGGTGCGCCGGGCATCGACTTCATGGACTGGAAGAAGCCGGTACTGGCCGGCGATACGCTGTCTGGCCGCTCCATCGTATTGGAAGCGCGCCCGATGCGCTCGCGCCCGGGCGTCGGCATCGTCAAATTCCGTCACGAAGTAGAAAATCAGCGCGGCGAACTCGTCTGCCTCGGTGAGAATGCGACAATGATCCGGTTGCGCGCCGGCGTGGAGGCAACGGTATGAAACTGGATGACCTCTACACGATCGGCGAACGCATGGAGATCGGCAGCCACACCTTCACACCCGAAGGTATCATCCATTTCGCATCGCGCTTCGATCCGCAGATCTTTCACATGGATGCCGAAGCCGCCAAACACTCGCTGTTCGGCGGGCTTTGTGCCTCCGGCTGGCATAGCTGCTCCGTCTGGATGCGCAGCTTCGTCGATTTCTGGAAATCCGAAACCGCGCGGCTGATTGGTGAGGGTAAGACCCCGCCCAAGCTCGGTCCCTCGCCAGGATTCAAGAATCTGCAGTGGCTGCGCCCGGTTTTTGCCGGCGACACCATCACCTTCGGTCTCACTCTCACCGCCAGCCGCCCGCTGGCCTCGCGCCCCGGCTGGACGCTCTATACTCTTGCCTGTGACGGCAACAACCAGGACGGCACGCAGGTTCTGCGTTTCGAAAGCACCGTACTGGGATTTGACTGAAATATAGTCGGAAGAATGCGCTGAGATTCCGCCCGAAGCTGCGCAGGGCCAACCATGGGGTGGCGGAGATCGAACAGGATCCCCGCCCCTATCGTTCACAGCGAGATCAGTGGCCGGAGAATTCCACCAGTGTGTGAACCGGCACGTCCAGCTCCTCGAGCTTCTTGCGGCCACCGAGGTCAGGCAGATCGATGACGAAGCAGGCTGCAACGACCTCGGCGCCGATCTGGCGCAGCAGTTTCGTCGCGCCGACAGCGGTGCCGCCTGTCGCGATCAGGTCGTCGACGAGGATTACCCTTTCGCCGGGATTGACCGCATCGCGATGCATCTCCATCTCGTCGACGCCATATTCCAGGCTGTAGGCGATCCGGACGATATCGTGCGGCAGCTTGCCCTTCTTGCGGATCGGCACGAAGCCTGCCGACAATTGATGCGCCACCGCACCCCCGAGAATAAAGCCGCGCGCTTCCATTCCGGCGACCTTGTCGATCTTCGTACCGGCATAGGGCTGCACCAGCGCGTCGACAGCACGACGAAACGCCCTGGCGTCGCCAAGCATCGTCGTGATGTCGCGGAAGATGATGCCGGGCTTGGGATAGTCCGGAATGGAGCGGATGCTGGCAGCAAGCTCCGAAGCAATAGTGTTCATCAAATATAGTCTCTCAGGCTGTGATAGGGCCGGCGGCACCCTATCAATATGTGGGCACTATACCAACAAAAAAGGCGGCCTCGACGGGCCGCCTTTTCCGGGTCGTTCTATGAATACTCAGTGAGCGCCGGCCTTGGCATAGACGGAACGCTTGGTGAGGTAGATCAGGATCGAGAAGATCAGCAGGAACACCATGACCATAAAGCCGAGGTGCTTGCGATCTTCCAGATGCGGTTCCGAGGTCCACATCAGGAATGCGGAGACGTCGCGCGCATACTGATCGACCGTCTGCGGCGAACCGTCGTCGTAGGTCACCTGTCCGTCCGAAAGCGGCTTCGGCATCGCAAAGGTCGCAGCCGCATCGAAATACGGGTTGTAGTGCGAGTTCTGCGGGACCTTGAAGTCGGCCGGCGGCTCTTCATATCCGGTCAGCAGCGAGTAGATGTAATCCGGGCCGCCTTCCTGATACTGGGTGAACATATCGAAGATGAACTGCGGGAAGCCGCGCTCGACTTCGCGCGCCTTGGCAAGCAACGACATGTCAGGCGGGACAGCCCCGTTGTTGGAGGCGGCGGCAGCCTCGTCGTTCGGGAACGGCGAGTTGAAATGATCCGATGGAACTGCCTTGCGGCTGAACATTTCACCCTGCGGGTTCGGACCGTCCTGCACTTCGTAATTGGCAGCAAAGGCTTTCACCTGTGCTTCCGTATAGCCGAGGTCTTCCAGCGTGCGGTAAGCCACCAGCTTCATCGAATGGCAGGCGGAACAGACTTCCGTATAGACTTTGAGACCGCGCTGCAGCTGAGCCTTGTCGTAGTAGCCGAACGGGCCGGAGAAGGTCCAGTGCTGCTCGCGCGGCTCCTTTAGCGGATAATGCGGCGTCGCGGCTTCTGCGGCAGGCTTCGTTTCCGCAGCAATGGCAGCGACCGTAGCGGAGCCGCCGATGAGCGTAAGCGACAGAAGGCCGACAATAAGTTTCTTCATCGTTTTCTTCCTCTATCGCCGGTTATGCCTGAACCGGAGCGGCAACTTTACCGCCCTGCTTCTCAAGAACCGCTTCCGTAATGGAGTTTGGAACACGCTTCGGTGTCTCGACCAGGCCGAGCACCGGCATGATGACGAGGAAGAACAGGAAGTAGAACAGCGTCGCGAACTGCGCAGCCGTGGTGTAGATGCCTTCCGCAGGCTGCGAGCCGAGCCAGCCGAGCAGAATGGCATCCGCAACGAAGAGCCAGAAGAACAGCTTGTACCACGGACGATAGACGGCGGAACGAACCTTCGACGTATCGAGCCACGGCAGGAAGAACAGCACGATGATCGCGCCGAACATCGTCAACACGCCGCCGAGCTTGGAGTCGATCGGGCCGATGTTGAAAGTGATCGAGCGCAGCATCGCGTAGAATGGCAGGAAGTACCATTCCGGAACGATGTGAGCCGGCGTCTTCAGCGGGTTGGCCGGAATGTAGTTGTCGGCGTGGCCGAGGAAATTCGGCAGGTAGAAGACGAAATAGGCGAAGACCAGCAGGAAGATGGAAACGCCAAGCGCATCCTTCAGCGTCGCATAGGGCGTGAAGGGCACGGTATCGGTCTTCAGCTTGACCTCGACGCCGGTCGGGTTCGTCTGGCCGGTCACATGCAGCGCCCAGATGTGCAGGATGACGACACCCGCGATCATGAAGGGCAGCAGGTAGTGCAGCGAGAAGAAGCGGTTGAGTGTCGGATCGTCGACGGCGAAACCACCGAGCAGGAAGGTCTGGATCCAGTCGCCGACCCATGGGAAAGCCGAGAAGAAGCCGGTGATGACGGTCGCGCCCCAGAAGGACATCTGACCCCAGGGCAAAACGTAGCCCATGAAGGCCGTTGCCATCATCAGGAGGTAGATGATGACGCCGAGAATCCAGAGGATTTCGCGCGGCGCCTTGTAGGAGCCGTAGTAGAGGCCGCGGGCGATGTGGAGATAGACAGCGACGAAGAAGAACGACGCGCCGTTGGCGTGCATGTAGCGCAGCAGCCAGCCGTGATTGACGTCGCGGACGATCTTTTCGACCGAGTTGAAAGCAATCGCCGTGTTGGCCGCATAGTGCATGGCAAGCACGACGCCGGTCAGGATCTGCAGGACCAGCATGACGGCCAGCATGGCGCCGAACGTATAGGCATAGTTCAGATTGCGCGGGACCGGATAGGCAATGAAACT
Source organism: Rhizobium sp. ASV8 (assembly GCF_016429255.1). Taxonomy (GTDB): domain Bacteria; phylum Pseudomonadota; class Alphaproteobacteria; order Rhizobiales; family Rhizobiaceae; genus Rhizobium. Next base: position 29,956 of record NZ_JAELUG010000001.1, read on the forward strand.
GTCATAGACCATACGCGGCAGCGGAAGCCGCGCGTCGACCCATTTTTCGAGCCCTGTCGATGGCTCGTAAGACGAATGACCACTCATGATTCAGCTCCCCCTCAACCGACCTTGATCTTCTTATCCGACGTGAACGCATATTGCGGTATGAAGAGGTTCTGCGGCGCAGGCCCGTGGCGTATGCGACCGGCGGTATCGTAGACCGAACCATGGCAGGGACAGAACCACCCGCCGTATTCCCCCGCCTGACCTAGCGGAATGCAACCGAGATGGGTGCAGACGCCGATCATGACGAGCCAGTTTTCCTTGCCTTCACCGGCAGAACGGGCAACGTCCGTTGCCTGCGCGTCAGCTGGAAGGTTGGCATTGCGAGCAACCGGATCCTTCAGATCCGAGAGCTGCGTGCCCTTGGCATCGTCGATTTCTTTTTGCGTGCGGTTACGGATGAAAACGGGCTTGCCGCGCCACTTCACCGTCAGGGACATGCCAGGCTCAAGGCTCGACACGTCGACTTCGATGGATGCGAGAGCAAGCGTCGATGCGTCCGGCCGCATCTGATCGATAAACGGCCATGCAACCGAAACCGCACCAACGGCGCCGGCCATACCTGTCGTCAAATAAAGGAAATCGCGGCGCGTAGGCTCGCCTGTGGATTCACTTGTCGTACTATGCTCGCTCAACGCTGCACATCCTCTTCCCGCAAACCACGGTGAAACCGCGGTACCCCTCTCACTAACGGCGAATCAACGCGACCATAATTCCGCCATAGATTCCTCCGTAACCCGCTGCGTTCTAAGCTTGATCGCAAATTATGTCCAGCCTTGGCAAGCGTAGAGGGCACAATGTCGCGGCAAAACTGCGCTATAGCGTCGCAAGGCCGGGCCTCGAACTCTTCAGACTTCAAGATGTCGCTGTAAATGCATGAAAAATCAGCGGTTCCGCGCGGCGCCTCCTCATATTGCAGAGCGAAATCATCAGCGATTTCAATGCCGCACTGCAAAATACGCCCCAATATTAGCACTTTCGACGTGCCACTGGGCCTAGGCTTTACCTCTTAAAACCGAATGGATTTCCCCGGCAAATTATGGAGGATAGCGGTCGTTGTCTTGCGCATTCGCAGCGTTGAAAACGAAGCTCGAGAACGTCTCATGAGACACACGATTTATTGCGTTCTATGCGTTTTCGCCACACTGGCGCTGGGCATTCTTGCGGCCCGCTATGTCGCTGATCTCTGGATCCTGGCCTTTTTCGAAAGCCTGCAGACCCACATAAGCCTATTTGCGATCCTGCTTGCATTGATCGCATTTGCCTTCAAACGTCACTGGTATGCGGTATTTCTGACCGCGGCGGGCGCCGTGCTGCTGATCCATTCGGTGTTCATGCTGCAGGAATACGCAGCATCTTCGCTTGTCGCGTCGGCGGAGGCCGGCGGAGGCCATTTCAGGCTGCTATCCTTCAACATCGAGGACAGCAATTTTGAAAACGGAACCCGCATAGCCGATCTCATCGTCGGCTCGAATGCCGATGTCGTCGAAATCTTCGAGGCGGGACCAGTTTTCTCGGATATGGATCGCATCCTCAAGATCTATCCCTATCGCATCGGCTGCGGCGTGATGACCACCGATTGCGATTCTCTACTGCTCTCGAAAAGGCCGCTTCAAACCCAGCTCATGCGCAGCCTCGGCAGCCTCTGGGACAATCGCTTCATTCTGGCCAGCATCGACATGGATGGCCAACCCGTCAATTTCGCCTCGGTTCATCTGAGCAAGCCCTATTTTGACGAGTTCCACCAGGTCGAGCTTGGTCTCCTCGCGGCAGCCCTCGAGGACGTGAAGGGACCATTGCTTCTCGCCGGCGACTTCAACGCTTCCGTCATCACGCCCGACATGCGCGAATTCCTGGCCGCAACCGGTCTGCGCCATGTCTTCCCGGAGCCTGCGACCTGGCCGATCGCGGCAGGAGCCTATGGCATCACCATCGATCACGTCTTCGCTCGTGCTCCACTGCGGCTGATATCCGTAAAGCAGATCCCGGATGCAATGGGCTCGAACCATTTTGGTTTGATGACGGAGTTCAGCGTCCCTGGTCACCTTTGATCGCACAGCAGACCGGACAGGCCGCGATCAATCCGCATCGGCCGCAATGAAGCCGCCGGACTGGCGCGCCCAGAGTTCGGAATAGAGGCCGCCCCGAGCGATCAGCTCGTCATGGGTGCCCTCCTCGATGATCTCGCCCTTGTCGATAACGATCAAGCGATCGAGCTTGGCGATGGTCGATAGACGATGGGCGATCGCCAGAACGGTCTTGCCCTTCATCAGCCTATCGAGATTGGATTGCAGGACGGCTTCGGCCTCCGAATCCAGCGCCGATGTCGCCTCGTCAAGCACGAGGATGGGCGCATCCTTCAGCATGACGCGCGCAATTGCGATGCGCTGCCGCTGCCCGCCGGAGAGTTTGACGCCACGCTCGCCGACATGGGCCGCATAGGCCGTACGTCCCTTCTGATCCTCAAGGGCGGTGATGAACGCATCCGCCTCCGCCTGCCGCGCCGCCTCGACCATCTGCTCGTCACTGGCGTCCGGACGCCCGAAGAGAATGTTGTCGCGAATGGATCGGTTGAGAAGCGCGGTATCCTGGGTCACCATGCCGATGGCGCCGCGCAGCGACTCCTGCCGCACACCGGCAATATCCTGTCCGTCGATCAGGATGCGGCCGCCCTCGAGATCGTAGAAGCGCAGCAGCAGATTGACGAGTGTCGTCTTGCCCGCCCCTGAGCGTCCGACGATGCCGACCTTCTCGCCTGCGCGCACATTGAGCGAGAAATCATCGATAATGCCGCCGCCGCGCCCGTAGTGGAAGGTTATGTTTTCGAAGCGAATTTCCGGGCCACTGATACTGAGATCCTTGGCCGCGGCGCGGTCGACCAGCCCGATGGGCTCGGAAATCATCTCGGCCGAATTCTGGATCGTGCCGAGATTGCGCATGATGGCGTTGAACTGCGACATCATACGGCCGAAGAGCATGTTCAGCCGCAGAACCATGCTGAGCGTGAAGGCGACGCCGCCGGTCGAGATCTCGCCAGCCAGCCAGAGATGCACGGCAAGTGCACCGATGGTGGTGATCATCACGCCGGAGAGCAGCGCTAACGACGAGCGCACGCCGGTCAACAGCCGCGTAAACGGCATGACGGCGGCCTGGAAGCGATCGAACCCCCGGCGGATATAATCGTCGTTCTGCTCTTCGCGCCCGAAGAGCTTCAAGGTCTGGATGTTGGCATAGGCGTCGACCATGCGCCCGTTCAGCATGGAGGACGCTTCCGCCGCGTTGCGTGCATGTTGGCGAATGCGCGGAACGAAGTGACGGGCCAGCAGTGAAAAGACGCCGATCCATACCGTAATCACCAGCGCCAGCCGCCAGTCGAGCCCGCCCACAAGCGCGATGGTGGAGGCGGCATAGATGATGATGAACCAGACCACCTGCAGCAGCGAGACGACGAGATCGCCGGTCGCCTGCCCTGCCGACCAGACTTTGGTGACGACGCGGCCGGAAAAATCATTCTGGAAGAACTCGACCGATTGCCTGGCCACATGCCGGTAGGCCTGCCAGCGCACGAGATTGAGAAAGCCGGGGACGACGACCTGCTCCTCCACGAGAGCGCCAAGGCTGACGATCACGAAGCGCACGACGAGCACCACGAAGACCATGCCGAGAAGTGCGCCGCCGTGGCCGGCAAGCAGTCCGCTCCACCCCTCGCCCGGCTTCACCTTGTCGAGAATATCGACCAGATGACCGACGAACCAGAATAGCGCCGCCTCCAGCATCGCCACCGCGCCGCCAAGCGCCGCCATCGCCAGGAACGGGCCTTTCGCCTGTCCGACATAGTACCAGATGAAGGCACCAAGCGACCGAGGCGGCCGTAAATCGCCGCTGCGGTAGTAGGGATCAATCCAGGTCTCGAACAGACGGAACACAGAGCGAATGAACATATGAGCGATATAGGCAATTTCAGCCGGGCCGGAAAGTAAAGGCACCCCGCCGCAAAGGTTACATTTTCGTTAGAATGCTGCGTCGGCGCCTTATGATTGGCCGGCGGTTTGGGAAAGCGGCCAACCCGCAATTTCATTCAAGACCGGAAGAAACGACGCCTCGATGCTGCTTCAAACCATCATCGAGAGAGAGTCATGCTCGCAATTTCCCTTCGCACCACCGCGCAACGTCCACAGCCTCCGTCGCTCGCCATCACTCGCCACGCTTTAACCGGGCCAATCGTCTGCTCCGCGGCACCGATATGTCACTCTGCCGTGGGGGCAATCGTATGAGCATGGAGTTTCTGATAACGACCCTCATCATCGTGGCATCTCCCGGCACCGGGGCCATCTACACGCTTGCGGCCGGTTTATCCGGGGGCACGAGGGCGAGTGTGATTGCCGCGTTCGGCTGCACACTTGGCATCATTCCGCATTTGCTTGCCGCGATAAGCGGCCTTGCCGCGCTGCTGCACACCAGCGCCCCGGCGTTTCAGGCCCTCAAATGGCTCGGGGTCGTCTATTTACTCTACATGGCCTGGTCGATGTTTCGAGAGCGAGGCGTTTTGCGCGTCGACGGCGCGCCATCAGACAAAAGCACGCGACAGGTGATTGGTTCGGCAATCCTGATCAACCTCCTCAATCCCAAATTGTCGATCTTTTTCTTCGCCTTCCTGCCCCAGTTTGTGACGGCGGATCAGGCAAATCCGATCATGCTGATGCTGAAACTCAGCCTGATCTTCATGGCGCTCACCTTCCTTATCTTTGCGGGGTATGGCGTATTCGCGGCCTACCTGCGCCGCCATATCGTCTCAAATCCAACCGTTCAATCCTGGATGCGCCGGAGCTTTGCGACCGCCTTCGGCGCGCTCGCGTTACAGCTTGCTCTTGCAAGCCGTTAGTTCGCCACATCGCCTTTCGGACGTCTTCGCTATATTTTGGATTTCGGGGAAAAACAAACGCTCGGAGAAACAGCAACTGGGGCGCCGTGGCGCCCCAGTTGCCCAATCCGTTATTGCGCGGCCGCTTCGGCCTCTTCATGATCGGCGAGGAAGCCGCCGGACTGGCGGCTCCAGAGCTCGGCGTAGATGCCGCCGCCATGGGCCAGTTCCTGATGCGTACCCATCTCGATGATCCGGCCCTTGTCGAGAACGATGAGCCGGTCCATCTCGGTCAGCGTGGACAGGCGGTGGGCGATTGCGATCACCGTCTTGCCATGCATCAGCGCGAAGAGGTTTTCCTGGATTGCCGCTTCCACTTCGGAATCGAGCGCCGAGGTTGCCTCGTCGAGCACCAGGATCGGCGCATCCTTCAGGAAGACGCGGGCGATCGCGATACGCTGCCGCTGGCCGCCGGAGAGCTTGACGCCCCGTTCGCCGACCTGGGCATCCAGCCCCGTGCGACCGTGCATGTCGACCAATCCTTCGATGAACTCCCACGCATTGGCGCGCTTGGCCGCCCGGATCACATCCTCATCGGTCGCATCGGGGCGACCATAGGCGATGTTGTCGCGGATCGAGCGATGCAACAATGACGTATCCTGCGTCACCACGCCGATCATCGAACGAAGGCTGTCCTGCGTCACCCCCGCGATATCGTGACCATCGATGGTGATGCGGCCACCCTCCAGATCGTAGAAGCGCAGCAGCAGGTTCATCAGCGTCGTCTTGCCGGCGCCGGAACGGCCGACCAGACCCACCTTTTCGCCCGCCTGGATATCGAGGGAGAGATCTTCCATGACACCCTTCGCCTTGCCGTAATGGAAGCGAATGTGATCGAACCGGATAGCCCCCTGCTTCGCAACGATCGGCGAGGCTGCCGGCTTGTCGACGATGTCGTGCGGCTTCGTCATCATCCCCATGCCGTCATAGACGGTGCCGATGTTTTCGAAGAGCGCCGACACTTCCCACATCACCCACTGCGACATGCCGTTGACGCGCATGGCAAGGCCGATGGCAATGGCGATGGAACCGACGGAGATCGTACCATTGAGCCAGAACCAGATCGACATGACCGAGACGAGGAACAGCGCCGCGCAGTTGTTGAAATACACGGTCGCGTGGAACAGCGTCACCTTACGCATCTGCTTGTGCACGGTATCGAGGAATTCCTCCATGCCGGCCTTGGCATATGTCTCCTCGCGACCCGCATGCGAAAACAGCTTCACCGTAGCGATGTTGGTGTAGCTGTCGACCACGCGGCCCGTCATCATCGAGCGCGCATCGGCCTGCTGCGACGCGATCTTGCGCAGCACAGGCACGAAGTAGGAAACGATCGCCACGTAGACGCCGAGCCAGAGCAGGATCGGAAACATCAGACGCCAGTCCGCCGCTGCGATGACAAGGATCATCGAAAGGAAATAGGCAAACACATAGACGAAGACGTCGAGGATCTTCATGACCGTTTCGCGCACGGCAAGCGAGGTCTGCATCACCTTGGTGGCGACGCGACCGGCGAACTCGTTGGCGAAAAAGGTCATGCTGTGGCGCAACAGGAAGCGGTGCATCTGCCAGCGCGCGATCATCGGATAGTTGCCGAGCAACACCTGATGCATGATGAAGCTGTTGAGGATCGCCGCTAGCGGCAAGCCGATCAGCACCATAGCCCCCATCCAGAACAGCTTTTGCCATTCCGTCTGCAGGAACGTCGCCTTATCCGCCTTCGTCAACCATTCGACGATATCGCCGAGGAACTTGAATAGCGCCACCTCGCCGACTGCGATCGCCGTGGTGAGGATGCTCATGGCGATCAGCCACGGCAGTGCAGGTTTCGAATAGTGCCAGCAGAATGCAAAGAGACCCTGCGGAGGCGTATCCGGCACCTCGCTCGGAAATGGATTTAGTCGGCGTTCAAACCAGCCAAACATCGAAATGCTCCAAAGACTCGACCCTGTGACCACCCATTGCGCCCAAAGGTCGCAGATTCATATGGTGGTCGGGCGATAAAACAACGAGGCCATATCGGCCGCGCAATGACTTAGAAAGGGGGAATGCTTGCGAATTCGCGCCTTGTGGCGCTCTCAGCGGGTCCGAAAAAAGGCCGACAGGAGGCGCATCGTCACAAACAAGATATCCATCATGAGCCTCCTTCGTTCGCAAGTTGTAGAGCGCTTGTCTTTTAGCGCGGCTTTTTTCTTTTGGAAAGAGGAATATGCCTGAAAAATGGGCGAAACCCTTCAATTCCGCTGATGGAAAGCATCACAAAAATCAACGGATCGATGAAAATCGGAGACAAATCCCGGCGGTTTCGCTAGTTGCAGCATATGACCATGCTCCGCATCGCCCTCTACCAACCCGACATTCCCGGCAATACCGGCACGATCCTGCGGCTCGCCGCATGCCTTGGCCTTGGCGTCGACATCATCGAACCGGCCGGCTTCGATATCTCGGATCGTAACCTCAAGCGCGCCGGCATGGATTACCTGTCAGCCGTCACCCTGACGCGGCATGTCAATTGGGAGCGTTTCGAGACGTGGCGCCAGGAAAGCGGTCGCCGGCTGGTGCTCGCCTCCACCAAGGCGGCACAATCCTATACCGACTTCACCTACCACGATAACGACGTGCTTCTTTTCGGCCGCGAAAGCGCTGGCGTCCCCGATCATGTCCACGAAAAAGCCGACGGCCGCATCCTCATCCCCATGGTCGAGGGCCAACGCTCGATCAACGTCGCAATGTCCGCAGCCATGATATCGGGGGAAGCGTTGCGGCAGACGCAATGGTCGCAAATGCCGGCACTGGGGTCGAATGTCGCACCCGAATAGGCGTTGGCACGCCGGATAAAGTGTGAGAAGCTTGGCCTTGGAATGCTCAAACTCAGGCAGCCTTGGCGAGGTGACCCATGTTCCAGACAGCATTCACGCTTTCCCTCACGCAGTTTGCGCGCACATTGAGCCTCCCCGAGCGGTTGCAGCGCTCGCCTGGCCGCAATCTTGCGCTGGAAGGCCTTCGCCAGCGGAATCTTGCGCTGGATGCACTGTTCTACGACATCAAGGTGATCACGCCGGAAGAAGCCTTCTACATCAGCGACTCGTTGGCAGCCGAAGGCGCGATCATGATCGTTCCGCCAAGCGGCGGAGCGGCGATACGCCTTTGCGAAACGGTGGATGAATTCGTCATGAGAGGTGGCGACAGGGTGCGGGCACTCGCCGTCGCCGGCATCGGCGGCTCGGCGCTTGGCGCTGCGGCTTTCGCCCGCAATGTGGCCGATGCGGTGCAGGGACCGGTTGCCGTCGTCGTCTCCGGCTACGGCATCGCCGATGCCATCACCGAGACATTCGGAGGATTGTTTTTCTTCGGCCATCTGAGGGGCTTGCGGCCGTTTCTCGAAACATTGGACGACCTCGCCGGACGGCCCAAGGTCGGCGCGCATGGCAAGGAATCGGCTAGTCGCACCAGCCTCGATACGCGCACCGTGCGGGCGCTGCTAGCAGACAGCCGCCTCTCCTTCGATTTGCTGGTCGGCCATTCCAAGGGCAATCTGGTCCTCTCCGCCGCCTTGCATGACCTGTCCAGACAGGCAGCAACCCGGGTGGCGACGCTCGCTGCGGATATGAAAATCGTGACGATCGGCGCCCGTATCGCCATGCCGACGGCCTTCACCGATGTGGTCGACGTCATGGGGGCATGGGACTGGTTCGGCGAAATCAACTCGCGCCCGTTCCTCGACGCCGATCGGCACGTCCCCCATGCCTGGCATCACACGAATACCGAATTGAACGGGCACTTGCCCGTGACCGCAACACTTAGGGAAATCCTGGCAGAGCAGCCATCGCTCGCCAAACGGCAAGCCGAGGAACGTGGAAGCGAAACCTCGCGGGATTTGCTGCCGGCGGCGGCCGAACCCGCCGTTCAATCCTCGCCGATCAGCGTCAAATCGCAGCCCGCGACGATCGAAAAGGTCAAGCAGGCCTTTGCTGCCGGTGCCGGCGTGGCCACGGCGCCGAGCACATCGCAGATTGAAACTGGCTCCCCCGAAGAGTTGCAGCCGCCCAAGCCGCACTGAGGTGCGCAGTGCGCAAATATTGATCCAATATGTCGCAAGCGACTGTGGACTAAGGCCGAAGCAAGCGTATAATGCTTAGCCGGCAAGCAATATTACCGCCTATCTTCCATGCGAATGAAAACTGAAATCCATGCCTTTTCAGTAGGTTATTGGCGATCTCCGAATCATTGATGACATGGCGGCATGAGAAAGAACTAGAAGAAGAATGGAATCCACCATCGTCATGATCAACCTGTTCGGCGCCGTCGGCTTGCTGCTGTTCGGCCTCGCGCAGGTCAAGGACGGCGTGTCGCGCGCTTTTGGCGCTCGCCTGAGAACCGGCCTTGCCAAGGGAACGCGCAGCGGCGCTCGCTCTTTCGTGTCAGGCTTCGTGGCAACGATCGCATTGCAGAGTTCCACCGCGACGGCGCTCATGATTGCCTCCTTCGTCGAGCGCGATCTCGTTCTGCCTGGTATGGCGCAAATCGTTCTGCTTGGCGCCAATGTCGGTACGGCCGTCACGGCCTGGATCGTCGCGACGGGCATCGAATGGCTCTCTCCTCTCATTATTCTGATCGGCATTGTCCTGTACCGCCGCAAGTCGACTGCTCAGCAGGGAGCGGGAGCAGCTCTTATCGGCATCGGGCTGATGCTGCTTTCGCTGCAGCTGCTCAGCCTTGCCACCGCGCCGATGCGGCAATCTGCGGCGCTTGGCGCTTTCATCGGGCTGCTGGACGGCGCATTGCCCGTCGCGCTCATCTTTTCGGCAGTGCTTGCTTTCGTATCATCGTCAAGTCTTGCCGTCGTCGTGCTGATCCTGTCGCTTGCGTCCACAGGCATTTTGTCGCCGGCCCTGACGGTCGTTCTCGTGCTCGGCGCCAATCTCGGCGGCGCCGTCCCGCCGCTCGTAGCGACGCTTTCCGGTCCTGCGACCGCCCGGCGCGTCACTCTGGGCAACCTGATCGTGCGCGCCATCGGCTGCCTCGTCGTGCTTCCTCTCGCAGGCTATATCGGCGACTGGATGCAAAGCCTCCACTTCTCGCCCGCCAAGCTGCCGGTGGATGTGCATCTGCTCTTCAATATCGCCCTTGCCATCTGCGCATGGCCCTTCTCGCGCCTGCTGTCGAAGACCATGCTCAGGATCGTCCCCAACGACCCTCAAACCGACGACGGACCGAAATTTCTCGACCAGCAGGCCCTTCAGACGCCGGTCGTGGCCCTTGCCAGCGCCACGCGCGAGGTGCTGGCCGTCGGCGATCTGATCGAGCGCATGCTGATCCGCACCGAGAACGCCTTCAACGACAACGACCTCGCGCCCTTGAAAGAAGTCCCCGTTCTGGAGAAGCGCGTCGACAAGATCCAGCAGGAAGTGAAGATCTACCTGTCGAAGCTTGGGCGCGATGGATTGGATGACGAGAACGGCCGCCGCTCCATCGTCATCATCGATTATGCGATCAATCTCGAACACATCGGCGACATCATTGAAAAGGGCCTTGCCGAACAAGTCGCAAAGAAGATCGACAAAGGCCTGACCTTCTCAGAGGACGGATATCGCGAGCTTCGAAGCCTTTTCAGCCTGACGGTGGACAATCTGCGCATCGCGCAGACCATCCTTGTCACGCGCGACTTCAATCTCGCCCGGCAGCTGATGGAGGTGAAGGTGGATGTCCGCAAGCTCGAGAAGCAATCCTCTGAACGCCATCTCGAAAGATTGCGCGACGGCCGCGTCGACAGCCTGCAAACCAGTTCGCTACATCTGGACATGCTGCGCGACCTGAAACGCATCAATGCCCACATCGTCTCGGTGGCTCATCCCATACTGGACGAGAGCGGACTACTGATAGAAAGCCGGTTGAGGAACACACAGTAGCGACGTCAGGCTCGTCGCCTGTCACTGCAGCCAGCCATTTCGTCCAGCTCAATCCGCCGACGGCAAACGCCGCATTGTGAATTCGATGCGATCGCCCTCGATCTGACGCCAGCTTTCGACTTCGGTCCAGTAGGCGGCTTTCGGGAATTCATCGAACCATTCGCGCGCTTTGGCACGCGCTTCGGGACGACTGAGACAATAGGTCTCTCGAACGAACTCGCTCTTTCCACCGGCAGGATGCTCCTGCCTGTAGCGGAATATTCTGCTTCTCAACCCATCAAGGGGCGGCGGTCCGGGTATCTTCATGATCAAACCTCGCCTTTGAGAGAGGGAAGATAATACCGCATCCGAAATTTTGCGAGTCGATTCTCCTGCGACGTCGCTGCACTGGCTGCGCCGTAGAGTTGCTGTTATTCACGATCACGATACATACGGTGCGAATCGCGGGCCGCCGGCTGCTCGCACCTTCGGAGAGCATGAATGGAACGACCCAATCTTCCCAAAGGACTACCTGAGGACATTGAAGCAAAGAAAGAGGCTGCCAGAACCTGGTTCGAGAGCCTGCGCGATGCAATCTGCGCCGAGTTCGAGAAGCTGGAAGACGAGCTTGCCGGACCTCTTTCCGATCAGGAGCCGGGAAGGTTCGTCGCCAAGGACTGGTTGAGGGAAAACGGTCAGGGCGGCGGCGGCCGCATGTCGATGATGGAAGGCCGCGTTTTCGAGAAGGTCGGCGTTCATACATCGACGGTCTATGGCGAATTCTCTCCTGACTTCCGCAACCAGATCCCGGGTGCGGAAGAAGATCCGCGTTTCTGGGCTTCGGGCCTGTCGCTGATCGCCCATCCCGTCAACCCGAACGTGCCGGCCGTGCATATGAACACGCGCATGGTGGTCACGACGAGCCACTGGTTCGGCGGCGGGGCCGACCTGACGCCGGTGCTCGACCGCCGACGCACTCAGGAAGATCCGGACAGCGTTCTTTTTCATCGCGCCATGCAGATCGTCTGCGACCGCCACGACGTCGCAGACTACCAGCGCTACAAGACCTGGTGTGACGAATATTTCTTCCTGAAGCATCGAAACGAGGCCCGCGGCATCGGCGGCATCTTCTTCGACTGGCAGCATTCGCCGGAGGAAGCGGGTGGCTGGAACGCCGACTTCGCCTTCACCCGCGATGTCGGACGCGCCTTCTCCATGGTCTACCCCCGTATCGTCCGCTCCAACTTCAACGAGACATGGACCGAAGACCAGCGTGACGAACAATTAATCCGTCGCGGGCGCTATGTAGAGTTCAATTTGTTATATGATCGGGGTACAATCTTCGGGCTTAAGACGGGCGGCAATGTCGAATCGATCTTGTCGTCCATGCCGCCGGTGGTGCGTTGGCCCTAGAGCCAGATGATTTTGGGTCGGTTCGATCTAAAATCTGACGTGAAGGAAGCAGTGCATGATGTCGCCGGAAAGCCGCTCACGCTTTTCGGCATCATGCTCTGGGCATTCAAAATAAAATGATCAGATAAGTCCTGAAATCGGCGGAGTGAGTGCCTAGGTTACGTAATGCTCGTTTCAATCGGAGGAGGTTGTAATGGCAATACAGAATCAAGCCACGGAAGTTTCGAAGGAAGAGAAGCTTTCGCGCACAGCCGATAGCCCGGAATTCATCCTCCGGCTAGCGGAAGACATGCGGATCCGCAGTGGATCCGATCTGCCCCTCTCCTGTTTCATCGAGCAGGTGAGAATGCAGCTGGCGGGTAAGTCACCTGGCGACATCGTTCGCATGGAGGCTGCTCGTTCGGCCAAGCAGGCGCCCATTACAAGATATCAGTCGTCAGACTGCTTTAAATCCTGGGCGATGCCGGACTAAAAGTCCGGAAGAACAGGTCCGGCAAGCCAAGGAGCCTTGCCGGACAAGGAAACCTTTCCCTGCCCGTCGCGTTTAGCCTTCATGTCCTTCGGCATGAAGGATCGTAACGGTGTCGAAGAATGAGGAGGAAGATATGCGACTGTTCGAATGTGGTACGCTTGTACCCGGCTGCGCATGGCATACGCGCGCCAAGGACGATGCCGAAGTGGTTCGTCGCGCTGTCGAGCACTTGCGTGACGCGCATGGCGAAACAATCGTCCGGGAAAACATGGTCGACAACATCAAGGCTCGCATCCGTGATGAGGCGCACGCCGCCTGATCGGCTCCGGGCCGTCAGGCGTTTGCGAGATCCTTCAGCCGGGCGAGCAGGCTCGCCCGGTCATCGGAAAAGTTCCCTTCGAGCCACTCCTGTTCCAGCTTGCCGAGAAGCTCGCCAACACGCGGCCCCGCATTGACACCCGCAGCCAGGGCGTCGGCTCCGCTGAGTGGGAAAGCTGGTTTCTTCCATTTCGCCGCTCGCTCCAGCAACTTGCCGAGCCGCGCCGTGCGCGCCATCTCCTCGAAATCGCCCTCAGCCTTGCCACGCGCAATGGCAAGCGCCAATTTCAGGCGGACCGCCACACCGGACGGATCATGGCGGTAAAGCAGGCGATCGAAGACGGCTTCCGAAAGGTCATCCTTGATAACGGGCGCATTCGCCCAGGCTTGAAGGGAGGCGGCCTCGGCCTTCGATAGACGCAGGCGTTCTGCCAGCTTTGCTAGCCTCGTCGCGTCGGGCGGCACGATGGCGGCGAGCCGCAGCAAGGGATCGGCGGCCCAACCGAGAGCCTGCTCGGCGGCAATCAGGGCTGGAACGGCATCGATACCCCATTTCTCGGTTTCCGGCAGCACTTCGGTCAGTACGCCAACCTGGCGCATCCAGAGCAAGGCCCGACCGGGATCCTTGGCCGAAAGCAGCTTTTTCATCTCTGACCAGACACGCTCGGCCGATAGTGTCGCGATTTTCGTTCGAGCGGCAGCACAGGCACGTAGTCCATCCGCATCCGGGCGGCCGTTGCCGTAATGGGCGAAGAAACGGAAAAAGCGCAATATGCGCAGATGATCTTCGGCAATTCGTGTCGCGGCATCGCCGATGAAACGGATATTGCGGCGCTCGAGGTCGGCAAGCCCGCCAACGAGATCCACGACTTCGCCATCGGCAGAGGCGTAAAGCGCGTTGATCGTGAGGTCGCGCCGTTCCGCATCGGCCTGCCAATCCTCGCTGAAAGCCACGCGCGCGCGGCGGCCATCCGTTTCCACGTCCCGCCGCAAGGTGGTGATCTCGAACGGTTTGCCGCCGATGACCAGAGTGACGGTTCCATGTGCGATGCCGGTCGGCACGGCCTTGATCCCGGCCGCTCCTGCCCGCTCGACCACGGCTTCCGGCAACAAGGTCGTGGCGATATCGATATCGGCGACCGGCAATCCCATGAGACTGTTGCGGACGGCGCCGCCGACGACGCGGCCCTCGCCACCATCGGCATTCAGAAGCGACAGCACCCGCTGCAATGCCTCATCGCGAAACCAGGCCTCACCAGCAACGGACGTCATGTGTAAAGCCTTTCGTAGAGCGTGCGCACAATGCTTGCCGTAATGCCCCAGATCATGCGCTGTCCATAGGGCATGCGATAGAAATGCCGTTCGATCCCCTGCCAGAGCATGGTGTCGGTCGCATGATGGCTGGGATTCATCAAAAACGAGAGCGGCACCTCGAAAGCATCCTCGACCTCGGTCGGATTGAGAGCCAGATCGAAGCCGGGTTTCACCACGGCAAGGATCGGCGTAATGCGGAAGCCGGTCGCAGCCAGGTAGTTCGGCAGGCGCGCAACGGGTTCGATGAAGATATCGGCAAGCCCGATCTCCTCGCCAGCCTCGCGCACGGCAGCCATTTCCGGCGATGCATCTTCGGGATCGATCGCGCCGCCCGGAAAGGCGATCTGACCGGAATGCTTGCGCAAGGTCGAAGTTCTGAGCGTGAAGATCACCTTGGCGTCGTCGCCATTGTCAACCACCGGCACCAGCACGGCAGCATCCTTCAGCTTCAGTCCCTCGACATGCGATATGGTCTCGGGATTGAGGCGATGATCGCCGTGGTCGCGCCAGGCAAGTTCGACGGGACGACCGCTCTGATGGAGGGCACGACGCCGAAACTCATCGGCAGAATAAAGCGGGAATTCACTCATCGCGTCAGCGCATCCAATTCGGCAAGAGGCATGACGGGAAAGATCGAGGCGCCGGAGCGCACACAAAACATTTCCCGCCCGGCAATTTCGACAGGCTCACCGAGTTCGACGAGATCGTACATGACGGCCCGCGTCACGAGTGCCTCAAGCCGTCCGCGAACATGTAGATAGGGTTTCAGCTCATTGTTTTCGCCGCGAATGACAAAACGGATCGGATGATCCCTGCCCGCCTCGACCACATCGCCGACATTGGTGCGGAAAGTGAGCACACGTCGGCTATCTCGCTCCGTTACGCTCATTTCGACGGCGACGAAAGGCGCATCGACGACACGGATCCCGACCTTTTCCACAGGTGTGACGAGGTAGGTTTTGCCATCTTCGTCCTTGCGCAGGACCGTCGAGAACAAACGGACGAGCGGCGCACGCCCGATCGGCGTACCCAGATAGAACCAGGTCCCGTCGGCCCTGATCTCCATGTCGAGATCGCCGCAAAACGGCGGATTCCAACGATCGACCGGCGGCAAACCCTTCTTGTGGTCACCGCTATCGCCCGCGGCGCGCGAAATCAGCGCCGCGAGGCTCGCTGCATCACCGGTTGCCTTGATTTCCTCGGTTGCCATTCTTCTGTCCCGGTTGGCCATTAGAGCATGTTGCCGAAAAGTGTGGGCGATCCCTCGGACGACATCATGCTCTACTTTTCATTCTGGAGCGGATTCAGATTTTAGGTCGCGTCGACCTAAATTCATCCGACTCCAGTCACGAATACGACAGTTTCTCACGAGATAGTCATTCGAAACGTGCTTGTCAGCCATGTTCGTGGCGATAAGTTGTATTGATTGTGAGGCAAATGTGTAAGGTCTGCGAATCGCGCGCACCGTTTTTCTGCCACTGGAGACGCAAATGGGCATGATCAAATCGACCGAAACGAGCCTCGACGAGCAGGCCATCGTCGCGTCAGCCGAGAAGGCGCTGAACGATATCGCCCGCATCCGCGATGAGGTCTCGAAGGTCATTTTCGGCCAGGAAAGCGTCGTGGAAAACACGTTGCTTGCGGTGCTGGCCGGCGGTCATGCCCTGCTGGTCGGCGTGCCCGGCCTCGCCAAGACCAAACTTGTGACGACGCTCGGCGCCGTCCTTGGCCTCGCCTCCAATCGCGTACAGTTCACGCCCGATCTGATGCCCTCCGATATTCTCGGCTCCGAAGTGATGGACCAGGATGAAAGCGGACGCCGCTCCTTCCGCTTCGTCAAGGGTCCGGTCTTCGCGCAATTGCTGATGGCCGACGAAATCAACCGCGCTTCGCCGCGCACGCAGTCGGCGCTGCTGCAGTCGATGCAGGAGTACCACGTCACTATTGCCGGCCAGCGCTATGACCTGCCCGCTCCTTTCCACGTTCTTGCAACGCAGAATCCGCTCGAGCAGGAAGGCACATATCCGCTACCGGAAGCCCAGCTCGACCGCTTCCTGCTGCAGGTCGATGTCGGCTATCCGGAACTTGCCGACGAGCGTCGTATTCTCCTCGAAACCACAGGCCTCGGCGAAGCGACGCCGCAGGCGGTTATCGATGCCGGACGCCTGTTGGAAATTCAGCAGCTGATCCGCCAGATGCCCGTCAGCGACGGCGTGGTCGACGCTATCCTGTCTCTCGTACGTTCCGCCCGTCCCGGCCAGGGCAATGCCTCGACCGACAAGCATGTCGCCTGGGGTCCGGGCCCGCGTGCAGGCCAAGCCATGATGCTCTGCGCCCGCGCCCGCGCACTTTATGAAGGCCGCCTTGCACCGTCGATCGACGATGTGCATGCGCTTGCCGAGCCGGTACTCGAACATCGCATGGCGCTGACCTTTGCGGCCCGTGCCGAGGGCATGTCCGTGCGGGATGTCATTGCGGGTCTGGTAAAACAGTCGCGAACGTAAGCCGGATGTCGAGGAGAGTATAGCGCGTGGCATCCATCGGACAGATCGTCAGACCGACTTCGGGCAATGATGCGCTCTCCCGAGCCCGCAGCCGCGCCGCTCTCGTGCCGGATTGCCTTGTCGAAGCCAAGCGCATCGCCAACACGGTGATCGCCGGATGGCACGGCCGTCGCAAGCGCGGCATCGGCGAGAATTTCTGGCAGTTTCGCCCGTATAGCGAGGGCGAAAGCCTTTCGCGTATCGACTGGCGCCGGTCCGCCCGCGACGATCATACCTATATCCGCGATCACGAATGGGAAGCCGCCCACACGATCTGGCTCTGGGCCGATCTCTCGCCTTCGATGATGTTCAAATCCACCTACGGCCATGTTTCCAAGGAAGGCCGTGCGCTCGTCATCATGCTGGCGCTTGCCGAAATCCTGTCGCGCTCGGGCGAACGGATCGGTTGCCCCGGCGTCATGGAGCCGCTTTCGACCCGCAATGCGGCCGAGCGCCTGGCTGCGGCGCTGATGCACACGCCGCTGGAAGGTGGCTTGCCGCAGACGGCAATGATCCGCGGTTGGAGCGATATCGTGCTGATCGGGGATTTCCTGGACGATGCCGATACCGTCATGAGCCGGATCGGGCCGCTGGCGCGCCGTGGGCTGCGTGGTCACGTGATCGAAGTCGCAGATCCTGCGGAAGAGATCTTTCCCTACAGCGGGCGCACCGAGTTTAGCGACCCTGAAACCGGCTCGAAATTGATGGCCGGCCGCGCGGAAAACCTGCGTGACGACTATCAGCGCGCTTATCTGGCCCGTCGAGAGAATCTCGGCCAGTCGTTGCGCCATCTCGGCTGGACCTTCGTCAGCCACCGCACCGATCGTTTGGCATCGGAAGCGCTGGTCGCCGTACATATGTATCTTTCCGGCATGCCTGCGAGGGTAGCGACTGGGGGTCAGCCATGAGCGGGCTTTCCTTCGCATTCGCCTCGCCGGCCATCCTTGCGGCTCTGATCCTGCTTCCCGCGATCTGGTGGCTTCTACGCCTGACGCCGCCGCAGCCGCGCACCGAAGTCTTCCCGCCGCTGCGCATTCTAGCCTCGATCCTCAAGCGCGAGGAGACGCCTGCACGAAGCCCATGGTGGCTGACGGCGCTGCGGATGCTGCTCGCTGCCCTGGTGATCCTTGCAATCGCCAATCCGATGTTCAATCCGCGCACCAATACCCTGTCAAGCAGCGGTCCGCTCGTGTTGATGATAGACAACAGCTGGGCAAGTGCTTCCGACTGGGAGCGTCGCGTCAGAACGGCCGATGCGCTGATCGACGATGCCGATGCCAAGGGCATCCCGGTCTCGGTGGCGTTTACCGCCGAACAAAGCAACGACGCGACGCCGGGTGCCGCCATGGCCGCCCGCGACAAGCTACATGCGATGAACCCGAGACCGCTGGTTCCTGACAGGCAACGGGCCGCCGATGCCGTCAAGGCGGCGCTCCATGGCAGCAAACCGGGAACCATCGCGTTCATCTCCGATGGCATCGAAGCCAAGGAAAAGGACGATATCGTCAGCCGTCTCGCCGCCCTTCAGCCAAGCGAGCTGCGGTTGATCGAAGGCAATGGCAACGACATTCTCGCGATCACCGGCGCATCGAACAACGTCAATGACATGAGCGTTACGGCAACGCGCCTGAATGGAACCAGCCCACTTCACCTGCGGCTGACGGCGCAAGACAACCAGGGCCGACCCATTGCCGCCGGAGCGCTCGATTTTGCGGGCGGCCAAACCGTTGCGACCGGCTCTATCGCGGCTCCCTTCGAGATGCGCAACGATTTCGCCCGCATCGGCATCGACCGCTATGCCAACGCCGGGACCGTGCACCTGCTTGACGACGGCTTTCGCCGCCGCCGCGTCGCGCTTCTTTCCGGTCAGGCCGCCGACGAATTCCAGCCGATCCTTTCGCCGCTCTACTACATCCAGCGCGCCCTTCAGCCTTACGCCGATCTGACCCAACCCAGCAGCGCGGATCTGGCGAAGTCGATTCCGCAATTGCTTGCCGGCAATCCTTCGGTGATCATCATGGCCGATGTCGGCCGATTGCCGCAGGAAAGCTATGCGCCGCTGCAGCGCTGGATTGAGAATGGCGGAACGCTGATCCGTTTTGCCGGTCCGCGTCTGGCTGCAGCCCCCGCCGACGACCCGCTCGTTCCCGTGACGTTGCGGCAAGGCGAGCGGACGTTCGGCGGCGCGCTATCCTGGGCCGAGCCGCAGCCGCTCGCAGATTTTCCCTCCTTCGGTCCCTTCGCCGGCATGCCGAAGCCGAACAATGTCCTGATCAAGCGGCAGGTTCTGGCGGAACCGACACCGGATCTTGCCGAGCGCACCTGGGCAAGCCTTGCCGACGGAACGCCCCTCGTCACCGAAAAGCAAATGCGGGCAGGCCGCATCGTTCTCTTCCATGTGAGCGCCGAGCCGCAATGGTCCGATCTGCCGATCTCGGGTGATTTTGTCGAAATGCTGCGCCGTATCGTCCAGCTCTCCCGCTCAGGTGGCGTCAACTCAGCTGAAGGCGCAGCGAAGACGGCCGAAGCGTTGCCGCCATACAGGCTTCTGACCGCCAAGGGCGTGCTGACCAGCGAAATCGGTAGCGCCCGGCCGCTCGAACCGAGTGTCAAGGGCGCGCCGGTCGCGAGTTTCGACAATCCGCCCGGCCTCTACGGCTCCGAAGAAGGCTTTTCCGCCGTCAACGTCTTAGGCCCCGGCGCTGCCCTCAAGCCACTGGATGCGACGGCCGGGACAGTCGCGCGGGAAGACCTGATCGGTGGAGAAGCATGGTCCGCCAAGCCGATCCTCTTCATCCTCGCTTTCCTCGTCCTTTTGGCCGATAGTCTGATCGTGCTTTTCATGAACGGTATTTTCCCACGCCTCGGCAGATCGGCAAAGGCTGCCGCCGGCGGCGCAGCCATGCTGTTGCTGGCGCTCTCGATCGCCCTCTTCCTGCATCCGGCAAATGCCTTGGCCGACGATTCAAAGCCCGGCGACGACACCATCTATTCGCGGCTGGACAAGACACATCTTGCCTATGTCGTCACGGGCGAGTCCGAAGTCGACCATATTTCCGAACGTGGCCTGGCCGGCCTTTCCGACTATCTGACCTATCGGACGACGCTGGAACCTGGGGCGCCTGTCGGGCTGGATCCAGCGAAGGACGAACTCGCTTTCTACCCATTGATCTACTGGCCGATATCGGCGACGGCGCCGATGCCGTCCAACGATGCGATCAACCGCGTCGACGCCTATATGCGCAATGGCGGCACCGTGCTTTTCGACACACGCGACGCCATCAATACGATGGGCGACAGCTCTTCGCCCGGCCCGAACGGCCAGCGGCTGCAGCAGATCCTCGCCAATCTCGATATTCCCGCGCTCGAGCCCGTGCCGGCCGGCCATGTGTTGACCAAGTCCTTCTACCTGCTCTCGAGCTTTCCCGGCCGTTATGCCGATAGCCCGCTCTGGGTGGAGGCCAGACAGGATAGCCGCCGCGACGGCAATGCTGTCGCCTCCTCGGACGGCGTGACGCCGATCATGATCACTGGCAACGACTTTGCCGGCGCATGGGCGATCGACGAAAACGGCTCGCCGCTGTTGCCGACCGTGCCGCCGGACGAGACCCAACGAGAATATGCCTACCGCAGCGGCGTCAACATCATGATGTATATGCTCACCGGCAACTATAAGTCGGATCAGGTACACGTCGGCGACATTTTGCAACGGTTGGGGCAGTAGGATGAATATCGGTTTCGCCCCATTCCTGCCCTGGCCGGTGCTATCGGCTCTTGCGGTATTGATGCTGGCCATCTCTGTTCTCGCAATCTACCGGCGCCTGCGCGGTAGCTGGATCCGTGCGCTCGCCGGCATTGCCCTGCTGATCGCACTCGCCAATCCCGTGCTGATGCAGGAAGACCGCGACCAGCTCACGACCATCGTCCCCGTCATCGTCGACCGCAGTCTCAGCCAGGAGACGCCGGAACGCACCAAGATGACGGATGATGCCTTGGCAATGTTGAAGGATAGGCTGGCGCAGTTCCCGCGCATAGAGCCACGCATCGTCGAGGTGCGCGACCCCGCGGAATCGGATTCCCCTTCGACCCGGCTCTTCACCGCTCTCTCTTCTGCCATCGCGGACGTGCCGCCCGCCCGGATCGGCGCCGCGATCTTCCTGACCGACGGACAGATTCACGATATTCCGGGCATCAACCAGCAACTCGGCTTCGACGCCCCTATCCATGGCCTGATCACCGGCAAGCCGGATGAATTCGACCGCCGTATCGAAGTTGTCCGTGCCCCTCGCTTCGGCCTCGTCAACGAGGAGCAGCAGCTGGTTTTCCATGTCGTTGACGACGGCAAAAGCCCCGGCGGCCTTGCTGATGTCACCATCAAGATGAATGGCGACGAGATTGCCACCCTGCAGGCGACGCCTGGTCAGGATACGCCCTTCAGCTTCAAGGTGCCGCGCGCCGGCAATAACGTCCTCGAATTCTCGGTCGCCGAAGTCCCTGGCGAAGTCACGCCGATCAACAACCGTACCGTTCAACTGATCGAAGGCATCCGTCAGAACATGCGCGTCCTGCTCGTTTCCGGCGAGCCGCATGCGGGCGAACGTGCCTGGCGCAACCTGCTGAAGTCGGATCCGTCGGTCGATCTCGTGCACTTCACCATTCTTCGTCCGCCGGATAAGCAGGATGGCACGCCGATCAACGAGCTGTCGCTGATCGCGTTCCCGACGCGCGAGCTCTTCGTCGACAAGATCAGCTCTTTCGACCTGATCATCTTCGATCGCTATCAGGACCGTCAGAATGTCCTGCCGACGATCTATTATGATTACATGGCGCAGTACGTCGAAAATGGCGGGGCATTGCTCGTGGCCGCCGGTCCCGAACACGCGGCCGGCAATTCGATCGCGCTGACGCCACTCGCCTCGGTTCTGCCAGCGGAGCCGACCGGTCAGATGATCGAGAAACCGTTCTACCCGCGCCTTTCCGAACAGGGCCGCAAACATCCCGTGACGCGTGGCCTCGACGGATCGGAGAGCGAGCCGCCGCATTGGGGCCGTTGGTTCCGTACCGTCGATGTCGAAAAGCCCCAAGGGCAAACTGTCATGGTCGGCGCTGATAACAGTCCGTTGCTGGTTCTCAACCGCGTCGGCCAGGGCCGTGTCGCCATGCTGCTCTCCGATGAAGGCTGGCTCTGGGCACGTGGCTTCGAAGGCGGCGGTCCGCACGTATCGCTCTACAGGCGCATCGCCCACTGGCTGCTGAAGGAGCCGACGCTGGAGGAAGAGGCGCTGACGGCGAACGCAGCCGGCCGCACCTTGCAGGTCACGCGCCAGACCGTCGGCGACGATCCCGGCCCGGCAACCATCAAGTCGCCCTCCGGCAAGACGCTGACCTTGCCTTTGAAACAGGCGCAACCCGGCCTCTACGAAGGCCAGAAGCATATGGATGAAATCGGTCTCTACCAGATCACCGATGGCAGTCTTTCGACGCTGGTGCATATCGGCGCCATCGATGCTCCTGAATTCAAGGCGATGATCTCGACCACCGAAACGCTGAAGCCCCTGGCGCAAAAGACCAAGGGCCTCGTCACCCGCGTCGCCGGCGCCAATGGTGGCGTCACGGTCCCGCAGATCCTGCCGGTTCGCGGCGCCGTGCGCGTTGCGGATGGCCAGCGACTGACCGTCCGCATGACCGACGAAACCGTGCTCAAGGGGATCAACACCCTGCCCCTTTTCGCAGGCTTTGCCGGTCTTGCCCTGCTCCTCTTTGCCTTCTCTGCTACATGGTGGCGTGAAGGACGGTAAACATGATGACAGAATTCGATATTACGGACACGCCCTCCGAAGCCGATCTCGCTGCGATCAGCCAGGGCCTGACGGCTTTCAATGCCGCCGATATCGGCCCATCGCAGCGCAAGGCGCTGGCGGTGTTGATCCGGGACGACGACGGCAAGACCATCGGCGGAATCTCGGGCTATACGGGCTGGGGATGGCTATTCACCCAATGGCTGTTCGTGCCGGAAACCCTGCGCGGTCAGGGCATGGCGGGCAAGCTGCTCGATGCTGCGGAAGCCGAAGCATCGGCACGGGGCTGCTTCGCAGCATGGATCGATACATTCAACCCACAGGCGCTACACGCCTATCAGCGGCAGGGCTATGTGATCTTCGGCGAGTTGCCGGATTTTCCCGTCGGCCGCAGCCGCTTCTTCCTGCAGAAAAAGCTATCGCCGCGCTGAGTCTAGGCTCTGTCTTTCCTTTCGGAAGCACAGAGCTCTATCTCTTTTGTTCTTCGCATCAGGCGTTCCGAAAATCGCTTCAGATTTTCGGGCCGATGCTGTGGCACGGCGATCATCGTCTATCCGTCGAGGAACTTTATACCGCGATCGCCGTCAGAGGCTCGATCTCGTCGAAATCCTCGTCCTCGTCGATAATGGAATCGTCCCGCCAGGCGATCGTGCCCTGCAGCCGCTCATGCGTGTCGGCGGCAATGGGCACGACCAGAACGCGGTTGGGATCGACGGGGCCTGGGAATGCGAGAGCATTATAGGCAACTTTTTCGAAACCGAGCGGGCAGTAGTAAGGCGGGTCGCCAACGAGGATGACAGCCTCAGAACCCTTGCGCTTGGCCGCCTCGACGGCAATCCGCACGAGTTCCCGGCCGATGCCCTTGTTCTTGTGCGAGGGCCGAACAGCAAGCGGCCCGAGCAAGTGCCCCTTCACGGTGCCGGCAAATACCGGCGTCATCCGCACCGAAGCAATCGTCTCTCCGTCATCGGCGCAGATGAAGGACAGGGATAGATCATGCGGCCCCTGCTCGCGAATTCGCGCAGCGGCGCGTGTAAACCGGCCGGGACCAAATGCTTCTTCGTTGATGATTTCGATGGCAGCGTCGTGCGACGCATCCTCAGTGAGGTAGATCAGATCGTGCTTGTACATTAGACCAAGAAAACCGGATAGACAGACGGAATTGTTCTCGAAGGCGCTCGTAGAGCGTTCGGGATCATCGGCGTCGTCGTAGGCTTCTGGTGACTTTCATGACAAGTGGTCCTCAAAGTGTGACAAGCCCGATAGCAGGAAATATCCGGCGCGTCCAATGCAAAATGATTGTTGCCATTTGTTGATGCAAGATCGTGTCCGCTTGATGACAGCAGCGTAAAATACCAGTCCCCCCGGATGTCAGCATGGTGGCTCGCGGCGGCTACGCAGTGTTCATCGTTTATCACCTCGAAATTCCGCTGCTATGACGTATCTTCCGCAACATCCTCTGCAGAATTCCGAAAGGACAGAACAATGGGCATGTTGGTAGACGGCATCTGGCACGATGTCTGGTATGACACCAAGGAAACGAAGGGCCATTTCAAGCGTGCCGCCTCGCAGTTCCGCAACTGGATCACCCCTGACGGTGCCGCCGGCCCGACCGGAACCGGCGGGTTCAAGGCGGAGGCCGGACGCTATCACCTCTATGTTTCGCTTGCGTGCCCCTGGGCGCATCGCACCCTCATCTTCCGCAAGCTAAAGAAGCTGGAAGACCTGATCACCGTCTCGATCGTCGATCCGCTGATGCTGGAAAACGGCTGGGAATTCAAAGGGAAAGACGGAGGAACGGTCGATCCGCTTTTCGGCGCCAAGGCGCTCTGGGAACTCTATGTCAAAGCCGATCCGCACTACTCCGGCCGGGTGACCGTGCCCGTTCTCTGGGACAAGCAGACCGGTACGATCGTCAATAACGAATCAGCCGAAATTATCCGCATGTTCAACAGCGCCTTCGACGGACTGACCGGCTCCCGCCAGGATTTCTACCCCACCGATCTCCGTGCTGAAATCGATACCCTGAACGACGTCGTCTACGATACGGTCAACAACGGCGTCTACAAGGCCGGCTTTGCGACAACGCAAGAAGCCTATGAAGAGGGTGCCCGCCGCCTCTTCGAAACACTCGATGTGCTCGACAACAGGCTATCAACACGACGCTACCTGTTCGGCGAGCGTCTGACCGAAGCGGATTGGCGGCTCTTCACCACGCTGGTTCGTTTCGATGCCGTCTATGTCGGCCATTTCAAGTGCAACATTCGCCGCATCGCAGACTATCCTAACCTCTCGGGATACCTTCGCGACCTATACCAGATTGCCGGCGTGGCCGAGACCGTGAACCTCTTCCATATCAAGAATCACTATTACCGCAGCCATAGGGCGATCAACCCGACCGGCATCGTTCCGATCGGCCCCGAGCTGGATTTCGATCGTCCGCATGGCCGGGAGCGGCTCGCGAACGCTGCTTGATCGAGCCCCGCAAGATCGCCGCCACACGCGAACTGGCGGCGACTACCAGTAGCTGGAAGGGCGCGCGGCCCCTTCCAGCTCTTCCAGCCTACGAAGAGTCGCATTGGTCGTCCCGGGCGGTAGTGCATCGAGCGAAAAGAACCCGCTCTCGACGATCTCGCGATCCGGCTTGCGCGGCGCGGTCTGCGCCACTTCCACGCGGTAGAAAACCACATGATCGCGCTTGCTCGTGCGATTGTTGAAATAGACGTGGAAGAGCTGCGGCTCGCCCGAGATCACGAGATTGCCCTCCTCGCGCAATTCCTTCTCAAGCGCCTGCCCCACCGTCTCATGGCGTTCGACGCCGCCGCCGGGCATGTGCCAACCGGCGATATAGGAATGACGCACCAGAAAGATCCGGCCTTCAGCGTCGAAACATGCGGCACGTACGCCCAGCGTCATGCTGCGGGTCAATGTGAAATAGACATGTAGAGCCCGGCCGAACAGCTTCTCCCAAACGCTACTTTTCTCGTTTC
The DNA here is from genome assembly GCF_016429255.1 of Rhizobium sp. ASV8. Lineage (GTDB taxonomy): Bacteria > Pseudomonadota > Alphaproteobacteria > Rhizobiales > Rhizobiaceae > Rhizobium. The sequence goes on from NZ_JAELUG010000001.1 coordinate 55,658, forward strand.
GTGCAATCTTGTCGCTCATGCGCAAACCGTAACGCCCCACCCCTTATTCGAACCGGCCATCTATTTGTTTTGGCGATGGAGTGGGCTATGTCTCACCCCATGTTCAAGCTCGCGCATATTTCCGACGTCCATCTAGGCCCCTTGCCACGTCTTTCGATCAGAGAGCTCGCCTCTAAACGTATTACTGGATTTGTGAACTGGCACAGGAACCGGCGCAAGCATCTTTTTGGCAATACGCTCGACCTCCTTCTGGACGACATCAAGGCGAAACAGGCCGATCATCTCGCCGTGACCGGCGATCTCGTCAATCTTGCGAGCGGCATCGAGATCGAGACGGCGGCTGCATGGCTGAAAACGGTCGGGGATCCCATGCATACCTCGGTCGTTCCCGGCAATCATGATGCCTATGTTCCCGGATCATACGAGAAGGCCATGCGCGCATGGTATCCCTATGTCAGGGGGGACCGTGCTCCCGCCGAATGGCAGGAGGATCGACATGTCTTCCCTTATCTGCGGATCCGGGATCAGGTCGCGCTGATCGGCTGCTCGACTGCGGTCGCGACGCCGCCTTTTGCCGCCAGCGGCTTCTATTCGGCCCGCCAGGCGCGCGAGACGGTCAATATGCTGCGCGCCGCCGGCGATGCCGGACTCTTCCGCGTCGTCATGATCCACCATCCGCCGATCCGCGGCGCAACCAGCTTCTACAAGCGAATGATCGGCATTCGCCGCTTCGCAGCCGCCATCTCGACCGGTGGTGCCGAGCTCGTTCTCCATGGCCATACCCATCTCAATACCCTGCACTGGCTGCGCGGCCATACCGGACCGGTGCCGGTCGTTGGTATTGCGTCGGCGTCTCAGAGCATTGGCGGCTTCAAGCCGCCTGCCGCATATAATCTCTTTACGATCGCCGGCCGTCCGGGTGCCTGGCAGCTGAAGGCCGAACGCTACAACCTCGACGCAACGGGCGAAAACGTCGAGACAAACGGTATCGATATTCTGGCGCCGTGAAGGGCGTTTTGCCATCCTAAACCCCATCGTTTCGGTAGCGTTTTCTAAGATGCGGAGCTACAATCGCAATCTAGGAATCCCGGAGGATGATATGGGTCTCAAGGTCGTGACGAAGAACTCCGCAATGACCGCTCTGGTTGCGGGATTTTTGCTTGCCACCAGCCTGCAGGCTTTCGCGGCCGGCTCGGAAAGCGATGAAACAGCCCCGCCGCCGAAGAGCAAGACCACGACCGAGTGCACCGACGGCAAGGTGTGGGATAAAGATAAGAAAGAATGCGTGAAGCCGAAGGAAAGCGGCTTCAACGACGACGAGCTGTTTCGGGCCGCGCGCGAGTTCGCGTATGCCGGCCAGTATGAGAATGCCATCACTGTCCTGAAGCTCGCCAAGGACCAGAACGATCCCCGCATCCTCAACTATCTCGGCTATTCCAATCGCAAGGCCGGTCGTATGGAGCTTGGCATGAGTTACTATCGCAAGGCCCTGCAGCATGATGCCAATTACATTCTGGCGCGGTCCTATATGGGCCAGGCGCTGCTCGAGCAGGGCGATGTTCAGGGCGCGCGCGTTCAGCTTGTCGAAATCCGCGATCGCGGCGGCGAAAACACCTGGGCCTACCGCTCGCTGCAGCAATCGCTCAAAGGGCATGTCGTTTACTGAGGAGTGATCCATGGCATGCTGGCGACTCGCCAACTCAATGACAGGCAACCGAGCGGGTATTTTTGAAGGCTTGCGAAGCAGCACGAAAATGGTTCATACCAACACAGGACGATCATTCCATTCGCATCGCCCTTCCCAAGGGAAAGGCCTCGATTTGCAGGAAGAGATCGCCCTCGTCACAACCTCCAACGTCTCTTCGGAACCCCCATGCCCACGCCGGTAGCTGCCATCGATATCAGACGAGATTTGGTCGGCCTCCTTCCGAAACTCCGCCGTTTCGCGATAACGCTGACCGGCGACCTGACGGAAGCCGATGAACTCGTCCAGAGCATCTGTCAGCGGGGCATCGCCAAGTTCCATCTCTGGAATGGCCTCGGCAAGCTGGAAAGCTGGCTTTATACGATGGCCCGCAATCAATGGGTCGATGAGAGCAGGCGTCACAAGCTGCGCGCCACCTCCAAGGGCAACGCTCTCGAACAGGGAGAATTGGCGTCCGGCCTGCATCCAAATCCTGTGGAAGCCGGAGAAGCGCACCGTTTGGTCACATCTTTGCCCGAAGGACTTGCCAGTGTCTTCCTGCTGGTCGATGTCGAAGGGCATAACTACAAGCAGGCGGCCGATATTCTCGGCATTCCCTTGTCGGCCTTGACGTCGCGGCTTTCCAGCGCCCGCCTTTATCTCGCCTCACAAGGTCACAGCCGTTCGTCTCGAAGGTTTTAAGCAGTGCAGGACATGAAGAAAATGCCGCTCGAAATTCGCCTGTCCGCCTTTATGGATGGCGAAATGAGCCGTGACGAAAAGGAAGAGCTGGAAAAGCTGATCGCCTCGGACCCGGAGGCGCGCCGAATTCTCGATGAATTGCGGCATGGTTCCGATGTCGGCCGAAAGGCTTTCGAAGAGGTTCTGAAAGAACCGGTTCCGCTCGCACTCGTGCGTTCGATCAAGAGCGCGCAGCCTCCGAAATCACGCGACGCCGCCGCCCCTCGCCTTGCACGCCCCTCATTCAAGCTGGCGCCGACGGGCAGGCAATCGCTCGCTGCAGCGCTCATCCTGTTTGTACTCGGCGGCGGCATCGGCTATCTCTTCGGCATGCAGCCAGCGGATGTTCCTGCGGCAGCACCCCTTACTCCGGCACAGACGGCAGTACGCAACTGGCTCGATGACATCGCTGCCTACCATCGCATCTATTCGCGGCAACCGCGCCATATGGTCGAGATGCAAGCGAGCGAGCTGGATGAAATCAGCAAATGGCTATCGAGCACGGTCGGCGTCAAATTCAACTTCCCGGATCTCGCTGCCGACGGGCTGGTCTTTCAAGGCGCCCGCATGTTCATTGCCGGCGGCAAGCCAGTGGGCCAGTTGATCTACAAGAATCTTGACGGGGACGTCGTTGCCATCTGTTTCACCAAGACTGACGGCGTGGCAAACAACGGCAATTTCGACGAAACCATCAAGGACGATGTCAGCATCGTCTCCTGGTATCGCGATGGTGCCACCTACGCCGTCGTCGGCCCGTCCTCGGACGCGATGCTCGACCAGATCGCCAACAGGGTGTCCTCGGAAATCTGATAGCCCTCCCCGCGCTTTGCAGCTTGCAGCCACCGGCAGCCCGATGGATAATGCCGTGCGATAATCGCACTGCATTGTCATCTTCGTTGGAGTTGCAACATGTCGGACGTACTGCTGACCATTCCGGAAATCGACAGACGCATAGCGGTGATCAGGGAAAATCTCCGCGAACTGATCGAGCAGGCAACCGCCTTTTCCGGCGCAGCCGACGAAGAGCGGACATCGGAGCGCATCGCCGATCAGGAAGAAGAGCTTGAGCGGCTGACGAAGCAGCGCGACGCGCTCGCAAACAAAAAGCCGTGAATGCAACGATCGCGAAGTTTCCAGGCTTCGCTTGCGGCCGGTTTAGTCGCCAGCCGCTCCCTCTCTCCGTGAGCGAAACACATGACCGATAATTTTCTTGTCCGGCCCGTGAGGCGGCAAGACTACGAACAGTGGCTTGTCCTGTGGGAAGGCTATAACAGGTTTTACGGACGCTTCGATGCGACGGCCCTTCCCACTGCCATCACGCAGATGACATGGGAACGTTTTTTCGATGCCTACGAGCCGGTGCACGCGCTCGTCGCGGAAAAAGACGGGCAGCTTCTCGGGCTGACGCATTACCTCTTTCACCGCAGCACGACGGCCATCGAACCCAGCTGCTATCTACAGGATCTGTTCACCGTCGAGGCCGCCCGCGGACTGGGGGTCGGTTCGGCCTTGATCGAAGCTGTTTACGCAGAGGCCCGACAGGCGGGCTCCCCTCGCGTCTACTGGCAAACGCACGAAACGAATGCGACTGCGATGCGCGTTTACGACAAGATGGCCGAACGCTCCGGCTTTGTGGTCTACCGCAAGCTATTGTGAAACGGCTGACCAGCCCGCTGCGACATCCTCAATCGCCAAAGAAAAATCCCCTCGACGATAGCCGAGGGGATAGAACTCTGTTGAAGCTCTACGGCTGAATGTCAGCCCTTTGAAGCCTTGATATCGAGCACGCGGTTTGCAGCCGAGACGATCGCCTCGAGAGAGGCGGCGACGATGTTCGTATTGATGCCGGCACCGAAGAGTTTGCCGCCCTCATAGGAAATCTCGACGTAGGATATCGCCGCGGCGTTGGAGCCATGCTGCAGTGAATGCTCCGAATAATCCTCGACCGACATCGGCGCGCCGAGATAGATCGAGAGCGCGTTGATAAAACCGTCGATCGGTCCATTGCCGCGACCTTCGATGCGCTTTACCTCGCCATTGTCGGAAATTTCGGCCGCAACGATGCGCTGTCCCTTATGTTCGGGATCCGCGAAGGTGTGGTGATCGACGAAACGGATGCGGGCGCCGGGCTGCGTCACGTAGCGCTCGATAAAGTGCTCGTAGATGCGCTTGGAGGGTAGCTCCTTGCCTTCTTCGTCGGTGATGCGCTGGATTTCTTCGCGATATTCCACCTGCAGATTGCGCGGCAGGTTCAGGCCGTAGTCCTGCTGCATGATATAGGCGATGCCGCCCTTGCCGGACTGCGAGTTGATGCGGATGATCGCCTCATAGGTACGGCCGACATCCTGCGGATCGATCGGCAGATAAGGCACTTCCCAGACCGGATCGTTGGCGACCTTGGAGGCCTTCATGCCCTTGTTGATCGCATCCTGATGCGAGCCGGAGAAGGCCGTGTAGACCAGTTCGCCGACGTAAGGGTGACGCTCGCCGATGACCATCTGGTTGGAATATTCGAAGACTTCCTTCATGCGCTCGATGTTCGAGCAATCCAGCTCCGGATCGACCCCTTGCGTGAACATGTTCAACGCCATGGTGACGACGTCGACATTGCCGGTGCGTTCGCCGTTGCCGAACAAGGTGCCTTCGACGCGGTCGGCGCCGGCCATCAAGGCCAGTTCGGCGGCAGCGATGCCCGTGCCGCGGTCATTGTGCGGGTGCAGCGAGATGATCAGGTTTTCGCGACTGTCGAGATTGCGGCACATCCATTCGATCTGGTCGGCGTAGATGTTCGGTGTCGCCATTTCGACCGTGGACGGCAGATTGATGATCACCTTGTTATCGGCAGTCGGCTTCACGACGTCGATGACGGCATTGCAGATCTCCAGCGCCACATCCAGCTCAGTGCCGGTGAAGCTCTCGGGCGAATACTCGAAGCGATAGCCACCGCCGGCCTTGGCCGCCATGTCGGTGATCATCTTGGCCGCATCGACGGCGATCTGCTTGATGCCGTGCACATCCTTGGCGAACACCACGCGGCGCTGCAATTCGCTGGTGGAATTGTAGAAATGCACGATCGGCTTGTTGGCGCCTTCCAGCGCCTCGAAGGTGCGGGTGATCAGTTCCGGGCGGCACTGCACCAAAACCTGCAGCGACACATCGGCGGGCACATTGCCCTGCTCGATGCACCAGCGAGCAAAATCGAAGTCGGTCTGCGAAGCAGAAGGGAATCCGATCTCGATTTCCTTGAAGCCCATGTCCAGCAGCAACTGGAACATGCGCGCCTTGCGGTCATGGCCCATCGGATCGACGAGCGCCTGGTTGCCGTCACGCAAGTCGACCGAACACCAGATCGGCGCCTTGGTGATGACTTTGGACGGCCAGGTCCGGTCGGGAATGTTGATTTGCGGATAGGCGCGGTATTTCACCGTCGCTTCGGGCATGCCTTTGGGGGAATGGCTGTTCGCGTCCATGGTCTCGTCTCTTCCTTTCCCGTCATTTTATCCCGCGTCTTAGCCGATCGGATGCGGCTTGGCGATGATAAATGCGGACCCTTTGCGGGTATGCTGTCGATTTTAGGGTAAGTCGCGAGGAGCGATGGCCAGCGGGCTTTTCGGCCGCCGGGCGCTCCTCAAAGGACCCGGCAACCGCGCGTAAGGCCGAGGAGGAGAAGCGAAGTGAGGGCGCGCGTATTGTCACGCAAGGCTACGCGCCCACGTGCAATCTGCTCAGAAATCTTTGCGCCAGTCGTCTTCATGGCCGCGCTTATAGCCGCCGGATGGCGAAGAAGCAACCCCCTGCTCACTTCTTCAGCATTTGCACGCCGCGCGACAGCGCCATCATCAACCCGCCGGCGACCAGACCCCAGAAGGCACCGGAAATACCGCCGAAGGAAACGCCCGATGCCGTAACGAGGAATGTGATGGCCGCAGCTTCCCGCGATTCCGGCTGCTGGAAGGCATTCAGTGCCGAATTCGACAGGGCGCCCACGAGCGCCAGACCGGCGACAGCCTCGATCAGGATCGGCGGCGCCAGCGCGACGAAAGCCGTGACGGCACTCGCGAGCAAGCCGAGGATGACATAACCAATGCCGGCAATGATCGCCGCCCAATAGCGCCGCTTGGGATCGCTATGAGCATCCTGTCCGGCGCACATAGCCGCCGTGATGGCAGCAAGATTGACGGCATGGCCGCCGAAGGGAACGGCAAGAAGAGAGAATACGCCCGTTACGGCGAACAGTGGACCCGGCTTCGGATCGTAATCATGCACCTTGAGCACCACGATGCCCGGTATGTTCTGCGACGCCATCGTCACGATGAACAGCGGCAGTGCAATGGACACGATGCCGGCAAGGGTGACGACAGGCTTTACGAATTCCACCGTCGGCAACAGCGAATGCTCGATCGAACCAAGCGCGCCGTCCGGTATCTTCACGCCGAAGGCCAGAACCAGCGCAAAGGCGGCAAGGGCCGCCGGCACCGCCCAAAGCCGCTTGAACGAGCCGACGACGATCCAGGCAAGAATGATCGGCAGGCCGAAAGCAGGATTGAAGGCGATCGCCTTTACCGGCGCAAAACAGAGGCCGATGAGCACGCCGGAAAGCATGGCATTGGCCAGCGGCGCCGGGATGGAGGCCACCGCGCGGCCGAACGGGCGGAAGAGTCCGGCAATGACGATCAATATTCCGCAGATGAGGAAGGCGCCGACCGCCGCCGAGAAGCCGCCTTCGATCGCCCCGCCGCTTGCCAGCAAGGCAGCACCGGGCGTCGACCAAGCGATGCTGATGGGCAATCTGGTGGCTGTGCTGAGCACGATCGCGCAAAGACCCATCGCAACCGAGAGCGCCATCAGGCCGGAGGCGGCCTGGGCGTCCGTGGCTCCCACCACCTGCAGGCCGTGAAAGACGACCGCGAAGGAGCTGGCAAAGCCGACAAATGCCGTAAGGCAACCCATGAACAGGCTTTGAACGGAGAAATCTTTGAGCATAGCAACGGAGACTCGAACGAGGAGCGATTGAAACCGCATGGAGCATTACGCGCGTCCGGCGTGCAAGTGCAGTTTCGCGACAAAATGACGGTGTCGATCGTCAAATCGATTGCCGCATGTTTCACGGTCGATTCTAAACGTGCATGAACGTGCATATTGACTCTCTTGTTCATGCACGATATTGCAAATTTATGAGCACTTCATTGCCACTGTCCCGCCGCGACATTATAGAGGCCCGCCTTGCCGAGGGGCGGCAAGTCGTGGCCGCATCGGTCGCCGCAGAGTTCGAGGTCTCCGAGGATGCAGTGCGCAGGGATCTGCGGGCGCTCGCGGCCGAGGGCAAATGCCGGCGCGTCTATGGCGGCGCACTTCCTCTTTTCACGCCTTCCCAGCCCATCTCGGCCCGGATCGGCAAGGCATCCGCTCGAAAGAGAATATTGGCGCAGGCGGCCGTGACGATGATCGAGCGCGGGGAGTTCGTATTTCTCGACAGCAGCAGCACCAACCTTGAAATGGTTGACCTGCTGCCGAAGGGCTTCGACGTGACGATCGCCACCAATTCCGTAGAAATCGCCAGCGCCATCATGAAGCGCGGCGACATCCCCCTGGTTGTTATCGGTGGCGCGGTCAATCCTGTCGTAGGCGGATGCGTCGATGCGTCGGCTGTTGCCGCAATCGCCGCTCTGAACATCGACCGCTGCTTTCTCGGGGTCTGCGCGATTTCGGCGAGAACCGGCATCAGCGTGTACGAACATGCAGACGCGATCTTCAAGCGCATGCTGCTCGAAAGAAGCGCATCGCGGATCGGGCTGATCACATCTGAAAAGTTTCACGAACGCGCGCCGCACCGCATAGGCGGCGCAGCGAATATCGACAGACTGATCGTCGAGGATGACCTGCCTGACGACGACGAAAAGGCCGCAATCGCTGCCGGTTTCTCGCTCGTCAAGCCGCGCGACGTGACGTCATCCTCCTGATTTCGAAGGACAAGCAATGACTGCGCAATCAACGGACCGGCCGGAAACCCGGCTGGCAACAAGGCTGGCTTTCCTGGTGGGTGGATTCAGTCTCGCCTGCTGGGCGCCTCTCGTGCCCTTCGCAAAGGCCCGGCTCGGCGTCGACGATGGCGTACTCGGCATGCTGTTGCTTTGCCTGGGTCTCGGTTCGGTCGCCGCGATGCTTGCCACCGGCATGTTGAGCGCGCGCTACGGCAGCAAACCCATCATCATTGCCGGCGGCTTGGGTCTCGCGCTCACCTTGCCGACGCTGACTTTGGCCAGCACACCATTCACGCTGGGCGTTGCACTGGCGGTCTTCGGCGCTTTTCTCGGATCGCTCGATGTCGCCATGAACATCCACGCCGTCGAGGTCGAAAAAGGCGCCGATCGGCCGCTGATGTCGGGCTTTCATGCGCTTTTCAGCATCGGTGGCTTTATCGGCTCGTTGCTGGTGACGCTGCTGCTATCCGTCGGAGCCGGCCCCTTCGTCGCAACAATGGTATGTGCGGTTCTGATGGTGGTCGCCATGGTCGTCGCATGGCCAAAACTGCTGAGGACGGTTCCCTCGGAGGATGCACCGCTCTTTGTCATTCCCCGCAGCTTCGTCCTGTTGCTGGCTGTCCTGGCTGCTATCACCTTCCTCGTAGAAGGCGCCATTCTCGACTGGAGCGCCCTGCTTCTCACCACCCAGGGCCTGGTCGATGCGAGCCATGGCGGCCTTGGCTACATGCTATTCGCAATCGCCATGACGATAGGGCGTCTGGCCGGAGACCGGATCACGGCAAAGCTCGGAGACAGGGCGATGATGCTATGGGGCGGGCTTATCGCCGTAGCCGGCTTTGTCGTGCTTCTCCTGAGCCCGATTGCGATCCTTGCCATGGGCGGCTTCCTGCTGATCGGCTTCGGCGCCTCCAATATCGTGCCGGTACTCTTCCGCAAGGGAGGAGCACAGACGGTGATGCCGGCAGGATTGGCCATCGCGGCCATCACCATGACCGGTTATGCCGGCGTGCTGATCGGACCTGCAAGCGTCGGCTTCGTGGCCAATCATGTCGGCCTGCCCGCTTCCTTCTGGATGCTCGCCATCTTGCTCTGCGCCGCACCTCTTTGTGCCGGCATCGTGACACGCAACCGGGATCGGGACGAAGCAGGCACGGAAGCTCATCCTTCATACCGCTCCGTGGACACCTGATATCCCGGCTCGATGCCAGCCAGCCGGATCGAACCGGCAGCGGCAAACAGTTCGCCACCTCTGGAAACGTTGCACCCTCTCGAGTGGCGAAAGCTGGCGGCGGATTTTTCCGCCGCCAGCCCCTTTTTCTCAGCCGGAGCGATCAGTTCCATCTCCCCAAAACGAAAAACGCCCTCGCCTGCCTTGCGGCAAACGAGGGCGTTTTGTTTAAGCAAAACCCGCTAGATCAGATGTCTGCCTGCGAGGTCACGATACGCGAGACCAGACCATAGGCCTTGGCTTCTTCAGCAGAGAGCCAGTAGTCGCGGTCCGTGTCCTTGGCGATCTTTTCGATCGCCTGGCCGGTTGCTTCCGAGAAGATCTTGTTCAGGCGCTCGTTCATCTTGATGATCTCGCGAGCCTGGATCTCGATGTCGGAAGCCATGCCGCGCGTGCCGCCAGACGGTTGGTGCAGCAGGAAGCGCGTGTTCGGCAGGCAAATACGGCGCTCCTTCGGAGCGGCGACATAGATCAATGCACCGGCGGAAGCGACCCAACCCGTGCCGATCACCCAAACCTTCGGCTTGATGAACTTGATCATGTCGTGGATGGAATCGCCGGATTCGACATGGCCGCCGGGCGAATTCACATAGATGCGGATGTCGTCATCACTGGCTGCAGCGAGCGCTACGAGCTGCGAGCAGACCTTCTGCGCCAGCTCCTGCGTGATGCCGCCATAGATGAAGATCGAACGCGACTTGAAAAGATTCGCCTCCGCGTCCTTGCCCAAAGGCTGCTCGGTCTTCTTGTCTTCCTGTTCGTCTTCGTCGTTCATTCAACTCTCCAGCAGATGCGTCGTTCACCGCACATAGTGCGACTCAATGCGTAAAACAATGCTGGAAAAAGACAAGGCGGGAATAGCGACTGACAACATGGTGTTATGGTTGCGGATTACCGAAATGTAACTTGAACGGCTTTGAAAAGCCGAGATTGGATCTTACGTCAGGTTAGCGCGAGAGGAATCGCGCCCCGAATTTACAGCAACAGATCGCCAAGGAGGCCATCATGTCGCCTGAAGAACGTCAATTGCTCGCCTCTCTCTTTGACCGCGTACGCTCGGCCGGAAGCACTCAGCGCGACGCAGATGCAGAGGCCTTCATCAACCAGTCGGTCCGCGACCAGCCCTATGCGCCTTATTTTCTGGCGCAGGCGGTCATCATGCAGGAACAGGGCATGAAGGCTGCGGCCGATCGCATCCAGCAGCTCGAAGCCCGCGTCCATGAGCTTGAGCAGCAGGCGGCCGACAGTCACCCGCAAGGCCAGAGCGGCGGTTTCCTCGGCGGAATAGGCTCGCTCTTCGGCGGCGGCCAGCAACAACAGCGTCCCCCCGCACCGCAGGCCGCCAGCCCGCAGCAGCAGGGCCGTCTCTATGACGACTACGCGCGCAATGCACCACAGCAGCAGCCCGGCCCATGGAGCGGCCAACCGCAGCCGCAGCCATCCGGCCCCTGGAGCCAACAGGCGGCTGCACCTTCGGCGGGCGGCAGCTTCCTGCGCGGCGCGCTTGGCACGGCTGCCGGCGTCGCGGGTGGCGTGATGCTGGCGGAATCGCTCTCCAGCCTCTTCAGCCCGCACCTCGGTGGCACAGGCGGCGGCCTCTTCGGCGGCAATGCCGGCAGCGGCCTCTTCGGAGCCACGGCAGCCAACGCAGCCGAACAGCCCGTGCAGGAAACCATCATCAACAACAACTATTTCGGCAATGACGATCAGAGTGATCAGAGCGCGGCCGATTATGCGCAGGATGCTGCCCAGGACGCTCAGGACGCTCAGGACGACGACAATGACGATTCGTTCGACAATAGCGACGACGACAGTTCGTTTGCCTGAACCGGTACCAGCTTAACAAAAAAAGCCGCCATCCCTGGATGGCGGCTTTTTCGATCAGCCTCGGCCGCGATAGGGCTGTACGCCTTGGTCCGGCAACCATACGCCCTCCGGCGGCTTGCCCGTCTGCCAGAAAACATCGATCGGAATGCCGCCGCGCGGATACCAATAGGCACCGATGCGCAGCCATTTCGGCTCCAACAGCTCCACCAATCGCTTGGCAATATAGATCGAGCAATCCTCGTGAAACGCGCCGTGATTGCGGAAGGAATGCAGGAAGAGCTTCAGCGACTTCGATTCCACCAGCCATTCGTTCGGAACGTAGTCGATGACGATATGGGCAAAATCGGGCTGTCCCGTCATCGGGCATAACGAGGTGAATTCCGGTGCGGTGAAGCGCACGACATAATCCGTACCGGCATGGCCGGCCGGCACTTTTTCGAGAACGGCGGATTCGGGGTTGGCAGCCGTTTCCGTCTGGCTTCCGAGCATCGACAGGCCGGATACATCGGTTGTTGGCATCTCAGGTCTCCTTGATCGTTTCGACGCGGATCCCAGGGGCTTTCGTGCTCCGGCTCCACATGAATGGTTAAGTCGGCACTCGCATGGCTCGCGCTTGTGGCGTCTTCAAGGCGGGCTATAGACCGGACACGCTGGCATGTTGGCCGGGATGGCGATGAAAATCGCTAGGCTTTCCTGCCTCCACAGCGGATCTCCAAATCACCTAGGTCAAACCCTGCCCCGTGTGATTGCCTCCAGCTCATTGCGTAACTTTAAGTTGATCTTTCGCTCTTTCGACGGCTACGCGATGAATCAGGCTTAAGGCGGGGCGGCAAATGAACCACAGGGTGAACAAGCTATTCTTCCACGCACTAGTCTGGTTCGCGCTTGCCGTGCTGGCATACAACACTGCCGGCCCGTACCATTTTGCAAGTTGCTGGCCAATTGTGCCACTCTATCTACCACCCTTGAATATAGTGCTCTTCGCCATTGCCATCTCAAGCGTCGCCGTCTTGCAGGCATCGATTTCGCGTCCACAAATGCGCGGGGATCCACTCTTCTGGGCAGCGTGCCATGGAATGATCCTGACTCTAGGGGTGGCGACCTGCAAGCTTTCCGCTTATGCGGCAATCGGCGAGGTCGACTGCCTGTAGCGAGCGTTGCCCGTCTCCCAAGCGAAGAGTCCGTTGCCCCATACCATCAAGAGCAAGTCCAACCGCATTCGCCTCCTGGTGGCTGGATGGTCGTCCACCTCCGAAAAATCGTGTTGATAGTTTCGGCTACGGCGCGTCCCTAAGCTACACCTCAGTCCGATAAGCGAGAGTACGGACCTCGATCCGCCACTTTGTGAAATCATTGTTGAGTATGACCATTCTCAAAGATCCCAACGGTGCAAATGATGCACCTTCCATTCCCGAGACCTCGGCCAGTGCGTCTGATCATCTCGTCACCGCTGGCGCTTTCGCGGAGGCAGAGCGAAATGCCGTTTATCGCGCCATAGCGTCACGGCGCGACGTACGGGATCAATTCCGGCCCGATCCCCTCCCCGACGATCTCGTTCAGCGCCTGCTCGAGGCCGCTCATTCCGCGCCATCCGTCGGGTTCATGCAGCCGTGGAATTTTATCCTGATCCGCCAGAGCGAGACGCGCGAGCGCGTATGGCAGGCCTTCCATCAGGCTAACGAAGAAGCCTGCGCGATGTTCGAGGGTGACCGTCGCACGCAGTATCAACGGCTGAAGCTGGAAGGCATCCGCAAGGCGCCGCTCAGCATCTGCATCACCTGTGACACCAAGCGCGGCGGCCCGGTCGTGCTCGGCCGTACGCACAATCCAGATACCGATGTCTATTCGACCGTGTGCGCCGTCCAAAATCTCTGGCTCGCGGCCCGTGCCGAAGGTGTGGGCGTCGGCTGGGTCAGCATCTTCCATGAAGACGCCATCAAATCGATCCTCGGAATACCCGAGCATGTGAAGATCGTCGCCTGGCTCTGCGTCGGCTATGTCGACGAGCTCTACGACATGCCGGAACTCGCGGTGAAGGGATGGCGCAACCGTCTGCCGCTCGACAAGCTTGTCTTCGAGGAAGGCTGGCAGGATTGCGATGATATGTGAGGATCGCTGCCCTGCTACAACCCCTGACTGATCAAGGTATTATGATCTGAACGTGACAAACGAGATCACATTGCCGTCCGGATCACACACATGAAAGTCGGTGCCACCCCAGGCCTGCTTGGCGAGCGGCTGCGCGAACTCGGCTCCCTTCGCCTTGAACTCCTCGAATAATCCCTGGACGTTCGACACCTCGATCGAGGCGAGGATCAGCGATTTCTCCTTCGCCGCAGCAGCAGCGAAATAGGGTTCATAAACGAGCCGCAAGTGGATCCAGATGCCGTCGCGCGACACTGCCCCATAAAATGGCGGCGACCCGTGCAGGAAAGCCTCCGCGAAGCCCAGCTTGTCCCTGAAATAAGTGGCGCTGGCGGCAACATCCCGCACGAAAAGGATCGGTATGACGCTCTTGAACGCAGGCGGTTCGGGTGCAGCGGCCGGCATCTTCGGCGCGTCCACGGCAACGGCCTTCAGCTCGGCCCAACTTCCGTGGCCGGCCTCGGCTGCAACAATCTCCTGTGCCAGCGCCAAGGGGAACTTCATCGCCAGGATTTCACGATCCGTCATTGCACCGAAACGGTCGAGCACGCGAACCCTTCCACCGATGGAATAGTCGCCATCACGGTGCCAGCGCATCAGCAGCTTGGCTTGCTTACGATAGGTATCAAGGGTGGGCATGGACAGACTCCTGCTGAGTGATATCAGCGGGCGGGCCTAGCCCTTTCGGCCCTATGCCGATGTGCCCCACAGGAACGCTCAAAGAGTAATTTACACCCAGCGATAAGTCAAACAAAGCTAAGGCAAAGCGTGGCTTGCAGCGAAACGCTCATCCTCGTTATGCAGCCTCAGCGACCAGCGCAGCATGAAGGGCAACGACGTCCAAAGCCCGGAGGTCAAACCCGCCTGCCTCAGCGCGGCGGCAGTCCAGGTATTGCATCCCATCAGCACATTGAAATACCCCCGCGCCTCGAAGAACGCATCATTCGGTCCATAATTGCTGCCGATCAACGGGCTTGGCCGATTGTCCGTCAGTTCGAGACTGGCAAGAATGAACTGCTTGAGTCGCTCCAATCCCTCGGCATCGATGTTGATAGTCGTGACACCTGGCGCAGTTGGGGGAATGTCACCCGTCAACTCCGCATGAATGACCGAGCGATCGAGCGCGAAGCTTTTGAGAACGGGGCCTGCCTTCAAATCGGCCCAGGTACGCGTCTCGATATAGAAGCTCCGACCGCCCCAGCCGAAGACGAGATAGCGCAGGTTCGGATTGTCGAGATCGAGCCCGGCAGTCCGTAGAAAGGCGAAACGGGTGAGAAGATCGCCATCGACGGGAATGGCGATATCCGTGTGGATAGGATTGCTGAGCAAGAGGATATGTTGCGAACGCACGGCCGTTTCAGCCGAGCCGTCATACCTCAGCGGCCGAGGCACCAGGATGCCGAGAGCGGCAAGTGCCACGATGGCAAGCACGGCGAAGACAGCGCCTTTGAATATCCTGTAGATCACCGAACGAAAGCCCCCACCAGCATCGAGTGTCTTCCGTTGTTTGTTGGCGCCTTCAAGACATGGAGACACCCCATGCACATTCCGAGTGCATGGGGTGTCCAAATTCTGCAACCAGCGGCGTCGCCTCAGGCCGCTTTCGTTTTCGCCCGCCGCGCCAGATGCGCCACGACATTCTCGATCATCCGCATGCCGGCATCGCCGCCGAGCGTCATGATCGATTCCGGGTGAAACTGAACGGCCGCGATCGGCTCCTTGACATGCTCGATGCCCATGATTGTGCCGTCTTCGCTCTCGGCCGTTATCATGAAGTCGCGCGGCAGGCTCGACGGATCGGCAAAGATCGAGTGATAGCGGCCGACGGTCACCTCGCGGCCAAGACCGGAGAAGACCAGGCCGGGCTCCAGCACGCGGATGCGCGAGGGCTTGCCGTGCATCGGGATTGCCAGATGCCGCAACTCGCCGCCATAGGCTTCGGCCAGCGCCTGGAGCCCCAGGCAGACGCCGAAAATCGGCAGGTTGCGCGCCCTCGCCTTCTTGATCGTCGCCTTGCAATCGAAATCCTTCGGATTGCCAGGCCCCGGCGACAGCACGACGAGATCCGGATCGAGCCGGTCGAAGACCTCTTCCGGCACCGGCGTGCGCACGGTCGAGACCGTGGCGCCGGTCTGGCGGAAGTAGTTGGCCAGAGTATGGACGAAGCTGTCTTCGTGGTCGACGAGCAGGATCTTCACGCCCTTGCCGACGGAAGCGACGTCACGTTGCTGTTTGCCGGAATTGCCGGTCTTGGCATCACGGATGGCGGAAAGCATGGCGGAGGCCTTCAGTTCGGTTTCGGCTTCTTCTTCCTCGGGGATCGAGTCGTTCAGCAGCGTCGCGCCCGCCCGTACCTCTGCAATGCCGTCCTTGATGCGGACGGTGCGCAGCGTCAGACCGGTGTTCATGTCGCCGTTGAAGCCGACCATGCCGATCGCGCCACCATACCATGCGCGCGGGCTTTTCTCATGGCTCTCGATGAAGCGCATGGCCCAGAGCTTCGGTGCGCCTGTGACAGTGACGGCCCAAGCATGGCTGAGGAAACCGTCAAAGGCGTCCATGTCGTCGCGCAGGCGGCCCTCGATATGGTCGACCGTGTGGATCAGGCGCGAATACATCTCGATCTGCCGGCGGCCGATGACCTTGACCGAACCTGGCTCGCAGACACGGCTCTTGTCGTTACGATCGACGTCGGAGCACATGGTCAGCTCGGATTCGTCCTTCTTGGAGTTCAGGAGCTTCAAGATCTGCTCGCTATCGGCGATCGGGTCGTCGCCGCGCTTGATCGTGCCCGAGATCGGGCAGGTCTCGATGCGGCGACCGGAGACGCGCACGAACATCTCGGGCGATGCACCGATCAGATATTCCTGATTGCCGAGATTGATGAAGAAGGAATAGGGCGACGGGTTGATCGCCTTCAGGCGCTTGGAAATGTCTGATGGTTTGCTGTCGCAGCGTTCCATGAACTTCTGGCCAGGCACCACTTCGAAAAGATCGCCCTTTCGGAAGCTCTCCTTCGCCTTGACCACCAGCTCGGCATATTCGCCGGGGCGATGGTCGCTCTTCGGCGGGATGGTGTCGGTGTGGTGGAAGGGCTCGGGCGCAATCTCGCCAGACTTGCCTTCGGTCGATTGACCATCCTTGGCAAAGTCGTAACGGTCGATCCAGGCCTTGGCGGAATAGTTGTCGACCACCAGAATTTCGTCCGGCAGGTAGAGCACCATGTCGCGCTGGTCGCCGGGGCGTTCGAGCTTCAGATTGATGGCATCGAACTGGAAGGCCAGATCGTAGCCGAAGGCGCCGTAGAAGCCGATGCTGGCGTCGGCCTGTGAATAGAATAGCTCCGTCACCGCGCGCAGGACGGTGAAGACCGTCGGCATCTTCGAGCGCTCTTCCTCGGTGAAGACACGATCCGGCGTCTTTACCGTCAGATCCAGCCGGCGCGGTGTCGAAGTACCGAGAACCACCTCTGAAACCGTCTTCAGCTTCTCCGCGATGAAGCCGAGGATAACCTCGCCGCGCTGGTTATAGGCTTCGATCCAGACATTGCGTCCATTGCAGGAAAGACCGAGCGGCGGATCGACGACGGCTGTATCCCAACGCGTATAGCGGCCTGGGTATTCGTAGTTGGAGGAGAAGACGGCGCCGCGGCGCTCGTCGAGCTTGTCGATGTAGGACGATACGGCATCCGCATAGGGCGTCGGCCGGCGCTGCCGGGTGACGGTAATGCCGCCCTTGGTCTCGTAGATTTCCGCACCATCATCCCGAAGGATCGTTACCATTGTTCCTCACTCCGTTGTCGGGCCCGGATGACAGGCGGCCAATATAACAAAAAAGCCGCCTCGAAATTTCGGGCGGCTCACTCGTCGTCTTTGAACACGATTGGTCGAGGCCGCTTCAGCGTGCCCACCACCAAACTGCAATGTTGTTCAGGGACATGTTCATGGCGGGAATTGTTAGCGTGAGATGCCGCGATGCGCAAGCCGCAATCTCGGCAATGGGCAGAAGCGATTGTTCGTCCCCGCCCATCCCCTGTTCCTAGCCCTGCGTCCTGGCCGCTTCGAAAAATTCTTCCGGACTATCCACCTCGACCAGCCTCTTCCGGTCGATCAGCCAGAAGCGATTGCCGACCGAACGCACGAAACTGCGATCGTGCGAAACGAGCAGGCAACTCGCCTCGCCTTCCGTGAGCTCGGCCTCCAGCGCCTCTTGCCCATCGATATCAAGATGGTTGGTCGGCTCGTCCAGAAGGTAGAAGTTCGGATTGGTGAGCCTCAGCACCAGCATCGCCAAGCGCGCCTTCTGTCCACCGGAAAGCCGTCCGACCGGGCGGCTCTGCATCTCGATGTTCATGCCGGCACCGGCAAGCAAGGTGCGGGCACGCTGCTCGCCAAGCTCGAACAGCCGCGTGACCACGCCAAGCGGCGTGTCGTCCTGGCCGAGATTGGATAGCGACTGATCGCTATAGCCAAGCACCAGCGAGGGCGTAGCCTTGATGGCCCCGAGGGCAAACTGATCCGCAATGGCGGAGCGGATCATCTCGACCAGCCGCGTCTTGCCGGCGCCGTTGGCACCGAGCAGGACAATGCGATCCCCCTGGCAAATCCAGCGTCTGCCGGTCTTGAAGAGCAGCGTCCCGTCCGGCGTCTCCACGGAGGCGTCCTCAAGCGTCACCAGGATCTTCGCCTGCGTGCCACGATTGGCAAGCTTGATCGCACCTGCCGACCGCTCCTGATAGCCCGGCCGCGCTGCATCTTCGAGCCGCTCGGCGCGCGCCTTCAACTGCTTCGTCTTGACCGTCAGCAGGTCGCTGCCGGAATTGACCCCGAGATTGTAGAGTTTGGCCGCCTGCTTGCGCAGCTGCTGCGCCGTCTTCATGTCCTTCTGGTAGCGCCGCTCCTCCGAAGCATCGGCTTCGCCCAGCGCCGCCCGTGCCCGGCTATAGGGCAACGCATAGACCTGCGACTGCTCCTGGCGCAGGAAGAGCGTGCGGTTGCTGACGGCATCAAGAAAAGCCCGATCGTGGCTGGCGATCAACACAGCAACGTCGCGCGGCAGCGCGTTCAGCCAATCTTCCAGAAGGGCGATCTTCGCGAGATCGAGATGGTTGGTCGGCTCGTCGAGCATCAATATGTCCGGCTCCGTCACCCAGATGCGGGCGAGCATGGCAAGCCTTTGCCAGCCGCCGCTGAGTTGGGCCAATGTCCGTTCCCGCATCTCAGCCGGCACCGAGAGGGAATCGAGCGTAACGTCGACGCGCCAGCTTTCGCTGTCGATCTGTTCCTTCGGCAGCGCGCGCAGAACGGCATCATAGAAGGAAACATCGAGAAGATTGGGAGGCACATACTGCTCGACATAACCAACGCGGAGACCGCGTGCCCGCGTGATATCACCCGTCGTCGGCTCAAGCCTGCCTGCTATGCAGTTGAGCAGCGTGGTTTTTCCGCGTCCGTTCGCGGCGACGATGCCAAGGCGATCGGCTGAATCGACGGTAAGATTGAGGTTGGAAAACAACGGCGCACCGAGAGTGGCGCCAAAGTTGCGGAGATTGATCAGAGTCATGGTCTTATCCGGTCTTGCACGAGCATTCCCTAGACATTGCAGCCGGCTCCTTTTGCCGTATTGCAGATGTGGTTGGCCATTGCAGGCCAATGCTCGAAAACATGTCATGACGCGCTCGCGCGAAACTGCGCAAGCTTACGTCTCCCAAAAGGGCAGACCAGAAGAAATGAGTGAGTTACAGCCTCTGATCAGCCCTGCAAACGCATCTGCAGGGCACGAGTCGGGCCGAACTGGCGAATATGCCAGACTATCTTTGTCATACGGTCCTCCTCTCTTTTCTCTCAATAGGTTTAAAGACTGCGCGCTTCAGATAACATCGAACGATACGATTTACAATTGCGCCGATGTCTCGATACGTCCCCAAAAGGGCAAAAAAAGAGGCGATGCCGAAGCATCGCCCGAGTTTGCTGCGTCGGTGAGGCGGCTTAGAACCTTTGCGTCAGCGTCAGCTTAAAGGTCCGGCCGGGCTCGGAATAGTAAGATGCAGGCTGGGTCTGCGTGCCGCTGTAGGACGGCGAATTGAGCGCGTCGTAGTAGGTCTTGTTGAAGAGGTTGTAGATGCCGCCGCGGATGCTGAGCCCCTTCACCTGTTCCGGCTCCCACCAACCCGTCAGGTCGAAGATGCCGTAGCCAGGGGTACGCAGGGTGTCGCCCGTCTTCTTCGGCTCGCTGGTAGCGGTGACGAAGGTCAGGTCGGTTCCCCAGACTTCGGTGGCGTAGCCGACCGTGAAGGCCGCCTTGGCGGGAGCAACGGAGTTGATCCATTGATCGGTGTCGGAGTCCTTGCCGTTCACATAGGCAAGCGCGCCATTGATATGGAAGCCATTGTCGAACTTCTTGTGCGCGTTCACTTCGACGCCATACATGCGGACATTGGCACGGTTGAAATACTCGGTAATGCCGAGCGGATAGGTGCCTGTCGGGTCGCGGCGGTTGGACGTGTCAATGAAGTTCTTGTATTTGTTGTAGAAAGCGCCGACATGGCCGCCGAAATCGTCGTCACCGAGATTGGTGCCGATTTCGATGCCGTTGCTGGTTTCGGGCTTCAGGTTAGGATTGCCGTAGTTTACGTAGCCGCCCGGAACGCCGTAATTCACGTACATTTCGCTGACATTAGGCGCACGGAAGGCCATGGCCCACTGCGCGTAGATTTCCACATTGTCCTGCGGCTGGTAGGAGGCACGCAGCTTCGGCGAAATGCGGCTGTCCGACTGGCCGGCGGGCAGGCCCTTATAATTGGCGCTGTCGCGATAAGCAGCCGTGTTCTTGGGCGAGTAATCGTACCAGTCGAAGCGCAGGCCCGGCGTCAAAGAGAAGCCGCTGGAACCGAACTCGATCTTGTCGTCGATGAAGGCGCCGACCCGCTTGCTGTCGACATCGGGCATATCGGACTGGTTGGTATGCAGGAACGAGCAAGAGAAAGCCCAACGAGCGGGGCCGCAAGCATCCTTACCAGATGAGTACTGATGGACCTTGCCGAAAGCGGTGTCGAGACCGAAGGTAACCTTGTGATGCAGGCTGCCGGTATCGAACGACTTCGATGCGTTGCCGTTGAACCCGATGCTGCGATTTTCCATTTCATTGCTGCGCCAATAGTCGCCGATGACCGAGGTGTAGCGATAGCCGTCGACGCCACCTTCACGCAGCAGGTTCTGCCAGTAGAAAACGGCATTGGCAGTATCAAGCAGGGATTCGGCGCTTTCGGCTTCATACTTGTAATCGAGCGAAACACGATTGCGCTCGACATTATCAGTCGAATTGTAGTTGCCAGGTCGGAAGTTTCCGGCTGGGCTCTGCAGCGTCATCAGATCGGTGGTTTTATCCTTGTTGTAGTGCTCCGCCGTGACGCCGAATGTGCCGATATCGGTGTATTGGCGAATCTTGAAGAGACCACTTCTCTGATTGTAGTCAGCCGGATTCGCCTCGGTGCGCGTGGTCGAATAGCCGCCGACATCGCCATTGTTCTCAAGCTCATGACCGTGCGTGTAGCCGCCCTGGAAGAGAACGGCTGTATTGTCGATGCGCTTCGCAACAGCCGCAGCGCCGCCGATGCTGCGATCGTCGCCATTGTAGCCGAACTTGAAGACTCCGCCCCAGGTGGAGCCGGGCGTGATCAGATCTTCGGGCTCCAGAGTCCGTAGAACGAAGGCACCGCCGAGTGCCCCTGAACCGGCACGACTGGAATCGGCGCCGCGCACGACATCAACGCTGGAAAGCGCGTTGAAATCGAAGCTGTTGATGCCGCCGTTGGCGCCGTTGGAGGCACCACGCGAAGCATCCAGCAGATAAGGAATTTCGATGCCGTCTACCGTGGTCAGAACGCGGTCGTCGCCGAGGCCTCGAATATTGACGCCACCGGTGGCGCGATTGAAGCCGACGCCGACCTCAGTGCTTCGACCGAGATCCTCGATGCGGGTAATCTGCTTGTCGTCGATCTGCTTGGCAGTCGTCTCGCTCGCGGTCGGCGAATCGGCCAGCACATCCTTGCTCGCCTTGCCTTTGCCGCTGACGACGATCGGCTTCAGGTTGGTGACCCGATCGCCCTTGGCGGTTTCGCCCGTCGCCTCTTCATTCTGGGCCGCCGTCTGCGCAAAAGATGCAGTCGCCAACCCGAGGGTCAAAAACGCGGTGCATGCCAAAAGAGCCGAGCGTGAGCGCCGAACAACCATAACCATTCCTTTCGAACTGCTTCACCGGGCTGGCTGGTTGCTGCGTCGAAAGCAGGCAAGGGGCTGGCTAGGTTAGTCGTGTTAACGGGACGGAAATATTCCGCCTTCTTTCTGCCGCATAAAAAACATGACTATTATTGTCAATATATTCGCCGCCAATAATCATGAATAAAATGATCATGTTTACGTGAGACGACAAAGAGTTGCTGATTTGCAACGAAACAGCCACCTCAAGCGTTCTATCGGCATCATCATTAGAATTGGCTGATTTACTTGATGCTGTTTAGAATTGTTTCACTCACGTCCGTGCTCATCTGGCTCATGGCAGCGACTCTCCCGCAAACGGGCCCGATTCCGCAGCAGAAACCGATCAGGGAGCAGCAGCCCGCCGAAACTCCACCGATCCCGATGGAAAAGCCGGCAGGCCCCTCGGACACGCCGGTGGTTCCTGCCGACAAGCCGGACACTCCGGTGCAAGGACCTGTGACTGGTGAAACGCAGGAGCCGCCTCCCCCATCAGCAACGATCGCCCCGGAACCGGACGAAGAACACAAGGCCTGCATGGCGCAACTGAGCGCCATGGGCGCAACCTTCAAGGAGATTCCACGCATCGACGATGGCAATGGCTGCGGTATCGACAAGCCCATCGCCCTCACCTCGCCGCTGCCGGGCATCGAGTTCAAGCCGGAAGGCAAGATGCGTTGCGAGGCCGCGCTGGCGCTGGCTCAATGGATGAAGGAAAGCGTCATCCCTTCCGCCGCCGCGTTGGAAAACGGCAGGATCATCACGGTCAATCAGGCATCAACCTATATCTGCCGGCTGCGCAACAATGCCACCACCGGCAAGATTTCCGAACATGCCCGCGGCAATGCCATCGATGTCGCAAGCTTTACCTTCGAGAACGGCAAAACCATCGGCATCGAGCCCAGACGTGAGGATCCGACCCTGACCGGGGCATTCCAACGAGCAGCGAGCGCCTCGGCCTGCCTGTATTTCACCACCGTCCTTGATCCGGAAAGCGATGCCGCTCACGAGACACATTTCCATCTGGACGTCCTCGAAAGAAATGGCGGCTTCCGTTACTGCCATTAGCGCTATTCACGGAAAGTCAGCCGCCCTAGACGGCGGAGTTCGAGAACCACAGATCTTGGTAGATCGCGACCGCGGTTTCATCAGGCAAACGTTCCCCCGCGAGCCAGATCGACCGGATCGACCAAGCGTCTCCCACAGTTGGCACCTTGCTGCATTGGGCTGGATCCGACGCGCCGATGCACGGGATGAAGAAGGCCGGCATCAGGGCCCTCGCGGCATATCCCTCATCCGTGCGTGTGACGAGGACCGCAAGGCCGATCCTGTCGTTGGCTTGCCACGGCATGATGATCCTGCCGCCAGGCCGCAATGCCCGAAGCCACGATATCGGAGGCGCAACAACGCCCGCATTGACATAGATGACATCGGCATCAGGCAATTCCATGGAGGTCGCATCGCCGCAAATGACGGAAACGTCCTCGAACGAAACGAGATTTTCGTGCGACCGCTTCGCCAATGCCTCGTCGATTTCGATCGCGTGAACGTGGCCGCCCGGTGCGACAAGAACCGAAAGAAGAGCGGTATAATAGCCTGTTCCGGTCCCGACCTGGATGACCGTCTCGCCGGACATCGGAGAAACCGCACCAAGAAAGGCTGCATGAAGAAATGGCTCGCCATTGTTGATGCCCTTCGTCTTGTCCAGAGCGATGAGCACATTCTGGTAAAGAAAGGCAGGGTCGTCATTGGGCGTTTCGAGATAACGCCGGTTGACCACGATCTGCCAGGGCCCAGGCCCCATAAACGCTTCGCGCCTGACTGTATTGAAAGCGCGCTCCAGTCGTTCGTCCCGGGAATTGCTGGCAGCCGCCATCATCCTCGCATGGAAAGCGCGTATCTCGTTCAGACTGGCACGGCTGCCTGCGGTCACGACCTGCCTCCATCGTCACATGCGGCGATATCGATCGCCTGTGGCTGATCTTGTCGGCAATTTCCGCTGCGTCAATACGGCAGGCGACCATCGGCAAAGCTGAATCAGATTCAGAACTTAAAACAATCCCTCGATGTAGCCCTGATCATTGAGGAAAATCCGCTCGGCGGCCGGCGACTTCGGCAGGCCGGGCATGGTCATGATCTCGCCGGTGATGACGACGACGAAGCCGGCGCCCGCCGACAACCGCACCTCGCGCACAGGCACGATATGACCCTCTGGCGCGCCACGAAGGTTCGGATCGGTCGAGAAGGAATATTGCGTCTTGGCTATGCAAACAGGCAGGTGCCCATAGCCCTGATCTTCCCAGGAGCGCAGCTGGTCGCGGATGGCCTTGTCTGCTGTGACCTCGCCCGCGTGATAGATCTTCGAGGCGACGATCTCGATCTTTTCCAGCAAGGGAAGATTGTCGGGATAAAGCGGCTGGAATTTTGCCTGACCGGATTCGGCGAGCTCCACCACTTTATGCGCGAGATCGACGATACCGGCTGAGCCTTCCGCCCAATGGCGGCAGAGGATCGCCTCGGCGCCGAGCCGAGCGACGTAATTCTTCAGCGCTTCGATTTCGGCTTCCGTATCCGAGACGAAATGATTGATGGCCACCACGACCGGTACGCCGAACTTGCGGACATTGGCGACGTGCCGGCCGAGATTGGCGCAGCCCTTGACCAGCGCCTCGACATTTTCCTTGCCGAGATCGTCCTTCTTGATACCGCCGTTCATCTTCAGCGCCCGCACGGTCGCCACGATGACGGCGGCATCCGGCGAAAGCCCGGCCTTGCGGCATTTGATATCGAAGAATTTCTCGGCCCCGAGATCTGCGCCGAAACCGGCTTCCGTCACGACATAGTCGGCGAGTTTCAGCGCCGTGCGCGTGGCAATCACCGAATTGCAGCCATGGGCGATGTTGGCAAACGGGCCGCCATGCACCAGCGCCGGATTGTTCTCCAGCGTCTGCACGAGGTTCGGCTGCATCGCATCCTTCAAGAGCACGGCCATGGCACCGTCGGCTTTCAGGTCACGCGCGTAGACAGGCGTGCGGTCGCGGCGATAGCCGATGATGATATTGCCGAGCCGCTTTTCCAGATCCTTGAGGTCGGATGCCAGGCAAAGGATCGCCATGACCTCGGAAGCGACCGTGATATCGAAGCCGCCTTCGCGCGGGAAGCCATTGGAAACACCGCCGAGCGACGACACGATGTCACGCAGGGCTCGATCGTTCATATCCATCGCGCGGCGCCAGGTGATACGCCGGATATCGATATTCTGCTCATTGCCCCAATAGATGTGGTTGTCGATCAACGCGGCGAGCAGATTGTGAGCCGAGGTAATCGCATGGAAGTCGCCGGTAAAATGCAGATTGATGTCTTCCATCGGCACGACCTGAGCATAGCCGCCGCCGGCAGCTCCGCCCTTGACACCGAAGCAGGGGCCGAGCGACGCCTCACGTACGCAGACCACCGCCTTCTTGCCGATCCGGTTGAGACCGTCGCCGAGGCCGACCGTCGTCGTCGTCTTCCCCTCACCCGCCGGCGTCGGGTTGATGGCCGTGACGAGGATCAGCTTGCCGTCCTTCCTGCCAGCCTGAGCGGCGATGAAATCGGCACCGATCTTCGCCTTGTCGTATCCGTATGGTGCGAGGTCCCCTGCGGGAATGCCAAGTTTGGCGCCAATCTCGATGATTGGCAGTTTCTTTGCCGCACGCGCGATTTCGATATCGGATGCCACCGTTGCCATTAAACTTGCCCCCAACACATGGTCATTTGCCTGTCGGGATAAACCAATATGTTTACGGTGTGAATAGGAACGGGCCATCTCCCCCGGAAACGAACCGGCTTGCCGCGGGACATCGGGAGACCTATTTTCGGGATCCGAATTCAAAGCGAGAACAAAGGAAAAGATATGAAGTCCCTGGAATTGCTGGTCGAGCGCATCATCCTCTCCAGTCGCTGGCTCCTGGTGATCTTCTATCTCGGCCTTGCCGCCTCACTCGCCGTCTACGCCGTTTCGTTTATCTACAAGTTCTACAAGGTCGCAATCAACGCGCTCGTCTATGATGAAGCCGATATGATCCTGGCCATCCTCGGCCTCATCGACGCCGCGCTGGTGGCGAGCCTCATCGTCATGGTGATGATTTCCGGCTACGAGAATTTCGTCAGCCGCTTCGACGAAGCCGAAGGCCAGGTATCCTTCCTTGGCAAGCTCGATTCAGGCAGCCTCAAGATCAAGGTCGCATCCTCGATCGTCGCCATCTCCTCGATCCACCTGCTACAGATCTTCCTCAACGCCACGCAATACGACAATGCCAAGCTGATGTGGTTCACGATCATCCACCTGGCCTTCGTCGTCTCGGCGCTGCTGCTCGGCTTCCTCGAGAAGATCATGGCCAAGGCCAAGAGCAAGGACGGCTGACGGCCCAAACGAACGGTCTATTTCCCAGCCACTGCCGACCCGCTGGCCGCAGACGATGGCACAGCACAAACCGGAGCCGACTGGCTGTTCCCGCAGCCGCTCGCAGAGACGAGCGCGACGGCATCGGCAAGCTCCGTCGTCAGCTTCAATCTGAGGGCATCCATCTGCGAGATCAGGTGGATACCATTCGGGTCGGTCCCGAGCATCAGATCGACAAGCGCTTTGTCGACCCCCATCTTGCCGAGGAATCCGACCAGCCTCGCCTTCTGGGCCTTGTCGAGCTTGGTCGTATCGTACCTGCCGACGAATTTGCGCCCGATTTCCTTCTTCGAAAGAATTTTGCGCTTGCCGTCAACCATTTCGTACTCGGTACGGTATTGAACGCGCACCTCGCTATAGGTGGTCGTGATCTGATGAACGCCCATGAACGCAAAAGAACTGAACACGCGCTCGATCCCGCCTGTGAAAAACAGCGGGCAGGCCGAAAAGCAGACCGCGCCTGCGGAAAAAGGCTCGCCCTTGATCGAGCCGTCCTTGGCTATCGCCGCCGAGCATATCGGCTCCGCATAAGGACACGCCCGCGAGCGGGTGCGGCCAACCGCGACCGAAAGCTTCTGCTTCCGGATCGCATAAGCCATCTCCATTGCGGCCTTCACATCACCGCCGGGTGAGTTGACGACGATCGGCAGCTTGCGATTGCCAAGCTTTTTCAGCAGCTTTTGCAGCTTCCTTGGCGAATCCGCCATGATCTGCCCTTCTGCCGAAATCCAGTCCGGGCAACTGTTGTCGCCGCGGCATTGTCCCATATCGCCGTGGACAAGCCGAAATTGCATAGGCTGGCCACCGGCGACCTCGGCCGCTCCCGCAGACACGGACGACAACAGCAGAAGCGAAATGGCCGTCAGAAGCCATAGCGTCGTTTGACAATACCGCATTGCAAGCTGCGGCAGAATGCGAAAGTTCATGAGATACACGCCTGGAAGCGATTGCCTTGGCAAGACCGATAGCAACCGCTTTGGGCCTTCGCAAGGCAGGGCTTTGCACCGCAGCATCATTTCAGAAAAGACGCGCCAATTCTCAAGCCCCGAATACGGTTGCCTGCCAACAACAGCCTTAAACTTTCCGCGTGAAACTTCACGGGCCGTGTATAATCTGAGTATTCCACTCATCATACAACATGATCAAACGATCATTCAACCACAGGCATGTAAGAGGACTGACGTCAGGTCCATAAATCATCTCGAAGATTACTTGAGCGTTTCACCAAATCCGTGCCAGGCGAGACCGGGCTGATGAGATTGTTTCGCCGCCGCCGGTGCGGAGTCGTATGATGTATATCGATGACGCATTTCGAGATGCCGAAGGCAGAAATTTCGCTCTTACGGGCCTCTTTGATAAAAGTCATATAATTCAATATATTAAAATATCAAAATATATGAAAATGAATTTATTTCTGGTCCTGTGGTATTTTTGCGTCTAGCATTCACTCATAGATCGGGTATTTGATAACGATAACACGCTGTGGGCGCCTCAACTCATATGTCCTATATCATCGCTGCCGAGAGACAATTGCTGCTTTCTGCCGAGTTGGCCGCTGCTCGGACACAGACGGCATTTGCTCAGGCATTGGAACGGTCGGGAACAGCCTTTGGCTTCAGCCATATGGCCTTCATGAACGCGCCGGTCCCGGACGACTCAATGATGACGCCGCTGCTGATCGAAGGGTCCGTGCCGGCACAATTCGTGCGCGAGTTCGATCGCCAGCAACTCGTGCGGCGGTGTCAGACATTGCTCCGTATTCGCGATTCAGTAATGCCGCGCACCTGGCATCTGCTCGAAAAGGATAATGCACCAGAAGTTGAGTTGTCGCGCGAGCTGCAGGCGCTGCTGATCAACTATAACTGCCCGATGAACGTGATCATCCCGATCAATTCCGCCGATGGGCAGCGCCTTCTTTTCTGGTTCATGGGCAACCGCAGCAGTCTTGGACAGAGCGAACTCAACGAACTCTCCATGATCATGCTGCAAGCGCTCGACGCCTACAACTGCCTGAAGCGCAACGATGGTTCGGTCCCGCACACGCTCTCGACACGCGAACTCGAAGTCGTTCGCTGGACGGCACAGGGCAAGACGTCGGTCGAGATCGGCCAGATCCTCTCGCTCTCCGACCATACCGTCAACGCCTATATGACGAACGCAATCAAAAAACTCGATTGCGTCAATCGCACGCAACTCGTCGCGAAAGCCATTCGGCTCAAGCTGATCAGCTAGAGCGTTTTCGCTTTATGGAAGCCCTCTGCGCCCTTCCCTGGAAGGGCTCTAAGCTCTCCAGCTCCAGGCCAAACTCAAGCCAAAAGCATGGCTGCTCTTCAGCCCGGCAGGCAAATGCAGGCCGCAAGCCTCACATTATCAGCGCAAAGATCAACGCCCGCCAAGAACCGTGCGGATCTCAACGAGATTCGACCGTACCCGCAGCACATGGAAACCCATCGTCGCAAGGTGACTTGGCATGAAAGAACTGTCTTCGCTGCCATTGGAGATGATGAACGGCTGGATCCGCAACGCCGCGCGCAACATATCGAGGGTGCCGCTCCAGAGCACGCCGACATTCCGCTCGGCGATGACCTGTTGAAAATCCACGCCTGCAGCGCTGAGAATGCCATAGCTGGCGTAAAGCTGGCCATAGGCGAACCAGAAGCGATCGTCCGCACGCATGTCGAACCATCCGTAACTGTGGTTCTGAGATCGCTCGGCTAAGATATTGGCTGTGCTGCCAAGATCGCCGGCGATATGATCGACGAACTGCAGCAAATTGTCAGCGCGGCTGTCGAAGATCGTCTTGCAGCTACTGAGATCCGTATTGAAACTGCGAAGATTGGTGATTGCGGCGCGAAAGTAGCTCGGCGTCGGCGTCTTAGGCCCAAACGGATGCAGCCCGAAATACCAGCTCGATTCGTCGAATTGCAGATTGCCTCGCGCTTTCTGCAGGTCGCTGTTGATACCCGACGTCCCGCGCACGCGGCCAATCGTATCGACAAGCTCGGCCGAGGTGCGCCGGACGATGGAATTCACGCCACGCTGGAAGGAAGCCTTGTTGTCGAGGAACGGCGTGTCGTCCCAAGATATCCCGAAGAAGCCGGCCTTGTAGAGCAGCATCGACGAAATCCAGGCATTCTGGTTGACGTTGAAATCGGTCAGATCGGCAGCGACGTCGACGACAGCCGAGGTCTGGCAAGCCTTGGGGGCGCTGGCGACAGCCTGCTGCCCGCTCGCTACAGGCAGTTCCTGCCCGGCGGAAAATTTGCGTTCGGAAAACTTGTAGACGTCGGGATAGGCCGTATTGAAGCCGCTCCAGACCTGCGTCTGCCAGACGAAATAGACGTAGAGAACCGCAAGCAGGACCACAAAGGCTGCGATCGGCACCTTGATCACCCAGTTGCGCTGCCGATACCAGCCATGCGCCGCCAGGAAAGGCCATGCAATCCCGACGAAGACCAGACCCAGCCAACGCCAGATGGCAGAAGTCATCCGCTTCCAGAGCGCCTTGATCGAGTCGAGCATGGATACGCCTCCTAAACCTCAACGCGCATCCTGCCGACACGCGAAGGACGCACCACACAGAATCCGCGCATCTGCTCTTGCGAAAATCTCTTTCGATTTCCGTGCCATAGAGCATCGGCGCTATCCCAGCTCCAGCAAATATGTGTTCTGGAGGAAAACAACAACCGTCTGCCCCGCTTTTTCAGCAGGAGATGCCGATCATCCGTCCGGCTGCGTCTCCTCCGAGGCCTCTCCCCGCTCGGCCGGCACGGGAAGCAAATGCGGCTCCAACCGCCTGGCGAAGACGAAATCGACATGCGCCTTGCGTGCCGCAAGATCGTGCCCGGCCAGCACATTCGCCTCGTAGGCCTGGATCAGGCTCTCGACCGCCGGAGGCCGGGCCGCCACGGATGACGGTGGATCGACGTCCAGCGTCAATGCCTTCAGCAAGGCGATCCGCTGTTCAATATCGACCGTAAGCTTGCCTGCCATCGCACCGACGGCAGCGATTTGCACGTTCAGGACACCCACCAAGCCTTCATAGAGATCGATAAGGCGCTGGCGCACCGTTCGATCGGACTGTAATTCCCTCTCCCGCTTGCGCAGCGCATCCTGCTCTGTCAGCAGATCCCCATAGTCGGCATCCAGATCCAGATGGGTATCACCATGCCTTGTCGATGACAGGCCGCGACGCAGGTCAGTAACCTTTGCCATGATCGCATCGGCCTCTCGCTGCACTTCCTCGATTTCGAAGTCCAGTTTTCGCCGCCGCTCGATCGTCCCGTCCAAATGGCTTTCGCAATCGCGAAAGCAGCGCGACAAAGCGGGTCTGGCCTGCTTGAACAGGAGATCGAGGGCCGCCGAGGCGCCGAGAGCAACATCGATATCGGCGATGATCGCTTCGGGTTTCATCGGACCGCCGGCCAGCTTCCTGCGGAGCATACCGGCGTCTTCACGGCCGGCATTTTCGTCGAATAGCCGGCGATGCTGCAGATCGGCATTCGCGGTCGTCCGATCCAGATCTTTCACCAGCGACAGCGCGAGAGACTTCCATCGTTCCAGCGTTTCGACCGTCTCCCGCACCAGCGCTTCTTCTACCGGGAAATTGACGGCTTCGACCCTCTCCTCGCCTCTGGCGTGACCCGCCAGCGTTGTCACGGCCGCCGTCGCACTAGCGATAGCGTCGTCGAGCGTTGTCTGCGCCTTGTCGAGCATGGCGTCGAAGGAATGAGGTATGGCCATGAAAGCGTCTCTCCCCTGCGTATAAAGGGAGACTAGCCGCTTCCGTCCAACATGAAAATGCCCGGCCGCGTTATTGCGCGACAGCGGGATCCCTCAAATAGGCGATCAGATTGTCGAGATCCTTATCGCTCTTCAGACCGGGGAATGTCATTCTGATCCCCTTCACCAGAAACTGCGGCGCCGGCAGATACTTGCGCAACAAGGCTTCGTCCCAAACCTTGCCGTCAGCCCCAAAGGCCTTCATCGCCGGCGAGTAGTTATAGTCAGGCAGGCTCGCGACCGGTCGGCCGACAATACCCATCAGCGATGGCCCCACACGGTTCTGCCTCTCGGTTGCGGTGTGACAGGCGGCACATTTCCTGAAGACGGCCGCTCCCGCTATGGCGTCTCCGTCGGCAAGCGCCACCGAGCTAGACGCAAGCATGATCGTCGTCAATGTCAGACAGAACAATCTCATAATGCCCCCCGCTCCCCTCGCGTTTCCTGCTCTGCTCTCCACCATCGACCGACAAGAATGCGCCGAGGCAGCCGGAGAGGAAAGCGGCGCGATGCTTCATTCGCCCAATATCGCCTCTTCCCAATGACGCCGGCAGAGCGAGACATATTTGTCGCTGCCGCCGATCTCGATCTGCGCGCCCTCGCGCACGACGTCGCCCGCAGCATCCAGCCGCACGACCATCGTTGCCTTGCGGCCACAATGGCAGATCGTCCGCACTTCCCGCAGCTCGTCTGCGATGGTCAACAACTCTTGCGACCCGGGGAACAGCCTTCCATGAAAATCCGTCCGCAGCCCATAGGCCATCACAGGCAAGCCAAGCCGGTCGACGATATGAGCGAGCTGCCACACCTGCTCCCGCGACAGGAATTGCGCTTCGTCGACGAAGACGCAATTCAATGGCTCGCTCGCATGCATTTCCTCGACCATTGAATAGAGATTGTCGCTGGTGTCGAAGGGTATGGCGTCCATCGTCAGGCCGATGCGCGAAGCAATCTTGCCGCGTCCGGCGCGGTCGTCTAAGGCGGCGATGAAGGCGGCGGTGCGCATGCCGCGCTCCTGATAGTTATAGGCTGCCTGCAGCAACATCGTCGACTTGCCGGCATTCATCGTCGAGTAGTGGAAATAGAGCTTAGCCATGACATTCTCCTTGAATGCTTCATGGGAGCTGCGCGGCGAGAAGAAAAGACATCCCCGAAGAAAACCACAGGATTCAGAAGCCTTCTCGGTTCACGTGCAAAGCCCTGGCAACGCCCACACAGAAAAATACCCGCGTCGCAATCAGCCCCCTCAAACCGGCGCAAATACACTGTAGTCGCTTGAAAATGTCAGTTATTGATGGTTGCTTGGGAACGTTACACTGGGAGTCACGCAATGATAAAAATGACCCTTACCGCAGTCGCTTTCGCTTCAGCACTTTCGGCCCTGACACTCACCACCACCGCTGCCTCAGCAGCCGAGCCGGCAAGCTGTAGCACCGTGCATTTCGCCGATGTCGGCTGGACCGATATCACCTCCACCACAGCGACCGCCTCCGTCCTTCTGAAGGCGCTGGGCTACGACACCGACGTCAAGGTGCTTGCCGTGCCGGTGACCTATCAGTCCCTCAAGAACAAGAACATCGACGTCTTCCTCGGCAACTGGATGCCGTCCATGGCTGAGAACATCAAGCCGTTCGCAGACGACAAGTCGGTCGAGACCGTCCGCGCCAACCTGGAAGGCGCCAAGTACACACTGGCGACCAACGAAAAGGGTAAAGAGCTCGGCATCAAGGACTTCAAGGATATCGCCGCCCACAAGGATGATCTCGACGGCAAGATCTACGGCATCGAGCCTGGCAATGACGGCAATCGCCTGATCCTCGGCATGGTCGACAAGAACACCTTCGGCCTCAAGGGCTTCGAAGTGGTCGAATCCTCCGAGCAGGGCATGCTGGCGCAGGTGTCGCGCGCCGACAAGGAAGGCAAGCCGATCATCTTCCTCGGCTGGGCTCCGCACCCGATGAACACGACCTACAAGATGACCTATCTGTCCGGCGGCGACGACGTCTTCGGACCGAACTACGGCGGCGCGAACGTCTTCACCAACGTGCGTGCAGGCTATCTGCAGGAGTGCCCGAACGTTGGCACCTTCGTCAAGAATCTCGTCTTCTCGCTGCCGATGGAAAACGAAATCATGGGCAAGATCCTGAACGACAGCAAGGAACCGGAAGCCGCAGCGACGGAATGGCTGAAGGCCAATCCGGCAGCCGTCACTCCCTGGCTCGCCGGCGTCACCACCAAGGACGGCGGCGACGGCCTGGCGGCGGTCAAGTCCAAGCTTGGCCTGTAACACTGGCAGATCAAGGGGCGGCAAAACCGCCCCTTTCTCTTCCAGGGACGGACTGCTTCCTTCGCGTTCCGCCACCACCAGGACAAGGTCCGAGTGGCGTGACAGACCGTTATTCTTCGGCGGCAACTTCCGGAACATGAGATTGCATCGGAACGACCGCCCCCAATCGTGGGCAAAGACGTGAACTGGTTAACCGATTACCGCCTCCCCATCGGGCCATGGGCCAAAGCCGTCGTAGACTGGCTGACGACAAACGTCACATGGTTCTTCGACGGCCTTTCCTTCATCGTCGCGCATGTGATCAACGCGTTGCTGTTTCTATTGCAAACGCCACATCCGCTGGTCGTCGTCGTCGTTTTTGCCGCCGTTGCCTACGGGATGCGCCGAAGCGTCGGGGTGACGGCCCTCACCTTTATCGGCCTCCTCATCACCATCAACCAGGGCTACTGGAAGGAAACGACCGAGACGCTGGCGCTCGTGCTGGCTTCAACCTTCGTCAGCATGCTCGTCGGCGTGCCTCTCGGCATCGCCGCCGCGCGACGCCCCTGGCTCTTCGCCTTCATGCGACCGATCCTCGACCTGATGCAGACCATTCCGACCTTCGTCTATCTGGTGCCGGCTATGATCTTGCTCGGCCTCGGCATGGTGCCCGGCCTCGTCGCGACCGTCGTCTTCGCCATTCCCGCCCCGATCCGCATGACCCGGCTCGGCATCATCTCGACGCCTCCGTCTCTCGTGGAAGCAGCGGAATCATTCGGCGCCACGCCACGGCAGGTGCTTCGCAAGGTCGAGCTACCCTTTGCCATGCCGCAGATCATGGCCGGCCTGACGCAGACCATCATGCTGTCGCTCTCGATGGTGTCGATCGCCGCCCTCGTCGGCGCTCCGGGTCTCGGCGTCCCGGTCCTGCGCGCACTGAATAGCGTCAATGTCGCCAAGAGTTTCGACTCCGGCGCCTGCATCGTCATTCTGGCGATCATCCTCGACCGCATGTTCCGCGCCCCTGGCGAAGGAGATCGCTCATGACCACCGCTGTCTCGTTCAAGAATGTCAGCATCATCTTCGGCGATCGTCCCGATGCCGCACTGAAACTCGTCGACGAAGGCAAATCGCGTGACGACATTGGCAAGTCCACGGGCATGGTGCTCGGCGTCGCCAATGCTTCGCTCGACATCGAAGAAGGCGAAATTCTCGTTCTCATGGGCCTCTCGGGTTCGGGCAAGTCGACCCTGCTGCGCGCCGTCAACGGCCTTGCGCCCGTCGTGCGCGGCGATGTCACCGTCAACACCAAGGGCGGCCCCGTAAACCCCTATTCCTGCAGCCCGAAGGCGTTGCGCGACCTGCGCATGCATACGGTCTCCATGGTGTTCCAGCAGTTCGCACTGCTGCCGTGGCGGACAGTTGCCGACAATGTCGGCTTCGGCCTCGAGCTCGCGGGTGTTCCCGAAGCAGAGCGCAAGAAACGGGTCGGCGAACAGCTCGAACTCGTCAATCTCACGCAATGGGCAAACCGCAAGGTCAACGAGCTTTCAGGCGGCATGCAGCAGCGTGTCGGCCTGGCGCGTGCTTTCGCCACCGGCGCGCCGATCCTGCTCATGGACGAACCGTTCTCCGCGCTTGACCCGCTGATCCGCACGCGCCTCCAGGATGAGCTGCTGGAATTCCAGCGCCGCCTGAAGCGCACCATCCTGTTCGTCAGCCATGACCTCGACGAGGCATTCCGCATCGGCAACCGCATCGCCATCATGGAGAGCGGCCACATCATCCAGTGCGGCACCCCGCAGGAGATCGTCAAGAACCCGGCCGATCAATACGTGGCCGATTTCGTGCAGCACATGAACCCGATCAGCATGCTGACGGCGCGAGACGTGATGCAGCAGGGCGTCGGACATTCCGCCAATGCCGGTTCCGTCACCGCGACGGCGACCGCCGCGACGCCGCTTATCGATATTCTCGATGCGCTCACACGCCAGCCGGGAAACATCGGCGTGGTTGACAACGGTACGATTATCGGAACGATCTCGGCTCAAGACGTGGTGGCCGGCCTGACCAGCCACCGGCGAAAGGAGTAGTCGTTCGCGACTGCTCCTCAATCCATGGAGCAGTTAATGAACGATAAACCATCGGTAATCAGGGAAACGGATGAGGACGCGCGCAAATTGGCGCGCGATCTCATGCATGCGGCTCCTCACGCGGCCTTGGCGGTCATCGACCCGGAGACCGGTTTTCCTTATGTCAGCCGCGTTCTGACCGCCATGGATTCGGACGGCGCTCCCGTTATCCTCGTTTCCGGCCTTTCCGCTCATACCAAGGCCTTGATGAAGGATCCGCGCGCCTCGATGCTTTTCGGCGAACCAGGCAAGGGCGATCCCCTCGCCCATCCTCGCTTGAGCGTGCGATGCAGCGCCGAACGTGTCGATCAGCAAGGCGATGCGCACCATCGCATTCGTGGTTTTTTCCTCGAACGTCACCCGAAATCCAAGCTCTATGTCGACTTCCCGGACTTCTGCTTTTTTCGGCTTGTTCCTCTCGATGCCAGCCTTAACGGCGGCTTCGGACGGGCCTACATTCTGTCCGCGCAGGACCTTATGATTCTTTAAGCTGAAAACATTTTTCCACGGCAGTAAGACCATACAATAGTGCGAGAATTAGTACCCGGACAGCCGGAGGTGGTAGCGACCATTATTGGTATGGTTCCGCGCGGCATCCCCAAAAATCGGCTTATTTATGGCCCGGAAACGATCATAAACGACCTATTTTGGGTAAATTAGTGTCCCGAAAACATTCCTCAGCGCTCTTTGCGCCGTCGTTCGGCAGTCATACATACATATCTAAAATAGCATACCCGATACCTTAAATTTAGGTATATACAATCTTTGCCCGCTCTTGGTATTGTTGCTTATCGGTTTGATACCGGCTTGGAAATAGCACAATTTCTGATGTGCGCTCCGCATTAGGAAGATCAAAACATGAAGACAATGAATTTGGCCGAGCATTCCAATGTTGCGGCAGCATTATTATCAGCAATGGCGAACCCAAAGCGTCTTTTGATCCTTTGCAGCCTTGTCAAAGGCGAAGTTCCTGTTGGCGTTTTGGCCAATCAGGTCGGCTTGAGCCAGTCGGCACTTTCCCAACACCTTTCTAAGCTGCGCGCTCAGAAGCTGGTAAAGACGCGTCGTGATGCTCAGACGATTTACTACTCCAGCACTTCGGAATCGGTCATTCGAGTTCTCGAGACGCTGGAAGACATTTATTGCGAACCTGAAAAAAGTAGATCGGCCGCTTAAGAGCTGAAATAAGCTCCAGGTTTGCCGGCGAACGATCCTATGGGGGACACTTAATACCCGGAAGATTGACTTGCTTTCATCACCACAAGTTTGACTGCTGCGACCGGCAAATCTCTGATTTGCCGGTTTTTTCCTTTCTAGATACTTTTCCATTCCACCTGCGCACAGTCCACGCGACGCGGAAATCAATCTCGTCGACCGGAATGGCCGCGCAGGCGCAGCCCTTCGCGTCGGACCATCTCCACCGATGCCATCTTTGCCTTGACGCCAAAAGGCCGGCTGATAATTTGACCAAGCAGTAAATATAATCGCGCGGCGCAGCGCCGCGGACGGGAAATGGCCCCCGAATGGCCATTGGAGAACAGCATGTCGGACCGTTTGAATGCCACCCCCAACGATTTGCGCGCCTTCTGGATGCCATTTACGGCAAACCGTCAGTTCAAGAAGGAGCCCAGGCTCTTCGTGGGCGCCAAGGATATGTACTACACCACCCATGACGGTCGTCAGGTGCTGGATGGAACTGCGGGACTGTGGTGCGTGAACGCAGGACACTGCCGGCCGAAGATCACCGAAGCCATTGCCCAGCAGGCCGGTGAGCTCGATTACGCTCCCGCCTTTCAGCTCGGTCATCCGAAGGCCTTCGAGCTGGCGAACAGGCTGGTCGATATCGCGCCCGAAGGACTGGACCACGTCCTCTACACCAATTCCGGCTCTGAATCGGTCGAGACGGCCCTCAAGATCGCGCTGGCCTATCATCGCGTGAAGGGCAATGGCTCGCGCTTCCGCCTCATCGGCCGCGAACGCGGTTACCACGGCGTCAACTTCGGCGGCATCTCCGTTGGCGGCATCGTCACCAACCGCAAGATGTTCGGCACGCTGCTGACCGGTGTCGATCACATGCCGCACACCCATCTCCCCGGCAAGAATGCCTTCACGCGCGGCGAGCCCGAACACGGCGGCGATATTGCCAGCGAGTTGGAACGCATCGTCACATTGCATGATGCCTCCACAATCGCTGCCGTCATCGTCGAGCCGGTTGCCGGCTCCACAGGCGTTCTGATCCCGCCGAAGGGCTACCTGCAGAAGCTGCGCGAAATCTGCACCAAGCACGGCATCCTGCTGATCTTCGACGAGGTCATCACTGGCTTCGGCCGCCTCGGCACCCCCTTTGCCGCTCAATATTACGATGTGAAGCCTGATATGATCACCACGGCAAAGGGCCTGACCAATGGCGTCATCCCGATGGGCGCGGTGTTCGTCACCTCGGAGATCCATGACGCCTTCATGCAGGGCCCCGAGCATATGATCGAGTTCTTCCATGGCTACACCTATTCCGGCAACCCGATCGCCTCTGCCGCAGCGCTTGCGACGCTCGACACCTACAAGGAAGAGGGCCTGCTCACACGCGCCGCCGAGCTTTCCGATTACTGGGCCGACGCCCTGCATTCGCTCAAGGATTGCCCGAATGTCATCGACATCAGAAACACCGGCCTGATCGGTGCCATCGAGCTCGATCCCATCGCCGGCGAACCGACCAAGCGCGCCTTCACGGCCTTCCTCAAGGCCTACGAGAAGGGCCTCTTGATCCGCACCACCGGCGACATCATCGCCCTCTCGCCGCCTCTGATCATCGAGAAGCATCATATCGACGAGCTGTTCGGCAAGCTCCGCGAGATCTTGCAGAATAATATCTAAAGCATAAGCTCGAAAACAACTGCGCCCCTCACGCCTCCTTTTGCTTCAGCAGAAGAGCCGGCATGAGGGGCGATCCATATGCGAGGGAAGAACATGACCACCAAACTCGAACGTTATATCGACCAGGGCGTCGGCCGCGAGCCTGCGGACATCGTGCTGAAGAACGGGCGGTTCTTTGATCTGGTCACAGGAGAGCTGGTCGCTTCGGACATCGCCATTTGCGGCGACCGCATCGTCGGTACCTGCGGCGATTATAAAGGTCGCGAGGAAATCGATATTGCCGGCCGTATCGTCGTGCCGGGCTTTATCGACACACATCTGCATATCGAATCCTCGCTGGTAACACCGCATGAATTCGATCGCTGCGTCCTGCCCTATGGCGTCACGACCGTGATCTGCGATCCGCATGAAATCGCGAATGTGCTCGGCACCGAAGGCATTCAGTATTTTCTGGATTCCTCCCTCGAAACCATCATGGATATCCGCGTCCAGCTCTCCTCCTGCGTGCCGGCGACGCATCTGGAAACCTCCGGCGCCGACCTGCCGATCGAAACGCTGCTGCCATTCCGCAACCATCCACAGGTGATCGGCCTTGCCGAGTTCATGAATTTCCCCGGCGTGGTCCACAAGGATCCCGTTTGCATGGCGAAGCTCGAAGCCTTCCAGGGCGGCCATATCGACGGCCACGCCCCGCTGCTGCGCGGCAACGACCTCAACGGCTATCTCTCTGCGGGCATCCGCACGGAACATGAATCAACGACGGCAGAAGAGGCGCTGGAGAAGATCCGCAAGGGCATGCATGTACTGGTGCGCGAAGGCTCGGTCTCCAAGGACCTGCACGCGCTGATGCCTATCATCACCGAGCGCCTGTCGCCGCATCTCGCACTCTGTACCGACGACCGCAATCCGCTCGATATCGCCGAGCAAGGCCATCTCGACTACATGATCCGCACAGCGATCGCGCATGGCATCGAGCCGCTTGCGATCTATCGCGCCGCCTCCATCTCGGCTGCCCGCGCCTTCGGCCTGCGTGATCGCGGCCTGGTGGCGCCCGGCTGGCGCGCCGATCTCGTCGTCATCGACAGCCTTGAGAACTGCAAGGCAGAGATGGTCTTCTCAGCTGGGCGCCGCGTCACGGCTGAGCTCTTCGCAACCCGCAAGCCTGTCGCTCCGGTCGGCCTCGACAGCGTCAAGGCCCGCCCGATCAACGCCGCAGCATTCGGCGTACCAGCCACGGAAGGCGAAAGTTCCGTCATCGGCGTCATACCCGGCAAGATCATTACCGAACACCGCCGTTATCACCTGCCGACCAAGGGCAATCAGACCGATATCGATCTCGGCAATGATGTCATCAAGGTCGCCGTCATCGAGCGGCACGGCAAGAACGGCAACCACGCCAACGGCTTCGTCCAGGGTTTCGGTCTGAAGAAGGGCGCAATCGCCTCGACCGTCGGCCACGACAGCCACAATATCTGCGTGGTCGGCGTCAACGAGGACGACATGGTGCTTGCCGCCAATCGCCTGAGCGATATCAACGGTGGGTTCGTCGTTGTCGAGGACGGCGTTGTTACCGGAGAAATTGCTCTGCCCATCGCCGGCCTGATGAGCCTGGAACCTTACGAAAGCGTGCGCGATACGTTGCACCATTTGCGCCAGGCAGCCTATGCCCTCGGCGCGACGCTGGAAGAGCCCTTCCTGCAACTGGCGTTCCTGCCCCTGCCCGTCATCCCGCATCTCAAGATATCGGACAGAGGTCTGGTCGATGTCGACAAGTTCATGCTGATCGGCTGATCAGGCGAGCTTGCCGCAATAGACATCCAGTGCGGCGAGCGCCACCGTCGATCCTGCGTCGGCGGTGGTGAAGCCCGGCATGGCAATGGTCTTGCCGAGCTTGATCTCTTCCGGCAACGCGACCTTCACCGGCTTGCGGGAGAGATTGAAAACGAACAGCAGCGTCTCGTCTCCCTTGGAGCGCGTGAAGGCGAGAACATCCTCCTTGGTATCGAGGAAGGTCATGTCGCCGTCGCGCAAGGCCGCATGCGCCGCACGGAAAGCCAGCGTCTCCCGATAGTGGTGCAGCACGGAATCGTTGTCCGCTTCCTGCTTGTCGACCGCAAGCGCCGCTTGCTGGTAGGGAACCGGCAGCCATGATTTCTCGGCAGTCGTGAAGCCCGCATGAGCGCGGCTGGCTTCCCAGGGCATCGGCGTGCGGCATCCGTCACGCCCCTTGAACGCCGGCCAGAAACGAATGCCGTAGGGGTCGCGTAGATCCTCGAAGGCAAGCTCCGCCTCGGGCAGCCCAAGCTCTTCACCCTGATAAAGGCAGATCGAGCCACGCAACGTCGACAGCAGCGAGATGGCGAGCTTAGCGACGCGCGACTGCTCTTCCTCCGTCTCGGCAAAGCGGCTGACATGGCGTTGCACGTCATGGTTGGAGAATGCCCAGCAGACCCAGCCGTCGACGACATTATCCTGGAAGTCGCCGACGCAGCGGCGGAAATGCGCCGGCGTAAAATCGGGACCGAGCAGGTCGAAAGTGTAGCACATATGCAGCTTGTCGCCGCCGCTGGTATAGGCGGCTACCGTCTGCAGCGAACGTGCGCCATCGCCCACCTCGCCGACCGTCGTGCGATCGTCATATTGATCGAGCAATGCCCTGAATCGCTTGAGGAAAGCGATATTCTCCGGCTGCGTCTTGTCGTAGAGATGGTCCTGCATTCCGTAGGGATTGCTTTCGGGCGCATCGAGGCCGCCCGTAGCGACGAGCGCCGGCGGATTGTCACGCAGGTCCTTGTCGCAGAAATAATAATTCACCGTGTCGAGCCGGAAACCGTCCACGCCGCGGTCGAGCCAGAACTTCACTGCAGCCAGCACCGCATCCTGAACCTCCCGGTTGTGGAAATTCAAGTCTGGCTGCGATGTCAGGAAATTGTGCTGGTAATATTGCCGACGCACGCCGTCCCATTCCCAGCCGGGGCCGCCGAAGATCGACAACCAGTTGTTCGGCGCCGTGCCGTCCGGCTTCGGATCGGCCCAGACGTACCAATCCGCCTTGGGATTGTCGCGGCTTGCCCGGCTTTCGACAAACCAGGGATGCCGATCCGAAGTGTGCGAAATGACCTGGTCGATGATCACTTTCAGCCCCAATTCGTGCGCTGCCGTCATCATCTCATCGAAATCGACAAGCGTGCCGAAAATCGGATCCACATCGCAATAATCGGCAACATCATAGCCCATATCGGCCATCGGCGAGGTGAAGAACGGCGCCAGCCAGATCGCGTCGACCCCGAGTGCGGCAATATGAGGCAGACGCCGGGTAATCCCCTTGATATCGCCAAGCCCGTTGGCATCCGTATCCTGAAACGACCGCGGATAGACCTGATAGATCACCGCACCGCGCCACCAATCGGCTCCTGCCGTCTTCTTCGTCGATTTCATCAAAACCGCCTCGATATCGCACAAGACCTCTCAGTTTGCACACTCGGGCGCAGGCAGCAAGCCGCAATCGGCCGGTAGGCGAATGCTACTAGGAGGATGTGTAAATTCGGGCTATCAATTTTAGAGAATTATCAACATGGAAGTTCGCACCGACATCAAGTCCGTCTCTTTTGGGCTTGAAAGCGACGCGGCTTCGGATAACTTCCGCGACTGACCTGCACGTACAGGTCACCTATGGGATCAAAAATACCCCTGTAAAATCAGGGATAATAACTCCAAAAAGGTGGGAAAACGCATGACTCATTTCGCCAGAAAATTCCTAGCGACGGCACTCGTCAGCACAGTATTGAGCTTCTCCGCACATGCCGCGACCCTCAATATCCACAACGGCGGCGACCCGACTTCGCTCGACCCGCAAAAGATTTCCGGCGACTGGGAAAATCGTATCGACGGCGACATTTTCGAAGGTCTTGTGACCGAAGATCCCAAGGACGGCCCCATACCGGGCCAGGCTGCGAGCTGGACTATTTCCGCCGACCAGAAGGTCTACACCTTCAAGCTGCGTGACGGTATCAAATGGTCCGACGGCCAGCCGGTAACGGCTCAGGATTTCGTCTTCGCTTTTCAGCGCCTGATGGATCCGA
This sequence comes from Rhizobium sp. ASV8, assembly GCF_016429255.1. Lineage (GTDB taxonomy): Bacteria > Pseudomonadota > Alphaproteobacteria > Rhizobiales > Rhizobiaceae > Rhizobium. Next base: position 98,099 of record NZ_JAELUG010000001.1, read on the forward strand.
AGACCGCAGCCCAATACGCCTACCTGCAATACACGATCCACAACGCGGAAAAGATCAACAAGGGCGAGATCAAGGATCTGACCCAACTCGGCGTCAAGGCTATCGACGACAAGACGCTTGAGATTACTCTCGAAAACCCGACCCCCTACTTCCTCAACGCGCTGATGCACTACACGGCCTATCCGCTGCCGAAGCATGTCGTGGAAGCAAAGGGCGACCAGTGGGTCAAGATCGGCAACATCGTCACCAACGGCCCGTACAAGCCGGTCGAGTGGGTGCCCGGCTCACATGTCACCAACGTCAAGAACGATCAGTACTATGACGCCAAGGATGTGAAGATCGACAAGGTCAACTTCTACACGCTGGAAGATCAAGCCGCCGCTCTGAAACGTTACCGCGCCGGCGAATTCGATATTCTGACCTCGTTCCCTGCCGATCAGTTCGAATGGATCCAGAAGAACCTTCCCGGTCAGGCGCATGTGGTGCCGTTCCTTGGCACCTACTACTACGTCATGAATGCCACGAAGCCGCCTTTCAACGACAAGCGCGTCCGCCAGGCCCTCTCCATGGCCGTCAATCGCGAAGTGATCGGCCCGAAGATCCTCGGCACCGGTGAATTGCCGATGTATTCCTGGGTGCCGCCGGGCACGGCCAATTATGGCGACCCGGCCTATGTCAGCTGGAAGGACGAACCCTACAAGCAGAAGGTCGAAGAGGCCAAGAAACTGCTGAAGGACGCAGGTTTCGGCCCGGATCACCCGCTGAAGGCGCAGCTGCGCTATAATACCAACGACAACCACAAGCGCATTGCAGTCGCAATCGCCGCGATGTGGAAGCCGCTGGGCGTCGACATCGAACTCTACAACACCGAAACCAAGGTGCATTACGATGAAATGCAGCGTGGCGAGGTGCAGATCGGCCGTGCCGGCTGGCTGGCCGACTACAACGACCCCATTAACTTCCTGAACCTGCTGTCCACCGGCGTCGAGATGAATTACGGTCGCTGGAGCAACAAGGATTACGATGCGCTGATCAAGCAGGGCAACGAAGAGATTGACCTGAAGAAGCGCGCCGAAATCTACAAGAAGGCCGAGCAGCTGGCGCTGGACGACAGCGCTGCGATCCCGATCTACTACTACGTTTCCCAGAACATCGTCGCCCCGAAGGTAGAGGGCTTCGTCGATAATATTCAAGACATCCACCGCACTCGCTGGCTGTCGATCAAAGAATAATTGGGAACAGGCCCCTCCCGGTCTATTCGGGAGGGGCCGTTTAAAACCATGTTTCGTTACGCTCTCCGTCGTCTGCTGTCGACAATCCCCGTTCTGTGGATTGCCGTGACAGTGTGCTTTTTCATTTTGCGCCTCGCTCCCGGCGGCCCATTCGATGGCGAAAGGCCATTGCCGCCGGAAGTCAAAGCCAACCTTGCGGCTCACTACAACCTCGACAAGCCCCTGGTTGAGCAATACCTGATCTATGTCGGCGACGTCATGAAGGGCGACCTTGGCCCCTCTTTCGCCAATCAGGACTTCACCGTCACCCAGCAAATCATGTCCGGCTTTCCCTACACGCTGACCATCGGCGGCTCCGCCTTCGTGCTCGCCACCATTGTCGGCGTGTTCATAGGCTGTCTTGGGGCGCTCTATCAGAACCGAGCGGCCGACTACTGGCTGGGAGGTGGCCTTCTCATTGGCCTGGTCATGCCGAGCTTTCTCATCGCACCGATCCTTCAGCTCATATTCGGCAATACGCTCGGCTGGCTGCCGGTCGGAGGCTGGGGTGACGGTTCGATCAGGTTCCTGATCCTGCCCATCATCGTCCTGACGCTGCCGCATGCGGCACGCATCTCGCGTCTGATGCGTGGCTCGATGATCGAGGTGATGAGCCAGAACTTCATCCGCACCGCAAAGGCCAAGGGTATCGGCCCACGGCTGACTATCATGCGGCACGCCTTGAAGCCAGCCATGATGCCTGTCGTCTCCTATCTCGGACCGGCGGCAAGCTATCTGCTCACCGGTTCGCTCGTCGTCGAAAGCATCTTCGGCCTTCCCGGTGTCGGCCGCTACTTCGTCGGTGCCGCCCTTAATCGCGATTACGGCATGGTCCTCGGCACGGTCATTTTCTACATGGTGCTGATCGTGATCCTCAACCTGCTGGTCGACATCGCCTATGCCTGGCTCGACCCGAAAGTGAGAATGCGATGATCCTCAATTCCGCCAAGAGAGAATTGCTGGAAGCAGAGTTGCTTTCGGCAGAAGGGCTTGCACCCAAAGGGCGCTCCCTCACCGGCGATGCGATGCGTCGTCTCCTGCGCAACAAGGCGGCAGCACTTTCGCTGATCGTCCTGACGATACTGGTCCTGGTGGCCATATTCGGCCCCTATTTCCTACCCTTCAACTACGAGGATCCGGACTGGAATTCCTTCCGAGGCGCGCCCGATTTTGCGGCCGGGCACTATTTCGGCACTGACGGTAACGGCCGCGACCTGCTGTCGCGCACGCTCTACGGCACGCGGGTCTCGCTGACCGTCGCGCTCGTGGCAACGCTGGTTTCCGTTATCATCGGCGTGCTCTACGGCGCCGTGTCGGGCTATTTTGGTGGTCGCGTCGATGCGATCATGATGCGCTTCGTCGATATCATGTACGCATTGCCCTACGTCCTCTTCGTTATCCTGCTGATGGTGATCTTCGGCCGTAACGTCTATCTGCTGTTTGCGGCGATCGGCGCGCTCGAATGGCTGACCATGGCGCGTATCGTCCGCGGTCAGACCTTGTCGATCAAGCAGCGGGAGTTCATCGAGGCCGCCCGTGCCTCGGGACAACGATCGTTCAAGATCATCCTCAAACATATCGTACCGAACCTCGTGGGACCGGTGGTCATCTATGCGACGCTGACCATTCCTGAAATCATCGCCACGGAGAGTTTTCTCTCCTACCTCGGTTTCGGTGTGCAGGAGCCGCTGACATCGCTCGGCACCCTGATCGCCGAAGGCTCGGCAGGTATGGAAACGACCCCATGGCTGCTGTTCTTTCCCGCCGGTTTCCTGGTCGCGCTGCTGATGAGCCTGCTCTTCATCGGCGATGGCCTGCGCGACGCTTTCGACCCGAAGGATCGCTGACATGACAGACACCCTTCTCGAACTCAAAGACTACTCCATCACCTTCCGCACGCCGGAAGGCGAAGTTGCCGCCGTTTCGAAGATGAACCTGAAAGTCGGACGCGGCGAGCGCATCGCGATCGTCGGCGAATCCGGTTCCGGCAAAAGCCAGACCTTTCTCGGACTGATGGGCCTGCTCGCCAAGAACGGCCGCACCAGCGGCCAGGCCCTGCTCGACGGCAAGGATCTCCTGACGTTGAAGCCGCGCGAACTCGACCATGTGCGCGGCAAGGACATGGCCATGGTCTTCCAGGACCCCATGACCGCGCTCAATCCATCACTGCGCATATCCAGGCAGTTGACGGAACAGCTAGAGGTCCACGGCGGCCTCACGGCGCGTGCGGCATCCGCTGCGGCACTGGACATGCTGAAGCGCGTCGGGATTCCCGACCCGACACGCCGATTCAACCTCTATCCGCACGAGCTTTCGGGCGGCATGCGCCAGCGTATCGTCATTGCCATGGCGTTGCTCACCAAGCCGAAACTCCTCATCGCCGACGAGCCGACGACGGCGCTCGACGTGACGATCCAGGCGCAAATTCTGGATCTTTTCAACGAGTTGACGGCGGAAATGCACACCGCACTCGTCATGATCACCCATGATCTCGGGGTCGTTGCCGGCCTCGCCGACCGCGTCGCCGTCATGTATGCGGGCCGCATCGTCGAGGAAGCTCCGGTCGACGAATTGTTCGAGGATCCGGCACATCCCTACACGGCAGCGCTTCATGCCTCGATCCCGCGGCCGGATCAGGATGTCGACGATCTCGCCGTTATTCCCGGTCGACCGCCGAACCTGATGCACCTGCCGCGCGGCTGTTCTTTCTCGCCGCGCTGCGCACATGTGGAAGACGACTGCCTGGACGCAGCACCGCCGCTCGACCGGCTTGCGGCCCAGCGCTGTGCCGCCTGCTTCCATCCCCTTTCGGCTAATCAGGAACGGAGCCTCGTCCATGGCTGAACAAACGCTTCTGAAGGTCGAACACCTGACCACGGAATTCGAGCTGCCGGCGAAATCCTTCTTCAAGCCGCCGCTGATCCTGACCGCGGTCAACGATGTCAGCTTCGAGCTGAAGACCGGGCGCACGCTCGGCATCGTCGGAGAATCCGGTTGCGGCAAGTCGACCCTCGGCCGCTCCATCCTGCGGCTGATCAAGGCGCAGAAGGGCCGCATCATGTGGCAGGGCGGCAACCTGCTCGATCTCTCCGATGAGGAAATGCGTGCTGCACGACGCGACATGCAGATCATCTTCCAGGATCCGATCGCCTCGCTCGATCCGCGCATGACTGTCGGCGACATCATCGCCGAGCCGCTCATCGTCTTCGAGCCGAAACTGAGCCGCGCGCAGCGGCAGGAACGCGTGCGCGAGATCATGGCGGCGGTAGGCCTCGTTCCCGAGATGATCAATCGTTATCCGCACGAGTTCTCGGGCGGACAGGCGCAGCGCATCGGCATTGCGCGAGCGGTCATCACCCGGCCGAAGCTGATCATCTGCGACGAGCCGGTCTCGGCTCTCGACGTCTCGATCCAGGGGCAGGTTATCACGCTCCTGCGCCGGCTGCGCAAGGAGTTCGGCCTGACGCTGATCTTCATCAGCCATGACCTCTCGGTGGTGCGCCTGATCTCGGACGACGTGCTGGTGCTCTATCTCGGCAAGGTGGTGGAAGCTGGCGATGCGGCCACGGTGTTCGATCATCCGGCCCATCCCTATACGCAGGCATTGTTCTCCGCAGCTCCGATTCCGGATCCGAAACTGGCGCGCGGCCGCGAGCGCATCCGTCTGCAGGGAGACCCGCCCTCGCCGCTCAACCCGCCCTCGGGTTGCGTATTCTCGCCCCGCTGTTGGAAGGCGACGGATATCTGCCGCACGAAGATGCCGCCGACCCAGCAGGTGCGCCCCGGCCAAACGGCGGCCTGCTACCATATGGACGGGCCGTCGAGCAGTTCTTGAAAAATGCGCGGCGGCTTTCCGTCCGCGATTGCGAAAGACAAGGAGAGAGCGGTTCGGAGATTCCGTAAGGAGGTGAGCCGCTTTCGAGCTTGAAAAGTGGGCGGCGGCAGGCGCTGCCCACCTTGCCCAAGTTGTTGCTTGCGCGTATGCAGCAGCAAGGCAAAGTGCAGGAGGAAGACTTGGGCGGACGTTTTCTATCGATCGGCGAATGCATGGTGGAACTGTCGCAGGCCGATGACGGGCACCTGCGCAAAGGCTTCGCTGGCGACACTTTCAACACAGCCTGGTACGCCCGCGCCTGCCTGCCTTCCGATTGGTCTATCGATTATTTCACCGCACTCGGCGATGACGCCATGTCCGATGAGATGGCCGCTTTCATGGGTGCGGCAGGCATCGGCACCGCCAGCATCCGCAGGCTTCGCGGCAAGACGCCCGGCCTCTACATGATCAATTTGAAAGATGGCGAGCGCTCTTTCAGCTATTGGCGCGACAGCTCCGCCGCCCGTCAGCTTGCGGCCGACGGTGACGCCTTGCGCACCGCGATCGAAGCCTCCGACGTGCTTTATTTTTCGGGCATCACGCTGGCGATCCTGCCGCGTGAAGACGCCTATACGCTGCTGGCCGAGCTTCGCCGCGCCAAGGCAATCGGCAAGCTCGTCGCCTTCGATCCCAATCTGCGCCCGCGCCTCTGGTCCAGTCTCGACGCCATGCATACCTTGATTGCCGATGGTGCCCGCGCCTCGACGCTGGCCATGCCGAGCTTCGATGACGAAGCTGCGCATTTCGGCGATGATTCCATCTCCAGCACCATCCGCCGCTACCATCAGTACGGAACCAATATGGTCGTCGTCAAGAACGGCCCCGAAGGCGCGACGATCGGATCTGGCTCCGAGGAAACGCTGGTCCCCGCCACCAAGGTCAGCAAGGTTGTCGACACCACCAGCGCTGGCGACAGCTTCAACGGCGGATTTCTCGCCCACTATCTGCAACACGGCGATCCCATCGCCGCTGCGGCCTTTGCCGCCGAAATCGCCGCAAAAGTCATTCAGGAACACGGCGCGCTCGTCTCGCCAAAGAAGCTGAAGATCGCCTGATCGGGCTGTAATATTTCCATCATGGACACCCGCCACAATAGAGTGGGCGCGGGAATCATGTTCGAAGCACCGCAATCGCTGGAGCCGGATGATTTTAGGTCTGCTCGACCTGAAGTCTGAATCCGCTCCGGAATCAAACAAGTAGAGCATGACGTCGTCCGAAATCTACTGACACTTTTCGGCATCATGCTCTAGCACCATCATCATGAGGATGTGGTGCGGATGGGCTGTTTTGGGCATGTTGCAACGCTTGTCGGACATCGAAAACAATATCTGGGCCCAGGCGGCTACACCTGTCGCGATACCGGAGCGGCTGCTCATCGTCAGCGATGCCTGGCACCCGCAGGTCAACGGTGTCGTCCGCTCGATCGAAAACACCAATCGCGAACTCATCCGCCGTGGGGTGGACGTGTCGATGATCACGCCGGACGGCTTTCGCAACATCCCCTGCCCGACCTATCCCGAGATCCGGCTTTCGATTGCCTCTTATCATAAGGTTGCCGCGAGGATCGAAGCGGCAAATCCGACCTACATTCACATTGCCACCGAAGGCCCCCTTGGGCTCACGGCGCGCCGCTGGTGCATCCGCAACGGCATGCCCTTTTCGACCAGCTACCATACGCGGTTCCCCGAATATGTTGCGGCCCGCCTGCCCATACCGGAAAGCTGGCTCTACGCCTTCGTCAAATGGTTTCATAACGCAGGCTATGGCTGCATGGTGGCGACGCCGAGCCTGGCAGACGAACTCAAGCAGCGCGGCATCCGCAATCTGCTCTCTTGGAGCCGCGGCATCGATTCCCATCTCTTCCGCCCCAATCCTTTGGAAGACAATCCCTTCGGCCTGCCGCGCCCGATCTTCATGACTGTCGGCCGGGTGGCCCTGGAGAAGAACCTGCCGGCCTTTCTCGACCTCGATTTGCCGGGGTCAAAGGTGGTCATCGGCGATGGACCGGCGCGAGCGGAGCTGCAGAAGCTCTACCCCGATGTGCACTTCCTGGGTGCGAAGTTCGGCGAGGAACTGGCGCACGCCTATTCCCAGGCCGATGTCTTCGTCTTTCCGTCAAAGACCGACACGTTCGGCAATGCCATTCTGGAAGCACTGGCAAGCGGCGTGCCGGTCGCGGCCTATCCCGTGACCGGCCCGGCCGATATTCTCGCCGGCAACAGCAATGCCGGCGTCGTCGATGCGGATTTGGCGGCGGCGTGCCTTGCCGCCCTCTCCTGTTCTAGAGAAGCGGCCCGCACCGTCGCTCTCAACTATTCCTGGGAAGCCGCCACGACGCAGTTCATCGGCAATGTCCGCGTCGCCAATCATCGCGGCAAAAGACAGACGCACGGGTCGAGCATGTAGCACGCCACAAGGCGCGACGTTGAATTCTTGACAGTCATCTCCAGATATTCAATAGCAGCGCCTGGAGCTGCGGTCGCGTTCGCACGTCGATTGCAAGTTTGCCGTCGGCACAAGGGGCGACGATATCCCACGCAACCAAGAGCGGCTGTCGCGAGTTAATCCGTCAGACAGCGACAAGAAACCCATAGCCGCTACGCGCGTTTAGGTGTACGATTATTTATCGCACGATTTAGAAAGCATTCCAGGGAGTACGGAAATGGCGGACGACCCGCTGAAATTAGACACCTTCATCTGCTTCGCCCTCTATTCGGCGAACCATGCGATGAATCGTCTGTACAAGCCCATGCTCGACGCGCTGAACCTCACCTACCCGCAATATCTCGTCATGGTGACGCTGTGGGAACAGGACGGCCAGACCGTCGGCGGTATCGGCGAAAAGCTGTTTCTCGAATCGAGCACGCTGACGCCGCTGTTGAAGCGCCTGGAAACCGCCGGCTTCATCCAGCGCATCCGCAGCAAGGAAGATGAGCGTCAGGTGCTCATCCACCTGACCAACGAAGGCGTCGCTTTGAAGAAGAAGGCGGCAAGCATTCCCGCCTGCATCCTCGACGCCTCGGACCATACGGTCGAGGAACTGACGCGATTGAAGGCCGAGATCACCACATTGCGCGATGCGTTGAGCAAGAACGCGGCCTGATCAGGCCGCGCGAACGCGCGCAGTCGCTTTCGGAAAAGCAGACAAAAACAACGACTTAAAGCGCGGAAAGCAAATCTGAAAGATCGCAACGCGCTTTAGGCAGCCGCATTCTGCGGACAAAGAAGATCAGGTTCGCTTCTTCTTGTTTTCGTATGGATTTTCCGACGAACGGAAGTGGATGCGGATCGGCACGCCAGGCAAGGCAAAATCCGCGCGCAGGCCGTTGATCAGATAGCGAACATAGGACTCTGGCAGCGCGTCGGAGCGCGTGCAGGAAATCATGAAGGCCGGAGGCCGCGCCTTCACCTGCGTCATGTATTTCAGCTTGATGCGGCGGCCGGAAACAGCCGGTGGCGGATGCTGAACCTGCTGGGTCTCAAGCCAACGATTGAGACGCGCGGTGGAAACACGCTTGTTCCAGACCTTGTCGGTATCGACGATCGCCTGCATCAACCGATCCAAGCCCTCGCCCGTTTGGCCGGCAATCGTTATGGCGCGAATACCACGGGCCTGCGGCAACAGCCGATCGGTCTTCTCGCGCAGATCGGCAAGAACGGCCTGACGATCCTCGATCATGTCCCATTTGTTGAAGGCGAGCACGGCGGCGCGGCCTTCGCGGATCACGAGATCGACAATCTGCAGATCCTGCTTTTCGAAGGGGATGGTCGCGTCAAAGACGATGACGACGGTCTCGGCAAAGCGAATGGCGCGCAGCGTATCGGCAACTGAAAGCTTCTCGAGCTTCTCCGTGACCTTGGCCTTGCGGCGCATTCCGGCCGTGTCGAACATTTTTACCGTACGGCCACGCCAGCTCCAGTCGACGGAGATGGAGTCGCGGGTAATACCGGCTTCGGGGCCGGTCAGCAGCCTGTCCTCACCGAGGAAGCGGTTGATCAGCGTCGATTTACCCGCATTCGGACGGCCGACGATGGCGACGCGCAGCGGCCGTGTATCGTCGTAAGCGGGCTCTTCATCGATCTCCTCGCCATCCTCGCCGGCAACCGGGCGCGGGATGGAAACATTGGTTTCCGCCTCATCATCGGCTTCCGGGAAGGCGCGTTCATGACCGATCGCCTCGACGATCGCATCGCGCAGATCCATCATGCCCTGGCCATGCTCGGCCGAGATCGGACAAGGCTCGCCAAGCCCGAGCGTGAAAGCATCGTAAAAGCCGCTGTCGGAACCGCGAGCTTCGGACTTGTTGGCGACGAGCACGACCGGACGGCCGCGCTTGCGCAGCATTTCTGCTAGCGTCTTGTCGACATGGGTAAGTCCCATCTTGGCATCGACAACGAACAGCGTCAGATCGGCTTCATCGATCGCAGTTTCAGTCTGCGCACGCATTCTGCCTTCGAGCGTCTCTTCGTCTGCCTCTTCGAGACCGGCGGTGTCGACAATGCGGAAGCGAAGATCGATCAGCTTGGCATCACCGGGACGGCGGTCACGCGTGACGCCCGGGGTATCGTCGACAAGCGCCAGCTTCTTGCCAACCAGACGGTTGAAAAGGGTTGACTTGCCAACATTCGGGCGACCGACGATCGCGACCGTAAAACTCATTTAGCGATCCTTCAGCCTTTAGCGACCGGAGCCTTGCCCGATGCGGTGATGAGGTCGAGCAGCATTTGGGCGCGATTGGCAACGTTACGCGGGCTCTGCGGATCGTCGACGATCGCCTGGTACCATTGACGTGCCTTGGCAAAATCGCCAGCCTTGTAGGCGGCGAGCCCCAGAACATCACGCGCCGAATGACGGAAGGCATCTGCCGGTACGGCAAGCTCCTGTACTTCGGCAGCAACCTGATCGTAGGTGCCGGTTTCGACCAAGAGATAGGCGGCGCGCAGACGTGCCGCATCACGAACGACGAGAGGAATATCAGTCTGCTTGCCGACAGCCGAAAAGACAGCGATCGCGCCGGCCTTGTCACCCTTCTGCGCCTGCAGCGTTGCGGCACGCAGCCGGGCAAGCAATGGATACGAGCCGGGGCCATTCTTCTCGATAGCGGTCAGTGCCGCAAGCGCGTCATCCGTCTTGCCCTGATCGGCCAGCGTCAAAGCGGCGAGGAACTGATCGCCGCCGCTGCCGGCCTGGTTGCCGGACCAATAGCGGTAACCGCTATAGGCTGCAGTGCCGAGAACGATAAGCACTGCTCCGCCGATGATGAGCCGGCCAAAACGGCGCCATACGAACCGTAACTGGTCCGAACGCAGTTCCTCGTTCACCTCGCGGATGAAGCTATCGTCATTGAATGCCATTCTCGTCTCCGGCCCAGGCCAAATAATTCCAACAAGCTTAGGGGTTAGTTGGGCCTTCTACTCCATTTTGCGGCCGATGTAAGGGGGAATGGCAGAAATCGTCACATAACCAGCGGCGAAACCCCTATAATCCACGCATGAAGCTTCCAAATGATCAGTACCCAGGCAACGACACCGAGGATGACCGCGTAGAGATCGTATTTCGCCGAAACGAATGGGCGACGGCTGATTTCGCCAGCACGCTCGCGCCGCTTCAGCGAGATGCGCAGAATGACACCCCAGGCAAGAAAGGCAGCGAACAGCAGCATCGCCGCGCCATCGCCATTCGACAGCAGATGCGCGAGCGCCCAGATCTTCACCGACAGCACCATCGGATGCTTGGTTTTTGTTGCGATATGCCCCGCCGGCAGCAGCGAGGCGGCCAGACAGATCATAGCAAACAGCATCAGAAGAATAGTAATATGACTCATCCAGAACGGCGGCGACCAGATCGCGGTCATGTCGCGCGCCTGGCCGAAGCCGTAGATCAGAACGATCAATGCGACGATGCTCGCAACGGAATAGGCGGCTTTCCAGCCGGCATCGCCGAGGCTCGCGATCAAGGAGGTACGCAGGCCGGGCGCCACGACGCGGATAAGGTGAATGCCGAGAAAAAGAACAATGCCGAGAATAAGCAATGCCATGGATGAAATCCCTTCGGTTTTGTAGGAACATCCTTACCGACATCATTAAAAAATTGCCAGCATCACCGCAGCTTCGCCGCATTTACGCGAAAGGAAGGAAGCGACCCGGAGCATGCCATCCAAAATCGCTGGATGATCTTTGGCAAGGCACGCTCGATCAAACAAAACCGGTGCCTATGTTTCGCTTCGTTTCCTGTCTCTCCCTTGCGTTTTCCCTTGCCCTTCCGGCCATCGCCCAGGCTGATGGAAAGCCCAAGCAGCTCGTGATGATTTCCTTCGACGGCGCCCATGACAATGCGCTTTGGACGAAGAGCCGCGAGATCGCTTCGCGCAACGGCGCGCATTTCACCTATTTTCTGTCCTGTACGTTCCTGATGAACAAGACGCAGGCCAAGGCCTACCAGGGGCCGAAGCAACGAGTGGGCAAATCGAATGTCGGCTTTGCCAAGAGCGAGGACGATGTGCGCACCCGCATCGCCAACATCTGGGGCGCCCATCAGGAAGGCCATGACATTTCCAGCCATGCCTGCGGCCATTTCGACGGCAAGGGTTGGAGTGCGGCCGACTGGAAACAGGAATTCATGAATGCCCGCGTCGCCCTTCGCGATGCCTGGAAGAATGTCGGCCTTGCCGACAAGGAGCCACAGGGCTGGGAAGATTTCGCCACGCACGATGTCAAAGGCTTTCGCGCCCCTTACCTCTCCACCAGCGACGGCCTGATGCCAGCGGAAAAGGAGATGGGCTTCCAATATGATGCAAGCCTGGTGACCAAAGGCCCTGCCCTGCCGCAGGTCGTCGACGGTATTTATCGCTTCGGCCTGCCGCTGATACCCGAAGGGCCCGAGCATCGCCTGGTTATCGGCATGGACTACAATCTCTACGTCCGTCACTCCAAGGGCGCCGAGGACAAGGCAAACGCCAAGACCTATGAGGACCGCACTCTCGATGCCTTCGAAGCGGCCTTCAACAAGCAGTATGACGGCGAGCGCATTCCGCTGCAGCTCGGCTTCCATTTCGTCGAGATGAATGACGGCGCCTATTGGCGTGCGCTCGATCGCTTTGTGAGCGATATCTGCCACAAGCAGGATGTCGCCTGCGTCAGCTATTCCGAAGCCATTCCGCTGATCGCTGCCCGGGGCAAGCCCCAGCAGGGGTAAGGAACAGTCGGGCAAAGCCGGAGCCAAAGCGAAGAGACGGCAGTCAGGGCGAAGGAGAGCTCTCCGTTCGCCCGAAATTCGATGACATACTGAACGGCATCAACTCGTGAAAAAGGCCCCGTCTCCGGGGCCTTGTTTCGTTAGCCGTCGACGTGAATGACGCCAGGCTCGCGCTCCAGATAGCGCTGGTCGATCGATGGCAAGGGCTCGTCGTCGATCGCAGCTTCGAATGCTCGCAAGCGCTTGTAGATCGACAGAAGCTCGATGATCGTCGTCCATGAACTGACAAGATACTGAAAGGACCCGCGCACCTGGTCGAAAACATTGGTGATCTGCGTCATCAGACCGAGCGTCAGCTTGCCGGCGACAATCGAGGGAACCAGCACGACGAAACTGAAGATATTATCCGCCTGCGAGTAAAAAATGCGCGCAACGTTGAAATAGGTGTAGTGGAAGTAGATGCGGAAATAGTTGCGGCGCACATTGGCGAAGAGTTCAGCCACAGTCGGTGGCGAGGCGCGGTCGCCATGGTCTTCGCCATAGACAAGCTCCTTGCGGTAGGATGCCTCGACGCGCTGATTGATGAACTGAAGACCAGGCAGCTTGATGCCGACCGCCGCCAGAAACATAGTTCCGAAAATCGACCAGAAGATCGCAGCCCAAACGAGCGCATGCGGAATATTGCCGATAATCGGCAGCTCCGTGATATTGGCGCCAAGACGGAAGAGCACCGGCAGGAAGGCAATCAGCGTCATGATGGAGCCGATGAAGCTCACGCCAAGGGATTCAACCGTCTGGGAGAACCGCATCGTGTCCTCCTGCACGCGCTGCGAGGCGCCCTCGACATGCCGTAGCTTCTGCCAGTTGGCCATATAATAGTCGTTCATTGCCGTGCGCCAGCGAAACACCCAATGGCTGACAAAGAACAGATTGAACACGCCGATGGTAATGGCGACGAACGCGATACCCGCAAAAACCAGCATATTCATGTAGAACTCGGAGCTAGACACCGAGCCGACGGTCGTCAGCGCCTTCTGAACCAGATTGTAGAACGGTCCGTACCACGCGTTGACGGCAACGCTCACCTGCACCGAAAAATAGGTGTTGAAGATGATTAGAGCTGTGCCCAGAACCGACCAATATTGCCATGGATGCGGGCTGAAGCGGAACCAGAAGAGCGCGAACAAAGCGACAGCCGCAACATAGTAGATGTAGAACCAGATGAACGGCGCGGACCAAAATATCGAAACGCCAACCGGCGCATCCTGCCCGTCCGCCAGCGGCGCCAGGCCGATATAGGCGCCCGCTTTCTCCCCGCCGAAGTACCAAAGCAATATAGCGGCAAGCGACCAGAGAGCGGCCGAGATGAAAAAAGGTTTCGGCTTGGGGAAGAATGACAGAAACACGGGAAGCGCAGCTTTCTTGATTAGGATTTTCGAACCGCCGTGGCGTTTGTTGATGGGGAGCCTAGGACAGTTCTCCGGGAGCGGCAACCGGCAGAGACCTATTCTTACGTAGATGTAATCGCTTATCCCACGATCGTGATGCAGTTGTTCAGCTGTGGATTTTCACCCAATGGATGAATCCTCCCCCTTTTGAATGTCACGACATCACCCCCTTGCAGAATACTATCTTACGATATATATCTTACGACATGACTAACGATATAAAATCTCACACAGCAAAGGAGAAACAGCAATGAGAGGTTTTAGAGATCACATGTTCGGCGAGGGCTTTGACATGGTCGAGGCATATATCCTACGACATGGTCGAGGCCGTGAATCACGCGGCGAGCACAGGAGAGACTTTATGAGAGGCTTCAAGGGCGGCATGTTCGGCGGCGGGTTTCGCACCGGCCGCAAGTTCGATGCAGCCGACCTGCAGCTCATCATCCTCGCCCTGCTCTCCGAGCAACCGCGCCATGGCTATGAGCTGATCAAGACTTTCGAGGAGCGTTCCGGCGGCTTCTATGTGCCGAGCCCGGGCGTTATCTATCCCGCCCTCACCTATCTGGAAGAAACCGGGCAGGCCGAGGTCGAAGCGAGCGGCACCAAGAAGCTTTATCGCATTACCGAAAGCGGCCAGAAGCGCGTCGACGACAACAGCGAGTTGGTGGAAGCGACATTCGCCAAACTGGCCGCAATCGGCGAGAAGATGGCACGCGTGCGCGAAGTCTTCGACGGCGGTGAGGATGATGGCCGCGACAGCCCGTTCGATCGTCACGGTTCCGGCGACGTGCATCGCGCCCGCCATCTGCTGCGCTCAGCCCTTCGCTCGAAGTTCCCTTGGACGAAGGCCGAAGGTGCACGCATCGCAGCCATTCTCGAGCGTGCCGCAGCTGATATCATCCGCGGCGACGTGAAGAACGAAGATTGACGACACTGCATAATTCCTTAAATCGGAATCGATTTGAGGATAAAATTATGCAGCAGTTTTAGAGTGCTACAGCGACCTTTGCGCGTCGTGTATGACGCGCGGCGCTGTAGTCGCGCAAAAGTGCCGGGCGGTTTTGCGACAACGACATGCGCAAAACAAAGGCTTAAAGCGCAAAAGCGAATCCTAAGGATCGCGGTGCGCTTTAAGCCTGCACGTCAGGCAAGGTCAGGATCACCGGCCCGTTGCGGGTGGCGACGATAGTATGCTCGTACTGAACCGTAGGCGCCTGCGGATCGGCATAGAGCGTCCACGCATCGTCGCCGCCCTCAGCCCAGGTCGCGCCCAGCGACAGGAACGGCTCTACGGTGAAAACCAGTCCGTCTTCCATGATCCGCGTTTCGTCCGGATCCGCCCAGGTGGAGAGTTCCGCCGGCTCCTCGTGCAAGGAACGGCCGATACCATGGCTGGCGAGATTGGCGATCAGCGTATAGCGATTCTTCTGTGCGAAAGCGCCGACGGCGTGGCCGATCTTGGAGAGCGGCGCGCCGCTGCGCACTTGGTTGAGGCCGACCCAGAGCGCCCGCTTGCCATCACGGCACAGGCGTTCGATCTTCGGCTTGACGGGCGGCACGGCAAAAGATGCGCCCGTATCGGAGAAGAAACCATCCTTTTCCGCCGAAACATCCAGATTGACGAGATCGCCCGCCCGGATCACGCGCGGGCCTGGAATGCCGTGAGCGACTTCCTCGTTGACGCTGATGCAGGTGGCGCCGGGAAACTTGTAGACCAGCTCAGGCGCCGACTGCGCACCGGCATCTTCCAGCACCTTGCGGCCGATAGCATCGAGTTCCAGCGTGGTAATACCCGGTTCGAGCGCGGCGGCCATGGCATGCAATGCGTTGGCGCAGATGCGGCCGATATCTTTCAGCTTGGTCAGTTCGTCTTCAGTCGAGATGATCATTTACGGCTTCCGGCAGTCTCGCGCTCTCGGCAATAGAACATGATGCCGAAAAGTTTAAGCGGTTTTCGGCCGACATCATGCCCCCAACTTCAGAGGGGTTGAGATCTGGCTTTCGCCTCTTCATCCCACGCAGTCAATGCCTTTTTGACCGACAGGCGTGACTTTCATCCTCCAAGACGGATCAAAGGCGCGGATCGTCCGATAGCAGCGCCCAACGCTCGTGATCGCACCAGACGCCGCCGATCTTCAGATACTTCGGCGAAAACCCTTCCTTTCGGAAGCCGAGGCGCTGCACCAGCGCAATCGAAGAGTGATTGCCGGGTTGAATATTGGCTTCCAGCCGATGCAGGCCGACCGCATCAAAGGCATGGGCGACGGCCAGGCGAACCGCCTCCGTCATGAGCCCACGTCCGGCAAAACCCACCATACCGTGATAGCCGAGAAAGGCGCTGCGAAAACCGCCCCAAACCATCTGACTGATATTGACGACGCCGACGATACCACCGGAGCCGGCATCGCGAGCCACCAGACCGATGTTCGGTCCGATCACCGTCTGCCCGAACCATGCGTCGAAACCTGGCCTATCGAGAAAAGGATGCGCCCATGGCACGTGATGGGTGCTGCTGGCGATATTGGCCGCGATCAGCTCGTCCGCGTCCGATTGCCTGACAGGCGCGATGATCACTTGCGGCATGGCTCGCTCCCCGTTGCTAGAAGGAGCGAGCCTTAGCAAATTGAGTCCGAAATCAAAAGCTTCGCGGAAAGAACGGAATCATTCTCCGAACCGCTTCATAACGAAGATAAAGGCCGCCCCAGGCGATCACGCCGACATAGAGGCCGAACAGCAGATGCGAAAAGATCGGGCTGCCGACACGCAAATGAGTCGCCATCGCACCACCGAGAAGACCTGTCAGCAGGATCGCGCCAAGCACTGATGTTCTCGGAACGGCATAGAGAATTGCGCAACCGAGCGTGATGACGCCGAGGAGCCGCGCGAGCGCCGGATCGGCGGAATAGCCAAGCCCCGCCATTGTCTCCGTCACGACAGGAAGCGGAATGAGCTTGATCACACCGTCGAACACGAGAAAGGCGATGATCAGCCCGCTGAGGATCATGCCGGCAACGCGCTGGGCTCGCGTGACTGAAGGTGAAGATGAATCGACTGCATAAGACATTTATATATCCCCCGGAATTGAATCAGTAATTCAGATCTTTGCCGCCAGCACGGCAAGCTGGTCGGCGCATTGGGCCCATCCCTGATGGAAGCCCATTTTCTCATGCGCCTCGCGATCTTCGGCTGACCAGTGCAGCACGGTTGCCGTGTAGCGCGTCTTGCCGCCACCAAGATCGTCGAGCTGGATCGTCACCACCATGAACGGCTTTGCCGACGGCACCCAGGCACTGGTGAAGGCATCGGTGAAAACGATCCGTTCGTTCGGAACCACCTCCAGATAGACGCCGTTACCGGGATAATCTTCGCCTTCGGGGCTGCGCATGGTGATCGAACTCGCACCGCCGGCGCGAAGATCGATCTTGGCGGCAGATACCGTCCAAGGCAGTGGCGCAAACCACTGCTTCAGAAGGTCGGCCTCGGTCCAGCACCGAAAGATCTTCTCGCGCGGCGCGTCGATAACGCGGGTCAGCGAAAGTTCGTGCCGTTGGCTCTGCTCGGTCATGTATCGGTTCCTCTTTGTCATTTGGCGCGGCCGTGCCGCCTATATTCTAACGACGTTCGGCAAGGTCATTTTCCGACAGCGCGGACACAATTTTTTCGATTATTTTGTCGCGGCAAGCGCATCAGCATTCAGACAATCGAGCTGATGCCGGATGTGGGCGGCCTCGGCGGGTGAGCGCGCAAGCGCGATGGCTCTATCGAAGGCGATACGCGCCTCCTGAGGGCGCTGAAGTTGCATCAGCAAACCGCCTCTCAGCCCGTGGAAATAGAAATAGCTGTCGAGTTGCGCCTCGAGTGGAGCGATCAATGCCAGCGCCTCCTCGGCGCCCTTCAATTTCGACAGGGCGACCGCGCGATTGAGCGTGACGACGGGAGATGGGGTCAGCCTTTCCAGCATCTGATAGAGCAGATCGATCTCGGCCCAATCCGTATCAGCGGCGCGCTTCGCCCGCGAATGCAGCGCGGCGATCGCTGCCTGCACCTGATATGGCCCGGGCCGACGATGCCGGATCGCCTTATCGAGCAACGCCAACGCCTCGTCGATGGATGTCCTGTCCCAGAGCGAGCGATCCTGCTCTTCCAGAAGGATGATCTGTCCGTCGGCATCGAAACGTGCCGCCTTGCGCGATTGCTGCAGCAGCATCAGCGCCAGCAGCGCCATGGTTTCCGGCTCGGAAGGGAAGATCCGCAGCAGCAGCCGGCCGAGACGGATGGCCTCATCCGCAAAGGCGGCGGCTTCGCGATGCGTTCCGCCGGCCGAATAGCCTTCATTGTAGATGAGGTAGATCATGGCGCTGACGAGCGTCAGCCGTTCGCTTCGCTCCACGGCACCGGGCGTTTCGAAGGCAACGCCGGCCGCAGCGACCCGCGCCTTCGCCCGGGTAATTCGCTGTTCCATCGCGCTGTCGCTGACCAGAAACGCGCGGGCGATCTGCTGCACGGAGAGGCCGGAGACGATACGCAGCGCGAGCGCTATCTGCTGCGTCGCCGGCAGATCGGGATGACAGCAGATGAACAACAGCCGGAGGATATCGTCGCGATAGCCAGAGCCATCTAGGCGCTCGGCAAGATCGCTCTCGGCATCGCCTGTATCGGAAATCACCTCCTCGTCCGGCAGGCTCTGCAATTTCGACTGCTTGCGCACCGTATCGATGCCACTATTGCGCCCGACGAAGATCAGCCACGCAATCGGATCGCGCGGAGGCCCCTTGTCGGGCCAAGTTTTCAAGGCCCGGAGGCAGGCCTCCTGAAAGGCCTCCTCGGCGATGTCGAGATTGCGGAAGTAGCGCAACAGCGCGCCCAGCGCCTGCGGTCGCGCATTGGTCAGAGCGATATCGATCCAGGCGAGATCCGTCATGTTGCAATCGTCCCCGGTCGGAATGCGTAGAGCGGACGGATCTCGTAGGAACCGACGCCCGGATTGGCCACAGCCAGCTCCTTAGAGAATTCCAGCGCCTCGTCGAGCGTCTCGAAGTCAACGACATAGAAGCCCAGCAATTGCTCTTTCGTTTCGGCGAAAGGACCGTCGATGACGATCGGCTCATTCTTGCCCTTGCGCAGGGTCGTCGCCGCCGTCGTCGGCATGAGACGCGCGACGGGACCAAGCTTGCCGGCTTCGGCCAGCGGCGTCTGCACGGCTATCAACCGCGCCATCGTCGCGTCTTCCTGCTCCTTGGACCAGGCAAAGACCGCATCTTCATCGTTGTAGCATAGGATCGCATAAAGCATTGATGGCTTCCTTCCGTTATAATGACGAAGGAATAGCATCTGCTCCGACAGGCCGCGCCAAAAAATTATCGTTGGAAATGACCGGCTTGGCGAATGAGGTCGATCAGGCCGGCAACCTCGGGCAGCCTCGGAGACGGCAGTGGCAGATCGCGATCGGTACGCTCGACGATGACGAGATCGTCATGCGGAATGACGAAGGCGTACTGCCCACCCGCTCCCCAGGCAAAATAGGAGCCTGCCGGAAGATGAAATACGTTCCCGTTACCATTCCCGGCCGACGCCGCCGCATCTCCTGTCCACCAGAGATAGCCGTAGCCCAACCCATGGTCAGCATCCGAATGGGGCGTCGTGCTTTCGCTTACCCATTGCTGAGGAACGATCTGCTGGCCGTTCCAGCGTTCATCATTCAGAAAGAGGAGTGCAAACCGGACAAGGTCGCGCGCGCTCATTCGGAATGTGTAGGCCGGATGGATGGATGCCGCCCCGAAAAACTTGCGCTGTGCATGTGGATCGTAATCCTGCATGCCGATCTTGCGGGCAATCTCGTTTTCAAAGGCATCGTAGATCGAGGCGCCGGTCGCCTTCTCATAAATCGTTCCGAGAGCGTTGAAATCCCAATTATTGTAATACCAGAAAGTTCCGGGCGCATGGCTGAACCGTTGCGGCCGCGCAGCCGCCATGGCTTTTGTCTCGTAGAGAGCCGAATGGTAGACGCCCGACCGCGCCTCAAGCAGCATCTGGATCGTCGCCTGCTTTTCCTGCGAGGATAGCGATGGCGGCTTGTCGTCGATACCAGCCTGTTGCAGCGTTGTGTCGAGGTCGATCTTGCGCCGC
This sequence comes from Rhizobium sp. ASV8, assembly GCF_016429255.1. Taxonomy (GTDB): domain Bacteria; phylum Pseudomonadota; class Alphaproteobacteria; order Rhizobiales; family Rhizobiaceae; genus Rhizobium. The sequence continues at coordinate 118,013 of NZ_JAELUG010000001.1, forward strand.
GCCACCGCGATCCCGATCAGCGCGTCCAGGAGACCTTTGCGGATGGATGCCAATTCCATCGGCTTGTGCGTATTCCCCCATTCGGCAACGACCGCCCCCTGCTGAACGACGACCACGGCGCTGACACTATGCTCGTCCGCAAAGGCCTTCGCCTCGGCGAGTTTTACCGCCGACCACCCGGACGTATCAGGGGATGGATGCGCCCATTCTGCGGAAGGAGCCGTTTGCGCCATCGCCGGAGCCGATAGCATTGCAACGAATAGCAGCGAGATGAAACGCATAGCCGATGCCCTGTTTCAAACGTCGCCAGTGACGTCCCGAGAAATTGAGCCTTTTCAGTGGCGGAGCACAGCACCACTTGCCTTTTCTGCAACATCAGGGTGAATCTTTGGCAGCCACAGCCGCTAAGCACCGTTCCGCCTGATCCTCAGGACGCCCGCCTTTGCTTCAAGTTCAGCGTCAGCTCCGATGAAAACACTCGCCGGGCTATCTCCGTGCCCCAGCGGCAGACCGCCAAGCACCGGCACATCGAGTTCGGCCAGATGTTCTCGCAGGATATCGATCACCGAGAAACGGCGATCGAATTCGAAATCGGTGAACTGGCCGATAGCCACCCCCGCCAAGCCGCTCAAATGTCCCGCCTTGCACAGCATGGTCATCTGGCGATCCACTTGGCCGCGATACATGCCCACCGCCTCGAGCAGCAGGATCGCGCCATGCAGATCCGGCAGCGCCCAACCGGCACATGTCGCAACCATGTCGAGATTGCCGCCGATCAACCGGCCCTTGCACTCCCCGCTTGTCGTCAAAGCGGAAGTCGGCTCCTCAGGGCGCGAGGCAATGACGATGTCCTCGGCCGTCATCATCGCCCGGTATAGCAGCTCGCGCGTGTAAGCACTGACACCATCGTCATTGACCCCGGAAAAGAAGGCTCCGTGAATGCTGGCCAATTGGCCGTTCTTCAGAACGCTGAGCAGCAATGCCGTGATGTCGCTGAAGCCGATAACGAACTTGGGGTCGCGTCGGACTGCCTCGAAGTCCAGTTGATCGGCGATGCGATACGAACCTTTGCCGCCGGTTGTGGCGAAAGCAGCCCGAACATCGGGATCACGAAAAGCAGCGTTGAGATCCGCCAATCGCTCCTCGTCGGTGCCCGCAAGATAATCCCGCTTGCAAAAGGCATGTTCGCCGAAGTCGATGATCAGTCCCCAGCCTTTCAGGATTTCGGCAAATTTTAGAACCCTATCTCTATCGGGCGGGCTCGCGGGCGAAACAAAACGGACCTTGTCGCCCGGCCGCAATGGCGGCGGGATCAGGATCCGATCCGTGCTGATCCGACTCAATGAGTTCATGCCGAATTCTTGCACGAAACATCAGGCAACGTCAGCCCGCGCGATGACTGGTCCGATGAAGGATTCCAGCAGCCCCTATCCGTTAGTCAGGGTCCGTTTCACCGCGTTCTTCCAGCCTTTCAGCTTTGCGTTCCGGATCTTGCCATCCATGGCCGGTTCAAACCGGCGGTCGCGCGCCCAGGCCTTGGCGAAGCCTTCCCGGTCCGGCCAGACGCCGGCGCGGCTGCCCGCCAGCCATGCAGCCCCAAGCGCCGTGGTTTCCAGGATGATGGGGCGGTCGACGGGCGCATCCAGCAGATCGGCCAGCCGCTGCATGGTCCAGTCGGAGGCAACCATGCCGCCGTCGACGCGCAGCACCGTGTCCTCACCATTGCCGTTGCGCCAATCCTTGTGCATCGCATCCAGCAGGTCACGCGATTGATAACAGACCGCCTCCAGCGCTGCGCGGACGATTTCCTCCGGGCCGGTATTGCGGGTGAGCCCGAAGATCGCACCGCGCGCATCCGGATCCCAATGGGGTGCGCCAAGGCCGGTAAAGGCCGGCACGAGATAAACCTCCTGAAGTGGATCCGCCTTGGCCGCCAGATCGCCGGAATCGGAGGCGCGCTTGATGGCCTTCAGGCCATCCCGCAGCCATTGCACTGCCGCGCCCGCGATAAAGATCGATCCCTCAAGCGCATAGGTCGTCTTGCCGTTCAGCCGGTAGGCAATGGTGGTCAACAGGCGATTCTTGGACCGCACCATATCGGCGCCGGTGTTGAGCAGCGCAAAACAACCGGTGCCATAGGTGGATTTCATCATGCCGCGCTCGAAGCAGGCCTGGCCGATTGTTGCGGCCTGCTGATCGCCGGCAACACCGAGGATCGGGATTTCTGCGCCGAAGAGCGCGGGATCGGTCACGCCGAAATCGGCGGCGCAATCCTTCACTTCAGGCAGCATTGCGGCTGGCACGCGCAGGATGTCCAGTAGCTCGTCGTCCCATTCGTTACTGGCAATATTGTACATCAGCGTTCGCGAGGCATTGGTCGCGTCCGTGGAGAAATTCTTGCCTCCCGTCAGTCGCCAGATCAGGAAAGTGTCGATCGTACCGAAGCACAGCTCGCCCTTTTCCGCCCGAGTACGCGCGCCCTTCACATTGGTGAGCAGCCAGGAGAGCTTGGTGCCGGAAAAATAGGGATCGAGCAGCAGGCCGGTGCGGCGCGTAAACAGTTTTTCGAGATCCTGCCGTTTGAGCTTCTCGCAATAGCTGGCCGTACGGCGATCCTGCCAGACGATGGCATTGTGGATCGGCTTGCCGGTCTCGCGATCCCAGACGACGACGGTCTCACGCTGATTGGTAATGCCGAGTGCTGCGATATCCTTGGCGGTAATGCCAGCGGTGTCGATGGCCTTGCGAACGGTGAAGAGGACGGACGACCAGATCTCTTCCGGATCGTGCTCTACCCAGCCCGGCTTCGGGTAATGCTGGGTGAATTCCTTCTGCCCCACACCGGCAACCTTCATCTTGCCGTCGAAAACGATAGCCCGCGTTGACGTCGTCCCCTGGTCGATCGCCAAGACATAACCGCTCATGCATTCCTCCCGATTTTTCGTCCAACCAACAGATACGCGAGCAAAACGAATGTGAAAAGAAAGCAAAACGAAATTTTTATCGAAAATTTGCTTTCCTGTTCACGCCATCGCGGCCAGCGGTGCCGCAAAAGAACCTGACGGCGATACGATTGCCATGTTCGCGGGTTTGGGACTAGGTTCAAACGCTTTTGCATTGCAGCAGAAAGCTGCGCTGTCCAAGGAGAAGATCATGGCAAGAACAGTTGTCGTCACCGGTTCCACGAGCGGTATCGGCCTCGCCATCGCGGCGGCCTTCGCTGCAAAGGGTGATAATGTCGTCATCAACGGCTTCGGAAAGCCGGAGGAAATCGACGCGATCAAGGATAAGCTCGAAGCTTCAGGCGGCGGCAAGGTAATCTATCATCCGGCCGATATGACCAAGCCCACCGAAATCGCCGATCTGATCGCCACGGCCAACTCCACCTTTGGCAGCGTCGATGTTCTCGTCAACAATGCCGGTATCCAGCATGTGGAGAAGATCGAGGATTTCCCGATCGAGAAGTGGGACCAGATCATCGCGATCAATCTTTCCAGCTCCTTCCACACCATGCGCGCCGCCATCCCGCTGATGAAGGCGAAGAAGTACGGCCGCATCATCAATATCGCCTCGGCGCATGGGCTCGTCGCCTCTCCTTTCAAATCAGCCTATGTCGCGGCAAAACATGGTATACTCGGCCTGACCAAGACGGCAGCGCTTGAGCTTGCCGAATTCGGCGTCACGGTAAACGCCATTTGCCCCGGCTATGTCCTGACCCCGCTCGTGGAAAAGCAGATCCCGGACACGGCCAAGGCGCGAGGGATGACTGAGGAGCAGGTGAAGAACGAAGTCATCCTCAAGGCTCAACCCACGCATGAATTCGTCAAGGCCGAAGAAATCGGGGCCCTTTCGCTCTACCTTGCAAGCGATGAGGCACGCCAGGTAACCGGTACACACGTCTCGATTGACGGTGGCTGGACCGCGGCATAACCATATGCGGTTAGGGCCGGATTCGCGTCAGCACCTCCGGCCCGACAAACGAATAAAAAACGGGAACGACATGAGCGACAGCATCCGCTTTATCCTCAACGGCGAGGATATCACGCTATCCAGCCTGCGCCCCACCGAGACGCTGCTCGATTTCCTGCGCCTCCAGCGGCGCCTGACGGGAACCAAGGAAGGATGCGCGGAGGGCGACTGTGGCGCCTGCACGGTGTTGGTCGGACGCCTCATCGATGGCGGGCTTCAATATGAGTCCGTCAACGCCTGCATCCGCTTCGTCGGCTCGCTGCACGCCACACATGTCGTCACCGTCGAACATCTCGCCGCCCAGAATGGCACGCTGCATCCGGTGCAGCAGGCCATGGTCGATTGCCACGGCTCGCAATGCGGCTTCTGCACCCCGGGCTTCATCATGTCGCTCTATGGCCTCTGGCTGTCGACGGAAAAGCCGAGCCGCGCGCAGATCGAAAAGTCGCTTCAGGGCAATCTCTGTCGATGCACGGGCTATGAGCCCATCGTCAAGGCGGCCGAGCAGGTCAGCCAGAAGCGGCCGAGCGCTCTTTTCGATCCGCTGGAAAAGACGCGAGCCGATATCATCGCCCGCCTCTGGGCCATGCAGGGCGGCGACACTATTACCATTACCGAGGGTGAGGACCGCCTCATCGTGCCCGGCTCCGTTGCTGCCTTGGCGCAGGTGCTTGCGGATGAGCCCAAGGCGACCATGGTTGCCGGCTCGACCGATGTCGGCCTGTGGGTGACGAAGCAGATGCGCAGGCTTAACCCGGTTGTCTTCATCAACCATCTGACCGACTTGCAAAAGATCGCGGTCGAAGATGAGGGCCTGACCATCGGCGCCGGCGTCAGCTACAGCCGAGCCTTTACCGTGATCGCGGAAAAAATCCCGGCTATTGCCAACCTCATCAATCGCATCGGCGGCGAGCAGGTTCGCAACATGGGCACCATCGGCGGCAATATCGCCAATGGTTCGCCGATCGGCGATAGTCCTCCACCGCTGATCGCCCTTGGCGCCACCGTCAGGCTGCGCTCGGCAGCCGGCACCCGCAGCCTCCTGCTCGAAGATTTCTTCATCGACTATGGCAAGCAGGATCGCAATCCCGGCGAATTCGTCGAGAGCATCTTTGTCCCCTATCCGGCCGCCGACGCACATTTTGCCGTCTACAAGATCACGAAGCGCCGCGATGAAGATATCACCGCCGTGCTCGGGGCCTTCCATCTGACGCTGGATGAGGGAGGCAAGGTCGCGGATATCCGCATCGCTTTCGGCGGCATGGCTGGCACGCCGAAACGCGCCCGCACGGTCGAGGCCGAACTGGTCGGAAAGCCTTGGACGGAGGCGGCGGTCACAGCTGTCCGCCCCGCTTTCGATGCCGATTACAAGCCATTGACCGATTGGCGCGCCACCGCCGAATACAGGCAACTGACAGCAAAAAACCTGCTCCTCCGATTCTACCTGGAAACGGCTGGTGCGCCGCAGGAACTGAAGCGCTTTGCGGCGGAGGAGGTCTGAGCCATGGACAAGTCCACTTTCGAAGAAGCCAAGGTCGTCATCAACGGATCGATGCACGGATCTTTGCGTCATGATTCCGCGCATAAGCATGTGACCGGAGCAGCCGACTATATCGACGATATTCCCGAACCCGCAGGCCTGCTCCACGGCGCTCTCGGCCTCTCGGATCGCCCGCATGCGGAGATCGTCTCCGTCGACCTTTCGGCCGTCAGCGCCTATCCCGGCGTCGTTTGGGTCTTCACAGGCGCGGACATTCCGGGCGTCAACGACACGAGTTCCAACGGCATGCATGACGAGCCCTTGCTCGCCGAAGCAAAGGTCGAATTCCACGGCCAACCGATCTTCGCCGTCATCGCCGAAACCCGCGACACAGCCCGTCGCGCCGCCCGTCTTGCCAAGATAGACTATCGCGAGCTGCCACATTGGAGCGATATCGACGGCGCGCTCGCCAATGGTTCGCCGCTCGTCTATGAGCCGATGACCTTGAAGCGCGGCCAGCCTGAGGCCGAGATGGCCAATGCCGTCAATCGCATCAAGGCGCAAATGCGCATCGGCGGCCAGGAGCATTTTTATCTCGAAAGCCATATTGCTCTGGCGATTCCCGGCGAGGATGACGAGGTCGCCGTCTGGTCGTCGACACAGCATCCGAGCGAAATCCAGCACATCGTCGGCCATGTCCTTGGTATTCCGTCGAACGCCGTAACCGTCAACGTGCGCCGCATGGGCGGTGGCTTCGGCGGCAAGGAAACGCAAGGCAACCAGTTTGCGGCTTTGGCAGCCGTTGCCGCCAAGAAGCTCGGCCGCGCCGTGAAATTCCGTCCCGACCGCGACGAGGATATGAGCGCGACCGGCAAGCGGCACGACTTCCTCGTGGATTATGAGGTCGGCTTCGATGAAGACGGCCGCATCCATGCCGTCGACGCGACCTATGCCGCACGCTGCGGCTTTTCCTCCGATCTTTCCGGCCCGGTCACCGACCGCGCGCTATTCCATGCGGATTCGAGCTATTTCTACCCGCATGTGCATCTGGTCTCGAAGCCGCTGAAGACGCACACCGTCTCCAACACGGCCTTCCGCGGCTTCGGCGGCCCACAGGGCATGGTCGGCGGCGAGCGCATGATCGAGGAGATCGCCTATGCCCTCGGCAAGGATCCGCTGGAGGTGCGGCGCGCCAATTTCTACGGCCAGCCAGGCTCGGGCCGAACGCTGACCCCCTATCACCAGGAAGTCACCGACAACATCATCAACCGCATCGTCGATGAACTGGAACAGTCCTCCGACTATCAGGCGCGACGCAAGGCCATCATCGAGTTCAACCGCTCCAGCCGCTTCATCCGCAAGGGCATCGCGCTGACACCGGTGAAATTCGGCATCTCCTTCACCATGACCGCCTTCAATCAGGCCGGCGCGCTGGTGCATATCTATCAGGACGGCTCCATCCACCTGAACCATGGCGGCACCGAAATGGGTCAGGGCCTCTATACCAAGGTGGCGCAGGTTCTTGCCGACAGTTTCCAGGTCGATATCGACAGGGTGAAGATCACTGCGACGACCACGGGCAAGGTGCCGAACACCTCGGCAACGGCGGCGTCCTCCGGTTCGGATCTGAACGGCATGGCAGCCTATGACGCTGCCCGGCAGCTCAAGGAAAGGCTCGTGGCTTTCGCGGCCGAAAAATGGGGCGTAGGCGCCGAGGAGGTTCAGTTCCTTCCGAACCGCGTGCGCGTCGGTGCCGAGGAAATTCCCTTCCCCGATTTCGTCAAGCAGGCCTATTTCGCCCGCGTCCAGCTTTCGGCTGCCGGTTTCTACAAGACGCCGAAGATCCATTGGGATCGCAAGGCCGGCCGCGGCACGCCGTTCTATTATTTCTCCTATGGCGCCGCCTGCTCGGAAGTGTCGATCGATACGCTGACCGGCGAATATCTGATCGACCGCGCCGATATCCTCCATGATGTCGGCCGTTCCCTCAATCCGGCGATCGATATCGGCCAGGTCGAAGGCGCCTTCGTGCAAGGCATGGGCTGGCTGACGACCGAGGAGCTCTGGTGGGACGCCAAGGGCCGTCTGCGCACCCATGCACCGTCGACCTACAAGATTCCCCTCGCTTCCGACCGGCCAAAGATCTTCAACGTCCGTCTGGCCGAATGGTCGGAAAATACCGAAGCCACCATCGGCCGTTCCAAGGCCGTCGGCGAGCCGCCCTTCATGCTGCCGATCTCGGTGCTGGAGGCGCTATCCATGGCGGTTGCAAGCGTCGCGGACTACCGCGTTTGCCCACGCCTCGATGCACCGGCAACGCCCGAGCGAGTGCTGATGGCTGTCGAGCGGCTGAAGGGAATGTGACGATGCGAGCGGCGGCGCTGCGGTTAGGCCGTTGCCCCGAGGCATCGGGGTTTGCTGCGATAAAAAAAGGGCGCTCATGCGAGCGCCCGTCATCCATAAGCATCCAGCGGCCTATGCATAATTCCTTAAATCGGAATCGATTTGAGGACAGAATTATGCAGACGATTTAAAGTGCTACAGCGACCTTTGCGCATCGCATAGGAAGTGCGGCGCTATAGATGCTTATCGAAGCCTGTTATCCTCATAACGTGGCTCGCGCCCGTCGAGAAAACCGATATCGCGCTTCACTCGATCGGGAACCTCATCCAGATTGAGCTCAGGCGATGGGTCGCCCGACCGTGCGAAGATCTGCGACAGCGCTTCCAGAACACGCGCCAGAACCGTGGGCCTGGCTGCTTCCATTTGCTCCACAACACAGCAATCCATAACGACACCTCAATTCCATCAACGATATGAATTGTAGTTTGCTGCTAAAAGTGCTGATATTCCAATGGAACTATCATCTACATAGATAAAGAGAACTTATCCATGAAGCTTTCAAAACGCTTCCCTCTGAATGCCCTGCGGGTTTTTGAGGCCGCCGCCCGGCTTGGCAGCTTTACCCGCGCCGGCGACGAACTGGGCATGACACAGACGGCCGTGAGCTATCAGATCAAATTGCTGGAAGAGACCGTGGGCGAGCCCCTTTTCCTGCGCCGGCCGAGGCAGATCGAACTGACGGAGACCGGAGAACAGCTGGCGCCGAAAGTCGCCGAGGCCTTCGCCATGCTGCAGGATGCCATGGCCTCGATTAGCGGTGACGCGGAGACCACGCTGCATATCCACTCAACCCCGACTTTCGCCTCGCAGTGGCTCGCCCGCCATCTCGGCACCTTTCAGCTCAAGCATCCCAATGTCGCCGTTCGCTTGTCCTCATCCGAATCCATCATCGATTTCGGCCGGGTACCTTCCGACATCGCCATCCGCGCCGGCCGCGGATCGTGGCCCGGACTGCGCGCGCATCTGTTGATGAAGATGAATTTCACACCCATGCTGAGCCCCGCTTTGGCGGCAACTATCGGCGGCGTAAATGAACCTGCTGACCTTCTGAAGCTTCGCATCATCGACGCGGGCGACCCCTGGTGGGTTCAATGGTTTGAGGATGCGGGTATTCCCGACCCGGGCCTTCAGGGCAGGCCCCGCAGCAGGCTCGGCGCGCAATCTTTCGAGGCCGCAGCAGCCATAGCCGGTCAGGGAGTCGCCGTGCTGACGCCGGAATTCTACGCGGACGAGGTTGCCGCCGGCAGGCTGATCCAGCCCTTCGATATCCTCTCGACGGATGGTGTAGACTACTGGGTCGCTTATCCCGAAAACAGGCGCCATACGCCGCGAATTCGCGCATTCAGGAACTGGATCCTCGGCGAGTTCGGCCAGCCGCTGGCATAGGATTCATCAAGCCTTGTCGACATATTGCGTCGCGGCGGCCTTGTGGCGGCTATGTCTCTGCCATTCTGCCCGACGGCAGATCGAAAGTCGATAAGACCGTGGCTTTCGGCCAGCACACCAAACTCTCCCCTTCCATCCGACCTCAACATTTTGCAAGGTATCTAGCCGTAGAACGAAAAGGGGAACCGAATGTATGAATACGCCATAGCGTGGGAGTGGCTGGCCTTTGCCGTGCGCTGGTTCCACGTCATCACCGCCATAGCGTGGATCGGTTCCTCCTTCTACTTCATCGCTCTCGATCTGGGGCTGGTGAAGCGGCCGCATCTTCCGGTCGGCGCCTATGGAGAGGAGTGGCAGGTCCACGGCGGCGGCTTCTATCACATCCAGAAATATCTGGTGGCGCCAGCGCAGATGCCGGAGCACCTCACCTGGTTCAAATATGAGAGCTATTTCACCTGGCTCTCGGGCTTCCTGATGATGTGCATCGTCTATTACGGTGGTGCCAATCTCTTCCTGATCGATCGGCATGTGCTTGACGTCAGCGTTCCCGTCGCAATCCTGATATCGCTGGCCTCGCTCGCAGTCGGCTGGATCATCTACGACCTCCTCTGCAAATCACCGCTCGGCAACAATACCTGGGGCCTGATGATCGTGCTTTACGCCGTCCTGGTCTTCATGGCCTGGGGCTATACGCATCTCTTTACCGGTCGCGCTGCCTTCCTGCATCTCGGCGCTTTCACAGCGACGATCATGTCGGCCAACGTCTTCATGATCATCATCCCCAATCAGAAGATCGTCGTCGCCGACCTCATCGCCGGGCGTACGCCGGACCCGAAATATGGCCGTATCGCCAAGCAGCGCTCGCTGCACAACAATTACCTGACGCTGCCCGTCATCTTCTTCATGCTGTCGAACCACTATCCGCTGGCCTTCGCCACGGCTTACAATTGGGTCATCGCAGCGCTGGTGTTCCTGATGGGCGTCACGATCCGCCATTGGTTTAACACCACGCATGCCCGCCTGGGGCGCCCGACGTGGACCTGGATCGTCACCCTCGTCCTCTTCATCGTCATCATATGGCTTTCGACCGTTCCGAAGGTGCTGACGGGCGAAAAGGAGGTCAACGCCGTCTCGCCTGCCTTCCAGCAATTCGCCTCGGATGCGCATTTTCCGGCCGTCAAGCAGATGGTTTCGACGCGCTGTTCCATGTGTCATGCCGCCGAGCCCGTTTTTGAGGGAATTGTCCGCCCGCCGAAGGATGTCGTGCTGGAAAATGACGAGCAAATCGCTATGCATGCCCGGGAGATCTATATCCAGGCCGGCCGCAGCCATGCCATGCCTCCGGGCAACGTCACCGAAGTGACGCCCGAGGAACGCAAGCTGCTGGTCGCCTGGTTCGAAAGCTCCATCGGAGAAAAAAGCCAATGACCACCCTTCTGCGCGGCCGCCTGCTGTCCTTCAAGCGTTTGCCACAAAGCCTCGATGATGCCGATAGCTATAGCTATGAGAGCGACGGTGGCCTGCTGATTGAAGACGGCGTGATCGCCGCGGGCGGCCCCTACGCTGATATCAAGGCGCAGGCGCCGGAAGGCGTGACCGAAGTCGACCATCGCCCGCACCTGATCCTGCCGGGGTTCATCGACATGCACCTGCATTTCCCGCAGATGCAGGTGATCGCCTCCTATGCCGCCAATCTGCTCGAATGGCTGAACACCTATACCTTCCCCGAGGAATGCCGCTTCGTCGAAAGCGCCCATGCGGAGCGCATCGCCAGACATTTCTACGACGAGATGATCCGCCACGGCACCACGACGGCCGTCGCCTATTGCTCCGTGCACAAGACCTCGGCCGACGCCTATTTTGCCGAAGCCATGCGGCGCAACATGCGCATGGTCGGCGGCAAGGTCATGATGGACCGTCACGCGCCGCAGGGGCTGCTCGACACGCCCGAGATGGGCTACGACGAGACCCGCCAGGTCATTGCTGATTGGCACGGCAAGGGCCGCAACCACGTCGCCATCACCCCACGCTTCGCCATCACGTCGACGCCGGCGCAGATGGAGGCGACGGCCGCGCTTGCCCGCGAATTCCCGGACCTGCATATCCAGACGCATCTCTCCGAAAACCACGACGAGATCACATTCACCTGCGAGCTCTATCCGGATGCGATCGACTACACCGATATCTATGCCCGCTACGGCCTGCTTGGTCCCAAGAGCCTGTTCGGCCATGCGATCCACCTTTCCGAGCGCGAAGCCGACGCCATGAGCGAAGCGGGCTCCGTCGCTGTGCATTGCCCGACCTCGAACCTCTTCCTCGGGTCCGGCCTTTTCCCGCTGAAGGCGCTGGCGCGCCGCGAAAAGCCCGTTCGCATCGGCGTGGCCACCGATATCGGCGGCGGCTCCAGCTATTCCATGCTGCGCACCATGGATGAGGCCTACAAGATCCAGCAGCTGCTCGGCGAACGCCTGAACCCGCTGGAAAGCTACTACTACATGACGCGCGGAAATGCGGAGTCTCTCTCCCTTGTCGACAAGATCGGCACGCTCGACACCGGAACCGAAGCCGATCTCATCGTCCTCAACGCCGCCGCAACGCCGGCCATGGCGCTGAAGATGGAGGTGACGAAGAGCCTCACCGAAGAGCTGTTCCTGTTACAGACCATGGGCGACGACCGCGCCGTCGTCGAAACCTACGTCGCCGGAAAGCCGATTAAATCGACCCTGCAATAGGGTCAGGAACCCACCACAACACCACCACTGAGAAAGCATAGAGCCATGACCGCGCCGCTGACCATCGCCGAACTGAAGAAGCTCGCCGAGCGGCGCGTGCCGAAAATGTTCTTCCAGTATGCCGATTCCGGCTCGTGGACGGAGTCGACCTATCAGGCGAACGAGGCTGACTTCGCCAAGATCAAGCTGCGCCAGCGCGTCCTCGTCGACATGTCCGACCGGTCGCTCGCCACCACCATGGTGGGTCAGAAGGCTTCCATGCCGGTGGCGCTGGCGCCGACCGGCCTGACCGGCATGCAGCACGCCGATGGCGAGATGCTGGCGGCGCGCGCGGCAGAGGAGTTCGGTATTCCCTTTACGCTCTCGACCATGAGCATCTGCTCGATCGAGGATATCGCCTCGGTGACGAAGCAGCCTTTCTGGTTCCAGCTTTACGTGATGAAGGACCGCGATTTCGTTCTCAATCTGATCCAGCGCGCCAAGGCGGCAAAATGCTCGGCGCTGGTGCTGACGGCCGACCTGCAGATCCTCGGCCAGCGCCATAACGACATCCGCAACGGGCTCTCGGCACCGCCGAAAATGACGGTGAAGAATCTCTGGCAGATGGCAACACGGCCCAGCTGGTGCATGAACATGCTGAAGACCAAGCGTCGCTCCTTCGGCAACATCATCGGCCATGCCAAAGATATTTCCGACATGACGACGCTGTCGCATTGGACGCATTCGCAGTTCGACCCCAAGCTTTCCTGGAGCGATGTCGCCTGGATCAAGGAGCAATGGGGTGGCCCGCTCATCATCAAGGGCATATTGGATGTCGAAGATGCGAAGGCCGCCGTCGATACCGGTGCCGACGCCATCATCGTCTCCAACCATGGCGGCCGGCAGCTCGACGGCGCCCTCTCCTCTATCAGCATGCTACCCCGGATTGTCGATGCGGTCGGCGACAGGATCGAGGTGCATGTGGATGGCGGCATTCGCTCCGGCCAGGATGTGCTCAAGGCCGTGGCTCTCGGCGCCAAGGGCACCTTCATCGGCCGCCCCTTCCTCTACGGCCTGGGTGCCATGGGCAAGGAGGGCGTGACGCTGGCTCTGGAGATCATCCGCAAGGAGCTGGATATCTCCATGGCACTCTGCGGCAAGAGGGATATCAAGACTGTAGATCGGTCGATCCTGGCTGATCTTTGAAACGCGTGTCGATGCCGCAAAACCGCTGCAGACTTTCGTGCGACATGCTTTACCGCAGCCAGCCCGTCGCCAGGCCGCTCGCCCACTCGGCGCGACCATTTTCAGCCGCTAGCTTTGCCATCGCCATGTGATCATAGGCGACCTGTCGGAACACCGGCAGCCAAGTCTCGCCCTGCTTTTCAAGAATGGCGTAGGAGGCGAAGGGGTGGCCGGCTTCTACCTTGTGATAGTGGGGCAGATCGTCATCATAGGCGGGGCAGCCGACGCTGCCGGGATTGACGATCAGGCGGCCATCGGAAAGCCTGACGATACGGGGAATATGCGTGTGTCCGCACAGGATCAGCGGAAAATCGATGCCTGCGGCCAGCGCCTCGATGTCTTCGACCGGCTTCTGATAGACATGGCCATCCGCTGAGACGGATTGCAGCCAATAGACATTATCGGCCGCCGGCGTGGCATGGCAGAGATAGGCAGCGTCCCTGTATACCGCGCTAAAGGGCAAGCCGCGCAGCCAATCGAGATGCTGCTCGGTCAGTTGTGCATAAGCCACCTTGTCGGAGGGATGCATCGCTTCCGGCGCCTGCTCGATCAGATACCGGTCGTGATTGCCGCGCACGGTCAGAGCATTCAGCGCCAGCAGCATATCCGCCGTCTTACCCGAGGTCAGCGGACCGCTGAAGCAATCGCCAAGATTGACGATGTCGGTAATGCCCTGCGCACTTATATCCTCCAGCACCGCTTCGAGCGCCAGATGATTGCCGTGGACATCTGCAATGGCAGCAAACCGCAAGCGTCAGCTCCCGCGATAGGTGGAGTAGCTATAGGGCGAAATCAGCAGCGGCACATGATAGTGCGCCGTCGTATCGGCAATGCCAAAACGGATCGGCACGAGGTCGAGGAAGGCGGGCTCAGTCAGCTTAACACCGCTCGCACGCAGATAATCGCCCGCGCGGAACAGCAGCTCATAAGTGCCGGCGACAAAGCTGTCGCCGATGAGAATGGGGCCACCATCCACGCGCCCGTCGGAATTGGTCACGACCGTCTTCAGATGGGTACGGGCTTCGCCCTCGATCCTGAAAAGGTCGATGATCAGGCCTTCGGCCGGCCTGCCGAGGGCGGTGTCGAGCACATGGGTGGTCAGTCCGGTCATAGCGCTGGCGCTCCGATGGTGAAGGGAATATCGAAGAAATATTCCTCGAGATTGTTTCCCGGCCCGTCGCGATCGACGACGAGGAAATCGCTCTGCTCGCCAAGCGCCATCAGCGGATAGTGCCAGGCATTGACGCGGTAGTTCACGCCCTGATCGCCGCACGCCAGGAAGACCTGCGGCTTGCCGGGCTTGCCGTCATCATCCTGCGAGACGACGACGAGAAATGGCCGGCCGTTCAGCGGGATGAAACACTGGCTGCCGAACGGATGGCGCTCCATCATCTCGATCGCAAAAGGAAAGGCCCGCGGCTGGCCGCGGAAGATGTTCAGGATAACCCGCGCGCCCTCGCCGATGGCTTCGGCGGCGGAGAGCGCATGGAAGCGCTCTGTGGTTCCGCCATTGATGAAGCGCATCGTTGCCGGATCGGCCTCGATCACATCGCCGAACGGTGCGAATGCGGCCTTTGTCAAAGGTTTGATGTCTAGATGCTGTGTCATTGAATGATTATTCGCCTTCCGCTCGCCAATGGCGAATGGAGTCCAGTTGCAGGAGCAACTCAGGAACAGATGTATGGGCGAGATCCCAAAGGGCGTTCAACTCGATGTCGAAATACCCTTGCGCAATCCGATTCCTGAAGTCGCGCATCACATGCCAAGGCAAGTCGGGATGGTCAACGACAAACTCCGGATATTCTTGCTCGATGCGGGTCGCTGCTTCGCCAATCAGCATAAGATTCATGCCGACGGCCCGCTGTTTTTCAACCGAATTGGAGAAGGCAGCCCTGTCCGCTGCTTGCAGAAACTGACCGATTTCGGATCCGGCCTGCTGTATATGGTCGAGATGGGCAATCAGCCGGTCCAGGCTCATGTCACGCGGCGCCTCCCGGGCCAATTCTCAAATGGCAGCCGTAAGCCTGAACGGCAGGACGAAGCGCCGACTGCAAATCAGCTCTCCGGAAGCATGGATTGCAACCGCAGCAGCGCGATCTTCTCCACCTGCGCGGTTGCCGTCTCAAACTCGGCATCGCGGTCATTGCCGATCCGTGTCTCGAAGGCGGCAAGGATATCATTCTTGTCGAGACCTTTGACTGCAATGATGAAGGGAAACCCGAATTTCGTCACATAGGAAGAATTGAGCTCCGTGAACCGGGCATGCTCAGCCGGGCTCAGCCGATCGAGCCCAGCCCCCGCCTGCTCCTTGCGGCTGTCTTCGGTGAGCTCGCCGGCAATGGCTAGCCGACCGGCGAGATCCGGATGCGCCCGCAGGACGCCGAGCCGCTCGTCGGCACTCGCCGCGCGAAAAACGTCAACCAGAGCGCCGTGCACGCCGCCCGAGGTCAATGGCTCGGTGATGGCACCCCTGTCAAAGGCGCGCTCGGCAATAGAGGGAGAATGTTCGAAAACGCCGCCGAAGCGGCTCACGAATTCATCGCGCGACACCATCTTAGCGCTCGCCCGTCGGAAGATGATGTTGGTGCCAATGGTTGGCGATCTCGACACGACGGGGAATCCAGACCTTGTCGTGCTTCAGCACATACTCGATGAAGCGGCGCAACGCCGCGGCGCGACCCGGGCGGCCAACAAGGCGGCAATGCAAGCCGACCGACATCATCTTCGGACTGCCTTCCTTGCCCTCTTCGTAAAGCGTATCAAAAGCGTCCTTGAGATAGGTGAAGAACTGGTCGCCCGAATTGAAGCCCTGCGGCGTGGCAAAGCGCATATCGTTGGTTTCAAGCGTATAGGGAATGATCAGGAACGGCTTGCCGTTCAGGCCGTCGACCCAGAAAGGCAGATCGTCCGCGTAAGAATCGGAGGAATAGAGGAAGCCGCCCTCCTCCATGACCAGCCGCAGCGTATTATCGGATGGCTTGCCCTGATACATGCCGTAAGGGCGCTCGCCTGTGATCTCGGTGTGCAGACGCACCGCCTCCTGGATGTGCTTGCGCTCCAGATCCTCGGAGAAATCCTTGTATTCCAGCCAACGATAGCCGTGGCTGGCGATTTCCCATCCGGCTTCCTTCATCGCCGCAACCGCTTCCGGGTTACGCGCCATGGCAAGCGTCACGCCATAGACCGTCGTCTGAACCTTGAGTTCGGTAAACAACCGCCACAAGCGCCAGAAGCCGGCGCGTGAACCATACTCGTAGATGGATTCCATGTTGAGGTTACGCTGGTTCGGCCAGGATGCCGCGCCAACGATCTCTGACAGCAGGTTCTCCGAGCCCGCATCGCCATCAAGAATGCAGCTTTCGCCGCCCTCTTCATAGTTGATGACGAACTGCACCGCGACGCGAGCGTCGCCCGGCCATTTCGGATCGGGTGTGTTGCGGCCGTAGCCGATGAGATTGCGCGCGTAATTTTCCGACATTGAACCACCTTTTCTAGAGGGGGAACGGTAGCACCCATGCTACGAAAGTCGAGACGGAAAGTGGGAAAATCACTTTCTCTTCAATGGCAAGCCACGAGAGCGCCGTGTTTCATTTAGGAAACACAGCGCGCTATCTCTCTTGTTCCACGCATCAGGCTTTCCGAAAAGCGTATCAGATTTTCGGGCCGATGCTGTAGGACAAGGTTGCCGACTACCTAGGCAATCTTACGCGCGCTCACCTTGCCCATCGGATGGAGGGAATGAACCCGGAAGGGGCCGCCAGAGCCGTCTTCCATCATCAACGCGATGTTGGAGACCGGAATGGGTGCCATGAGCGAAGGCTCAAAGAAATCGCGCATTGCATGTTCCATCCGCTGCATGTCACCGGGGTTGACGGTGCCCGTCAGCATCATCTGAAAGCGGAACTCGTCCATCACATGCGGATGGCCCCAGCGATGCAGATTGGCAAACTGCGTGGCAGACAGGCCGTCCGGATCGATGCGTTCGATTTCCGCCTCCGTGAGCGGGGCACGATAGAGATCAAAAGCCTGAACCAGCGAAGCCGCGAGAAAGTGCATCTGCTGGCTGGGCGCGGACGGAACAAGGCCCAATGCGCCGCCAAGCCGCGCAACTTCCAGCCGCGGGATTTCGAACGGTGAGGTCGAGCCTGAAAAACGCATGAGATCGCGCAGCAACGCCGCTTCGGACATCTCCTCTGCCAATCTGAAAGGCGCCTTCAGCAGGCCCATGAAGCCATATCGACGGGGGACGGCGGTATAAAAAGCAATCTCATGGATCCCGAGCCCGCGTATAGCGGGCGGCTCGACCATCTCGCCGGAGTAGACGTTGCGGCCGAGCCAATTTGCGGCCACGAGCGTCAGCGGATCGCTCGCAGACGGCGTGAAGCAAATGGCATAGCGCATAAGATCTCCTCCAGATCACAGCAAACCGGCTGACCGAGCCAGGTCCCGACGGCCAAGGAGATAGGTGATTTGCGTGACAGATTGACGACCCGAAAGGGCGTATATTCACGTTTTATGTGATACGACTGCAATATGACTGGCGAGTGTGAAACTCTGCGGCAAGTTGAAGCTGCAAGCCACACTTGCGGCCTCGCAAACGGCCGCCTGCGCAAGCCGATGCGCCAGTCCGAAGCTCACCTTGAAACCGCCGGTCAAGGCGATCAACGACGGGTGATCGGGATGAGGCCCCACCATCGGATCGCGGTCCACGGCCTTCGGCCGCAAGCCGGCCCAGCGTTCGACCACATCGGCACCAGCCAAAACCGGCGCCATCGCACGGGCTGCAATCAGCAGATCGTCGAGCTGACGGTCGGTGGACAGAGGATCTTCGAAGCGGTTTTCGCTGGTGCTGCCGACCGCAACCAGGCCGCCTTCGTGCGGAACAATGTAGAGGCCATCGCGGAAGATGACTGGAAGTGTGCTGTCGACATCCGCCTTCAGCAAAGCGGCCTGCCCTTTGACCGGCTGCCCCAGAGCCGATTTTCGATCGCGTGTCAGTTCGTCCAGGACCGGAAAGGATCTGTATCCGGCGGCCAGAATGCAGCGGCCGAAACGGATATCCTCGCTACCTGTCGTCGCCACACCATTGTCGGGATCGATGCGATCGATACTCATCCCCTCCGCAAGTCTTACATGTCTGGCTGAGGCGAGAAACCTCTGCAGCACATTCAGCAGCGCACGCGGGGCCACGCGCGCCGCCAGCGTATCGAAGACGAAGCCGCTCTCACCGGCGCCGGGATCGATCCAGTCCGAAGCGGGTGCAGCATCAAGCACTTGCCAGTGAAATTCCCGCCCACCCTGATGCCAATGGTTTGCGGCATCCTTCTGATGACCCAGCGCAATCTGCCGCAGATGCGGCTTCGGCAGCGGAATCAAACGACCTGCGCGCCTATAGCCGGCAGAAAGACCCGTCGCAGCCTCCAGCCCGGCGATCTCTTCCTCCAGAGATACGAGCGCATCGAACTGAAACTGCTTCTTTTCCGACCACTTGTCCGGCATATGCGGCATCAGCGCCCCGAGCAGGCCGCCGCTCGCGCCCTGTCCGAATCCGCCGGAATCGACGAGCAGCGTTTGAATGCCGAGACGCTCGGCATGAACGGCCGCCCACAAGCCCATGATGCCACCGCCGACGATCAACAGATCGACGAACGATTGACCGGCAGGTCTCGGAGGATTATCGGCTTTTTCCATGACAGATCCAGTTTCAGATCGGACTGACGCGTCCGAAACCAATGCGGCAAGCCCGGAGCTCGAATGGCGCGACGGCGATATGCCCTATTCGCCAGCGTTTGGCGACCATTTTTATTGCCAGACCGATGGGCGCCTGGAATGCGGCCATGTCTTCCTGGCCGGGAATGGCCTGCCGGCACGTTGGGAGCAGCAGCGGCATTTCCTCATCGGCGAGCTTGGCTTCGGCACCGGTCTGAATTTCTGCGAGACATGGCGCCAGTGGCAACAACAGGCAACCTCGGGCTCGGAGCTGCACTTCATGTCCTTCGAGCTTTACCCGATGCGCGCCGCGGAAATCGATCGCGCCCTGTCGCACTGGCCGGAGATCAACGATCAACGCAAAGCTTTGGTCGCCGCATGGCCGAGCGACCCGCAAGGTGTCCTGTCTCTCAGGCTCGATGCCCATACACGTCTCACCGTCGTCTGCGGCCCCGCGCTGGAAGGCGTGAGCAATGCGCAGCCGGGCTTCGACGCCTGGTATCTCGATGGTTTCGCGCCATCGCGCAACGCCGACATGTGGTCGATGGATCTAATGCAGGCGCTCTATGACAAGACGGTTCCGAAAGGCACCTTCGCCACTTACGCGGCGGCCGGTTTCGTGCGCCGCAATCTGCAGGCCTCGGGTTTCACAGTGGAAAGACGGCAAGGCTTTGCCGGCAAACGTGAAATGCTCTGCGGCGTCAAACCGAGCTAGAGTCGGATGACTTCAGGTCTGCTAGACCTAAAGTCCGAATCCGCTCCAGAAGCAAACATGTAAGGCGGACGTCGCCCGAAAGCCGCATAGGCTTTTCGGCATCATGCCCTAGGTGTTGGAGCGATCGGCGCGCATTGCACCATCGCCGAGCCAGCGCTGGATCTTTCCTTCAAGAAGCTCCGGGCTGATCGGCTTCGACAGGCAATCGTCCATGCCCGCGTCCATGCACATGACCTGGTCCACTTCCAGTGCCTGCGCCGTCACGCCGATGATGGGCACATGCCAACCCTGCCCTGCCTGCGCCTCGAACTGGCGGATCATCCGCGTCGCCTGATGACCGTTCATGATCGGCATGGAAACATCCATCAGGATCACCGACGGCCGTAGCTGGCGCCATGCGTTCACCGCTTCCTGGCCATTCTCGACGACCAAGAAACGCAGGTTTGTGGCCTGCAGAATCTGCGTAAAGACGATCTGGTTTACCTGGTTATCCTCGGCGACGAGAACGTCGATAGAGTTAGCGGCGCCTGTCGAATCCATGTCCTCGGTCGCCTTTATGGCGGCCGCAGCCTCGACCTCGATCGGCACATGCCGGACGGCGGCGCTCTGTTGATTGTTCGCTCGTCGCCGTCGCGAGGTACGCACGACGTCAATGATTGCATTCCGCAGCACATTGGCACGCACCGGCTTCATCAGATGCGCCTGGCCGTTGACTGCCGTGAACTCCTTGTCCCAGCCGACCGCTCCCATCGACGTCAGAAACATCACCGGCAAGGCATCGAAACGCACATCCGCGCGCATGGTTCGCGCCAGCTGATAGCCGTTCTGATCGGGCATATTGCAGTCGATCACCAATGCATCGACCGGCACGCCCATGTCGAAGGCTGTATTCAAAATGGCGAGCGCGGTCATGCCATCCTCGGCGACATGGCCATCAAAGCCCCACTGCGCCAATTGTTCGCCGGATATGCTCCGGTGGATCTCACCGTCCTCGACAATCAGGATGCGCGCGCCCTTGACGTCTGCGGGCAATTCCGGCGCCCTGCCGCGCTCGGCAACCAGCGGCATCGGTAAATGAACCGTGAAGGCCGATCCCTTGCCCCACTCGCTTTCCACAGAGAGCGAGCCGCCGAAAAGATCGACCAGGCCGGCGGTGATAGCAAGCCCGAGACCGGAGCCTTCGAGGCGCCGCGCAAAGGACGAATCCGCAAGCGAGAACTTGTCAAAGATGCTGCCGAGCTTTTCTTCCGGGATACCGATGCCCGTATCTGCGATACGCAACATCAGCAGGACATCTTCGCCGACATCGGGCTGGCTATCCAGCTCCACCAGGACATGACCGCGCTCGGTGAACTTGATGGCGTTACCGACAAGATTGGTCACGATCTGCCGAAAGCGCCCGGCATCGCCAAGTACGGCCGCCGGCACGCCTTGAGCGGCGCGCACGATCAGCTCGATGTTCTTTTCCGATGCCGCAGCGGCCAGCAGCGCGGCTATATCCTCGACTGCTTCGACCGGATCGAACGCCATCTTGCGCAGGTGCATCTCGCCGGTATCGATCCGCGAGAAATCGAGAATGTCGTTGATGATGGTCAGGAGCGCGTTGGCGGATTTGACGATGATATCGACAAAGGTCTTCTGCCTGGGGTCGAGACCGGTTTTTGCAAGCAGCTCCGCCATGCCGAGAACTCCGTTCATCGGCGTGCGGATCTCGTGGCTCATATGGGTAAGAAATTCGGACTTCGCCCGATCCGCCGCATTGCTGCGGGCCAGCAGGAGCTGCAGATCGGCTTCGCGCTCCTTCATTTCGGTGACATCGGTCAGAACGACGGTCCAGCGGCGATGCTCGCCGATCGCCGCATCGAGCTGCATCCAACGATCGCCGACGACCTGGAACACATGATGGATCGGCTTGCCGGCCGCGATGCTCTCGCCCCAGGAGCGCCGCACCGTCTCCGCATCGTCACCGAAGTCCCCGCGCGCCGCACAGTAGTCGAAAGCCGCCGACCACTTCTTGTCCGCTTCCAGAAGCGCGGCCGGCAGCTTGAGCATGTGCTGCAGCGTGTCGTTTGCCAGCATGATCGTGCCGTCCTGCACGATCAGCAAACCTTGCGACATGGCCTGCATCGCGTCGGCCATCAGCTCGCCGAGACGCTCCAGTGCCAGTCGCGTCTCGGTTATCTCCAGCGATTGCTGCTTTACGGAGGAAATGTCCGTGTAGGACATCAGTGTCCTGCCATTGGATATTCGGCGCGCATCGATGATGACGGACTTGCCATCGGCAAAATTCACTTCCGTCTGCAGGTGCGACCCCGCCTTGCGCAAGGCAGCCAGACGCGCCTGATAGATGTCCTCGACGCTGCGGCTGTTGTCCGGACCGAAACGCTCCAGCGCGAAATGTCTCGCGATCAGATCGCGATAAGGCCGGCCTTCGAAACGCTCGTCCTTGGAGAAATCCCAGATCTCGTACCAGGCATCGTTGACGTATTCGACGATGTAGTCGCTATCGTGGATCAGAACTCCGATCGGCATCGAGCGAAGGATGTTTTCGAGATCGTGGTGCAGCGCCTCGGCACGCGCCTGCGCCTCGATAATCTGCATTTCCCGCTGCTTGAGAGCCGAGATATCGGTGACGGAGCCGATTGTGTAGTGACTGCCGTCATCCGTGGTCGCCCGGTTCAGGCGAATTTTCACCGGCCGCCTCACCTGCTGTCGGTCGACGATTTCGCTCTCGAACTCGTGCCCGCGCCCTTCCCTGAGGGCATCTTCGTTTGCGGCGAAGAAGTCGTCGGCACCGACGTCGAACATCTCGTGCTCGGTCTTGCCGACCATTTCCGCACGATCGAGCCCGGTAATCTCGGCATGGGCGCTATTGGAATAGACGAGCCGATGATTCGCATCGCGCACGAAGGTCGCGACCGGCAAGTCTTCCAGAACGGTCCGAAAAAAGCCTGCCCGATCGATCTTCTCTTGAAAACCGTCGGCAGCTGAGGCTGCACCAAAGACTGCCGGTGCATCGAGAAACACGCCGAAGATATAGACGCGATCTTCCGAGGGAGAGAAGCTTTCGATCTGTATGCGCGACCTTTGACGGACGGCGACATCGAAGCACAGCGCCGTCTCCTCCGAGGCGAAAACCAGCGCACGGCGCTCTTTGTCTTCCCTCTCGGCGCTCTCGCCCACATCGAGAATTTCGTGGCTTCGGTTACCGATGAAATCGGAGATGTCGCGCCCGAAAAAGCGCGCATAGGCGTCATTGACGGCGACGTAGCGCAGTTCGCTGTTCTTGATGTAGGCAGGCCTGTCCAGATTGGCGATCCGGCGGCATGCTATGTCAAGCAGTTCACCGTCCAAGGTCAAACCAAGCCTCTCTTCTCACCACGTATGATAGTTCATCAAGCGACGCTCTATCACAAATCGCTTTAAAAAGATGTTAACCATGTTTGGCGCGGCGCGATGCGGCAGCGCTCGCGTCATGGATGAGAGCGGTCCTCGCTTGCCACACCAGACATGGTCGCTAACCGCGAAAGAATACGCGACACACGCAGAGATTTCAGAAACAAAATCAACTGCTTTCGCCTATTTCATAATGAACAAAATTTAATGCGGCGGCCCATTTTTCAGCCGCGACTTCGCCCCGTTTCGCGCGCACCTTCAAACTCGGCTTCGGCTGGGAGGCCTTTGTTTTGGGAAAGGGATTTCAATGTCTGTGCTTCGCACTTTAACGACGGCCGGCTTGATCGCACTGACGCTCGGCAGTGCCACCGCCGTAACCACTACCAATGCCGGCGCCTCGGAGCGCGGCGCCTTTTTCGGCGGCCTTGCTGCCGGTGTCGTCGGAGGGGCTCTGGTCGCCGGGGCGGTACGACCGGCATACCCCGCTTACTATCCTGCTTACCCCACCTATCCTGCCTACTACGCCGGCCCCGCCTATGAGCGGGTCTATGTGCGCCCCTATCCAAGCTGCTATTGGGCCTGGCGTCACGATGGCTGGGGCCGTCCATATCGTGTCGAAATCTGCCGATAAGGCCTGAAACGCAGCGACTGCTAGCGCGAATTTCAGATTTTCATGACCAAGGATGCCGCCCGATTTCAGCGGCATCCTTCTTTGTCTATTGAAAAGCTTTTGCCTGTGCCCCTTGACTTTGGGCGCAAATGAGACCAAATGCGCCTCAGCTTTCACCTTCCGGCCGCCGCGTGAGCGTGCCCTGCGGGACTAGACGTACGCAAGAGAAGGACAAAAGCGCTTTAGATAATGAGACCGCACCCAAGGCGGTCAGATGCGCTGGAAAGCTTTTTCCAACTTACAAGTTCCCACTTCACGCGGGGTTCTTGACGCCAGAGACAGACCGGACCGCATGGTGCGACCCGGCCTTTTTGCTTTGGCGCCCCCGAAAGGTATTGAATTGACCGATTTTCATTCGCTTGGTCTCTCCAAGCAGATCGTCGATACGCTGTCGCAGAACAACTTCGCCACTCCTACGCCGATCCAGGCACAGGCTATCCCGCTTGTTCTCCAGGGCCGCGATCTGATCGGCCTCGCCCAGACCGGCACCGGCAAGACCGCCGCTTTCGGCCTGCCCATCATCGAAATGCTGTTGAAGGACGCCAAGCGCCCGGACAACCGCACCGTCCGCACGCTGATCCTCGCCCCGACCCGCGAACTGGTGAACCAGATCGCCGACAACCTGAAGCTCTTCGTCCGCAAGACGCCGCTGAAGATCAACCTTGTCGTGGGCGGCGCCTCGATCAACAAGCAGCAGCTTCAGCTTGAGCGCGGCACCGACATTCTCGTTGCTACTCCGGGCCGCCTGCTCGACCTCATCAGCCGCCGCGCCCTGTCGCTCGGCCATGTCACCCATCTCGTGCTCGACGAAGCCGACCAGATGCTCGACCTCGGCTTCATCCACGATCTGCGCAAGATCGCCAAGATGGTCCCCGCCAAGCGCCAGACCCTGCTGTTTTCGGCCACCATGCCGAAGGCGATCGCCGATCTCGCTTCCGACTACCTGAGCAATCCGGTCAAGGTGGAAGTGTCGCCTCCGGGCAAGGCTGCCGACAAGGTGGAACAGTATGTCCACTTCGTTTCCGGCCAGAACCACAAGACGGAGATCCTCAAGGAAACGATTTCCGCCAATCCGGATGGCCGCGCCATGGTCTTCCTGCGCACCAAGCACGGCGCAGAGAAGCTGATGAAGCATCTCGACCATGTCGGTTTCGCCGCCGCCTCCATCCACGGCAACAAGAGCCAGGGCCAGCGCGAACGCGCTCTCAAGGCTTTCCGTGACGGTGAAATCCGCGTTCTCGTCGCCACCGACGTCGCTGCCCGCGGCATCGATATCCCCGGCGTTTCGCACGTCTATAACTACGATCTGCCGGAAGTTCCCGACGCCTACGTCCACCGCATCGGCCGTACCGCCCGTGCCGGCCGCGACGGCATCGCCATCGCTTTCTGCGCTCCGGACGAAATCCGCCTGCTGCGCGACATCGAGCGCCTGATGGGTATCGAAATCGCCGTTGCCAGCGGTGAGGCTCCGGCCGACCGAGGCCGTCCGGCTCGCGGCAACAACCGCGGCGGTGGTGCCCGTGGTGGCCAGGGCCAAGGCCAGGGTCGTGGCGCCGGTCAGGGTCGCGCCGAAGGTCGTCCGGCTCGCCCGGCTCGTCGTCCCTTCTTCGACAAGGAGAATGGCGAAGCGCGCGGCCAGGCTGGCGAACGTCAGGAACGCCGTCAGCGCGACGATCGTCCGCAGCGCGAAAACAACCGCAACGCCGATTTCCGTGGTCAGCGCCGCAACGAGCAGGCGCCGCGTCCGGAAGTCGACAACGATCTGGCATCGACCTCCGATTTCCGTCCGGCCCGCAAGCCGCAGCATGCCAATGCCGCGAACGGCAACGCCGCAGCACATGAAGCCGGCGCACATCGCGGTCAGCGCCATTCGCACGGCCGCCCGGCGGGTCGTCACAATGAAGACCGCAACCAGAACGGCCAGGGCGAACAGCGCAATGGCGGCAACGGCCGCATGAAGCGCCGCGGCCCCGGTAATGGCGGTCAGCGCCGCGAACGCGCCTGACACAAGATCAAAAAAGGGGGCCAACCGGCCCCCTTTTTTATTCCGTCATTCCATTTTATTCCGGCACGACATCCGCCGTGCGCCGATTGGTGAGATAAACTCCCATGACCACGATGACGGTGCCGATGATGATCGGCAGCGTCAGAGGCTCGCCGAAAGCGATCGCCGCTTCGATGGCGACGGCCGGCGGCATCAGGTAGATCAGCGATGCCGCGCGCGAGACTTGCCCCCGGCGGATGAGATAGAGCAGCAGACCGACCGCCCCCATCGACAGGCCGAACACCGACCAGAGGAGCGACAGGATCGCCGTCTGCGTGCCGTCGAAATGCAGGCCTTCGAATGTGAAGGCCAATGGCACGGTGACGATCAATGCGCCGACATATTGCAATGTTGCGATGGTGCGCAGATCGCCGGTTTGAAGGTGCCGCTTCTGGTAGAGCGTTCCATAAGTCACCGATACCATCGCCAGCAGATTGACGACGAGCGGGATCGCTGACTGCCAGAGATCAGCCGTGCCCGAAGCCAGCAGCTTCGGCGATATGGCGATGGCGATGCCGAGAAAGCCGAGCAGCAAGCCAAGACGCTGGATCGGCTGAATACGCTCCCCGACGAGGAATGGCGCCGCCATGGCCGTCATTAGAGGTTGCAGGGCCGCGATGATGCCGGAAATGCCGGCCGGCACGCCCTCGGCGATCGCCCACCAGAGCCCAGCCAGATAGATGCCATGCAGGAAGATGCCGGAGTAGATGGCCCGATAGACGCTCGACCAATCACGCGGCCAGCGGGCGCCGGTGAAAGAACAGAGCAGTACGAAGGCAAGCGCCGACAGGCTGTAGCGCATCATCAGGAACGTGAAGGGGCCTGAATGCAGCGAGGCATACTTGGCAACGATCCAGCCGGTGGACCAGAGAAGAACGAAGATCGCCGGTGCTAGTCTATCGAGGGACATGGAATTCAGACCGATATGTGTTTTGCGCATCGGAGGTCAAATCAAAGGCGGGCTCAGAATGCTGCGCGAAGGGGGTTGCAGGCTGATAGCCGATGCAGCCGGAAGGGTCAAAATCCATCTGCTGAAAACAGCGATCAATTTTTCTTCACGCTGGCGAACCGCAATCCGCGGCTGAAGGAACTCTAGCTGCCACCCAGCCGTTCGGTCTGCAAAGCAGGCAAATGCTCAAATTTTGGTCCGAGTAATGCCACGGGATCGGGCCAGCAACAGCTGCTCTATTCTTAACTGCCTGCAAATCCGGCATTTTTCGATATTTCGAAATTCGTATCGGCAACTGCGCATACTTCTTGCATTGTAAAAATCATTGTATTCAAATGGGTGAAAACACGGGGACCGCGCCTTTGGCATTTGATGAAATGATGACTGCGGATGAAAGTCCGCGCGCACCTTATGAGAAATACTTCGAGTGGTACTCTGGCCAGGATAGAGGCCACTTGATTTCCAAGTCCCGAGATGCGGAAACCATCTTCCGAAAAACGGGAATTACCTTTGCGGTCTACGGACACGCAGACTCCTCCGAAAAGCTCATTCCCTTCGACATCATTCCCCGCATCATATCAGGCCGCGAATGGCGCAAGCTCGCTCAGGGCATAGAACAGCGGGTCATCGCCCTCAACGCCTTCCTCGATGACATCTACCATAAGCAGGAAATCATCCGCGCCGGACGTATCCCGCGTGAGCTGATCGAAAAGAACGATGCCTTTTTACCCGAGATGATCGGCTTCCGTCCCCCGGGCGGCGTCTATACCCACATCGTCGGCACCGATATCGTCCGCACCGGCGAAGACCAGTTCTATGTGCTCGAGGACAATGCCCGCACGCCGTCCGGCGTCAGCTACATGCTCGAGAACCGCGAAACGATGATGCAGATGTTCCCCGAGCTGTTTCACCAGAACAAGGTGCAGCGCGTCGAGGACTATCCGTTGCAGCTGCGCCAGAGCCTGGCCTCCCTTGCCCCTCCCGGCTGCAAGGGCAAGCCGCGCGTCGCGGTGCTGACACCAGGCATATACAATTCCGCCTACTACGAGCACTCGTTCCTCGCCGACATGATGGGCGTCGAACTGGTGGAAGGTTCGGATCTTCGGGTCATCGACGGCAAGGTCAAAATGCGCACGACGCGCGGCTATGAGGCCATCGATGTGCTCTATCGCCGCGTCGACGACGATTTCCTCGATCCCCTCACCTTCCGCCCGGATTCCGCGCTCGGCATCCCCGGCATCATGGATGTCTACCGCGCCGGCCATATCACCATCGCCAACGCGCCCGGCACCGGCATCTCGGACGACAAGGCGATCTATTCCTACATGCCGGAGATCGTCGAATTCTACACCGGCCGCAAACCGATCCTCGAAAACGTGCCGACCTGGCGCTGTTCGGAACCCGACAGCCTGAAATATGTGCTTGAGAACCTTGCGGATCTCGTCGTCAAGGAAGTTCACGGCTCCGGCGGCTATGGCATGCTCGTTGGACCGACGGCCTCGAAGAAGGAGCGCATTGCCTTTGCCGAGAAGCTGAAGAGCAAGCCGAACAACTATATCGCGCAGCCAACTCTTTCCCTGTCGACCGTGCCGATCATGGTCAACAAGGGCATTGCGCCCAGGCACGTCGACCTGCGGCCCTATGTCCTCGTCTCCGACAAGGTGCGGATCATTCCCGGCGGGCTCACCCGCGTGGCGCTGAAGGAAGGCTCGCTGGTGGTCAACTCCAGTCAGGGCGGCGGCACCAAAGACACCTGGGTTCTGGAGGACTGATCGGACATGCTGGGAAGAACCGCGAATGGCCTCTACTGGATGTTCCGCTACATCGAGCGCGCCGAAAACATTGCCCGCCTCGTCGACGCCGGACAACGTATGTCGCTGACCCGCAGCGATGCCGCCGATGACGATTGGGACGGCGTGCTGCAAAGCGCTGGCGTGCGCGAAGCCTATGGCCAGGTGCACGACAAGATGACGGGCGCCGACGCCATCGACTATCTGATGCGCGATCGGGCCAATCCATCGAGCGTTATGTCCTGTATCGAATACGGGCGCAACAATGCCCGCATGGTGCGCACGGCGCTGACCCGTGACACTTGGGAAGCGACCAACGAATGTTGGATCGAACTGAAGACCCTCCTCGGCAAAAAGCTCAAGACGGCCGAACTGCCCGAGACGATCGACGTCATAAAGCAGCGTGCGGGGCTGATCCGCGGCGCCTTTCACGGCTCAATGCTGCGCAACGAGCTCTATAATTTCGCCCGCATCGGCACCTTCATCGAGCGCGCCGACAACACGGCCCGCATTCTCGACGTGAAATACTACGTGCTGCTGCCCTCGGTCTCGCATGTCGGCTCATCGCTCGACAACGCGCAATGGGAGTCGATCCTGCGATCGGTGTCGGCGCACAGGGCCTACAAATGGGCTTACGACCCGGAATACAAGCCCGCCAACATTGCCGACTTCCTGATCCTGAACGGGCAGATGCCGCGTTCCCTCGCCTATTGCTACGACAAGATCGTCAGCAACATGGGGTATCTCGGCGCCGAATACGAAAAGCGGCTGCCGGCGCATGACACGGCCGAAGCCATTCGCCAATCGCTGCAAAAGCTGACCATCAAGCGCATTATGGATCAGGGCCTGCATGAGTTCCTGGAGGATTTCGTCGCCCGCAACAACAAGCTCGGCGCGGAGATTTCCGATGGCTATCGGTTCTATGAGTAGGCGGGCGACATTATGAAACTGACGATCAGCCATATTACGGAATATCGCTACCACCAACCGTCGCAGTTTTCCCTGCAGCGCTTGCGCTTGACGCCGCTCACCGGCACCGGGCAAACGGTCGCGAACTGGAAACTATCCGTCGAGGGCGCCAGTCCCGAGGTGGAATATGACGACCAGTTCGGCAATCGCGTTACCCTCGTCTCGCTCGACGGACAGCAGGAAGCGACGAGGATCGTCGCGACGGGCGAAGTGGAAACGCAGGATCTCAATGGCGTGGTGGGGCCGCATGCCGGCTTCGCCCCTCTCTGGCTCTTCCTTAGGGAATCGCCGCGTACTAAGGCCGGAAAGCTGACGAAGGAGCTGACGCGCGGGCTGTCAGGGGACAGCGACCTCGCCAGAATGCACGCGCTGATGAGCGCAATCCATCAATCCGTCGAATACAAGCCCGGCACCAGCGATACGGAGACAACCGCCGAACAGGCTCTGGAGGCAAAAAGCGGCGTCTGTCAGGACCATGCTCATATCTTCATCGCCGGCGCTCGCGCACTCCAGATTCCGGCACGCTACGTCTCCGGCTACCTGATGATGGAAGGCAAGAATGAACAGGCAGCCACACATGCCTGGGCGGAAGCGCACATTCCCGGCCTCGGCTGGGTCGGCTTCGATCCAGCCAACGACGTCTGTCCGGATGCCCGCTACGTCCGCATCGCGACGGGCCTGTGCTATCGAGACGCCGCTCCCGTTTCCGGCATGCGGGTCGGCACGCCGGGTGAAACCCTCACCGTGAAGGTCACGGTTGCGAACCAGGGGCAAAGTCAGAGCCAGAGCCAAAGCTGATGGGTCTGGGCTACGCCAGTGCCCGACTTGTCGCCTAAAGCGTGTCGCGATCTTTCGGATTCGCTTCACACGCTTTAGCTCTTTGATTTCACGCATGTCGTAGCCGCAAAAACCGCTGCACACTTTTGCGCGACATGCTCTAGTTGTTCGCCTGCTCGCCATCGGCCGACATTACCCAACCCTCCTCGTCGACACGGCGAATGTTGAGCTTCGTGCCGTTGAAAGACAGGACGTATTTGATCTGCGTGCCGTATCCGATATCCTGCGCGTCGATCACGAATGTCTGCCCGTCCGACCATGTCCCTCTGGCGGCCGGGGTATGGCCTGGATAAGCGCCAGAGAGCGCGGGCGGGCCTTTGCGATAGAACCCGTCAAGTCCGATCGGAACGTCTTCCCTGGCTGAAGAACCAACCGGATAACGCAAATATCGCTCATATTCGACATGCGGACGAGGGCCGGTCAAAAATAGGGTAAGTGATCTTAACTCAAGGTCATTGTCCGCAAATTTGTAGGTCTTTCCGGAAATGGCGGACGCAATCTCCGGTGTTGGGCCAACGGCTGTCGGCTTCTCGACTGCGCCATCTTTGATGGCATTCGCAAGCTGTTCGGCAGCGTTCGGGTTTGGAGGAAGCGCTGACTCCGACTTGACCGCCGAAGAAACACGGTCTGCCAGAGTGCGGAGCGGAATATATTTTCTGGCAGTGGTCACCACCACAATATCCAGATCAGGAAATATCGCTATATTTTGGCCATCCTTGCCATTCGCCATGTAAACATGCGGCTCCGGCAATATCCAGAAGAAGTTTGAATAGCTCAGGCTGGGATCGTATGACGCATGCGTATTCACGATCGTGTGGTTCAACACATCGGCCCAGCCGGGTGGAAGAAGTTGCCTTCCCTCCCATTCGCCGTGGTGCAAGTACAGATAACCGAACTTTGCCATGTCGCGCGGCAGCAAAAATAGCATCCCATCTCCGAATGTGAGACCCTGGCGATCGCGATCCCAATACCAATCAGTGATGCCTAATGGCGCAAAGAGCTTTTCCCGGGCGTAATCCTCAAGAGGCTGGCCTGTAAGCCTGGTGATAACAGCGGAAACAAGATCCGGGTTGGCATTGCTGTAATTAAAAACCTCTCCCGGTGGATGCGCCATGGGACGATCGAGAATGAACTGGATCAAATTGGAGGCTCGATACATATCCTGCAGTGTCTGCTGCCTGCCGCCTTCAAATCCCTGATCCCAATCGAGCCCCGAAGTCATGTCCAGAAGGTTCTGAACAGTGATCGCCTTCTTTCTATCATCGACATTTGCGATGCGGCGATCAGCGAAAAAGTCCAGGACAGGGTCATCGAGACGGTCGAGCAGGCCGTCCTTGTAGGCCATCCCGAGAAGAGTACCGGTAATCGCTTTTGTGGAAGAGAATATCTCGTGCGGAACATTCCCGGGATAGAGAGCATAGTGGGCCTCGGCGACAATTCGCCCATGACGCACAACGAGAAGACTGTCGAAGCTGTGGCTTTCGCCATAGTTGACAAGCTTGGCGAGCGCCGACGAATCCATGCCTTGCTCTTCCGGCGTCGAGGTCAGCCATTCCTTGGTCGGCCATGGCACTTTATCCGCGTCTCGCGCCTCCACGCGCGCGACGTAGTCAGAAGTTAACAGAGCGCATAAGCTTAACAGCGCACTTAAAACAAAACGTTTTTTGAATGGCATGTCCATGATGGCCTCCGATCTTTGCAGAGACTATGCTCAAGGGAGACAGCACCTTCTCGCCGGAAACTGAAAAACGGCTGGCCGATTTCTCAATACGACTGGCCGATTTCAAAATTCCTTGCCTCGCTCTGCGGCTTGGGCGGCGCCTGTGTAAGAGCCAGGCGGCGGAATTCGGTCGGCGTGACGTCCGTATCGGCCTTGAAGGCCCGGTTGAACGGACCGAGCGACTGGAACCCGGCATCCATAGCGATCGTCAGGACAGGCACTTCTTTCTGGCTCGGATCAGCGAGAGCTGCCTTGGCCTCGTCGATCCGGTACCGGTTGAGAAAGGCGTTGAAATTGCGATAGCCAAGGCCTTCGTTGATGATTTGGCGTAGCCTATATTCGGGCAGCTTCATAAGCGCGGCAAGAGAGCCGATGGTCAGCCCCTCGCGACGATATACACGCTCCTGCGTCATCAAACGTTCCAGACGATTGAGCAGTGCCGGATCGATCTCCGAGCGATCGTCACTCTCGATCGAAGCAAGAGAACGTCCGTCAGCGGATGCGCCGGCCGGCGTCAGCGTCACCGTTTGATTGCTTGTGGCAGTGCGGAACAGGCTCCAACCGGCAAGAACTGCCAACAGGCAAAGGCCGATCGCGTTGGCGAGATTTCGCGCAGGCGACACCCATGCCAGGATTGCAACTGGGGAGAGATTGGCGACCGCATTGGTCCCGATATAGGTTAGCGTTCCCATCAGCACTGTGACGCGCAACCGCCGCCGCCGGGCGACCAGATCCGTTCGCCAGGTGGTGACGGTTTGCACCACAGCGAGCACCGCAAGCACGAGATTGGTAAGCGTCAAGGCCCGATCGATCAAAGAAGCAGCAGGTCTTGTGAAGGCACCATAAGAAGCCAGCAGCGTCAGGCCGACCAGAGCGAACCACAAGCCTCGATGCCATGGCCGCAAGACAAAATCATCATCGAACGCCGCCCGAGCCCAGAGCCAGAAGAAGACCGACCCGCCCGACGATAACGCAATGAACGGCAGGCTTATCCAAGGCCATTGTGACGGGAAGCCGGGTGCCTCGATGATAGCGGAGGCGGCACCCGCGACGGCGAGCGCGGCACCGATACGCATCGTGCTCGTCATGTTGCGATTGCGGAACAGAACCGCTGCGAACATCAGAAGCAATCCCGCTGCTGCGCCGCGACAGCCATTATCGAGAGCGATGAAAGCCGCGCTATTCACTCTTGGGAAGCCTCCTCCGCACGCGGATCATCGGCAAAAGTTCTGGGCGCGGAAAAGTCTACTATGTGCGGCTTGCCCGCGAAAGCGAAGTTAGCCCAGATTCTTGGGCCGTTATACGGCTGCATGCGCCCGCTATGTCCGCATCGCGACGGGCCTGCGCTATCGCGACGCCGCTCCCGTTTCCGGCATGCGGGTCGGCACACCGGGCAAAACCCTGACCGTCAAGGTATCGGTGGCAAGTCAGGGACAGAGTCAAAGCCAGAGCTGATGTAGGCAAGCGCGGCTTGCCGCGTTCATCAAAACGCCTTCCTGTACCTCCGGATGGCCACAACATCTTGAGCATCGAGAGTTGTTGCGGCCAACCGTTCTGACTGCAAGCGGGCATCAACTGCCCGCTTCAGGATCAGTTAGATTTCACGGCATCCCGCCAATGACGATGGAGGGCTTCAATATCGCCGCTGGTCAGGATCGGCATCGCCGCCTTCAGTTGATCGTCTGACCAGTCCCACCACCTCATCTCAAGAAGCAGTCGCACGCGGTCATCGTCAAACCGCTTGCGGATCGTGCGGGCCGGGTTGCCGCCAACGACCGCATAAGGCTCGACATCATGCGTCACCAGCGCACGCGTGCCGATGATCGCACCGTCGCCGATTTTGACGCCCGGCATCACGATCGCCTCGGAACCGATCCAGACGTCGTTGCCGATCACGGTGTCCCCCGCCGGCAGATAGCCGTTCTCGGCCTCCGCGAAGGCTGGAACTTCCGACATCCAGTAGAATGGAAAGGTGCTGATCCAATCGTGCCGGTGCCCCTGATTTCCGCACATGATGAAGGCGGCGCCTGATCCGATCGAGCAGAAACTGCCCACGATCAGCCTGTCGACACCCTTCGCCGGAGGAAGAAAACGCGCGCAGTCGTCAAAACCGTGGCCGTGATAATAGCCCGAATAATAGCTATAGCGGCCGACGAGGATGTTGGGATGGGTGACCTGCTCAACGAGGGTCTTGCCCTTGAAAGGGCTCTCGAAAAAATTGTCCATTGTAGTACTCACTGCATGAGAAAATGCGCCTGCGGAATGGCAAACGACAACGCCGCGAGCAATTTGAACATTGCTCGCGCTCACGCTCTCCACGCGGTTAGCGCGAGAGCACCATGCAGATGATACTTCGACAAAGTTTCATGCGGCCCTCATATCCCGGGAAGACCAGCGAGACAAGAACATCCGCCTTTAACACATGCCATGGTTGCCTCCTTCACCTTGCATCCAGTGCACGCCATGGAAAAAGGCGGGATTTTCATCCCGCCCCTGGTAGTGCTTCAAAGCGCCAATCTCAGTGGCTGTCACGATTGTTCGGGATTTCCGAGCCGCGCGGACCGACGAGGAAGTCGAGGTCGGCGCCGGTATCGGCTTGCATGACAGTGTTCACATAGAGACCGCCGTAGCCGCCGTTGAGCGGCTTGACCGGGGATACCCAGGCGGCGCGGCGCTTTACCAGTTCCTCGTCAGAAACCTCGAGCTGGATCGTGCGGCCGGGAACGTCGACGGCGATGATGTCGCCGTTCTGGACCAGCGCCAGCGGTCCGCCATCGGCGGCTTCGGGAGCTGTGTGCAGGATGACAGTGCCGTAGGCGGTGCCGGACATGCGAGCATCGGAAATGCGGATCATGTCGGTGATACCCTTCTTCAGCACCTTCGGCGGCAGACCCATATTGCCGACTTCGGCCATGCCCGGATATCCCTTCGGACCGCAGTACTTCAGCACCATGATGCAGTTTTCGTCGATATCGAGATCGTCGCGGTTGATGCGAGCGTGATAGTCCTCGATACTTTCGAAGACCACGGCGCGGCCCTTGTGCTGCATCAAATGCGGCGAAGCGGCCGATGGTTTGAGGACGGCGCCCTTCGGCGCGAGATTGCCGCGAAGAACCGCAATACCGCCCGACTGCGTCAGCGCCTTCTCACGCGGCACGATGACGTCGTCATTGTAGTTGACGACATCCTTGACGCCGGCCCAGATGCTTTCGCCTGTGACGGTGATCGCATCCTTATGCAGCAGGCCCATCTCCCCCACAGCCTTGATAACGACGGGCAGACCGCCGGCATAGTAGAACTCTTCCATCAGATGCTTGCCGGAGGGCTGCAGGTTGACGATCGTCGGCACTTCGCGGCCCAGGCGATCCCAATCGTCCAGCGACAGCTCGACGCCGACGCGGCCGGCAAGCGCCAGCAGATGCAGAACGGCATTGGTCGAACCGCCGACGGCGCCGTTGACGCGGATGGCGTTCTCAAAGGCTTCCTTGGTCAGGATGTCGGAGGGCTTCAGATCTTCCTTGACCATGTCGACGATGCGGCGGCCTGACAGTTGCGAGATGACGCGACGGCGGGCATCGACAGCCGGAATGGCCGCATTGCCCGGCAAGGTCATTCCGAGCGCTTCGGCCATCGACGCCATGGTCGAGGCCGTACCCATGGTCATACAGCTGCCGGCCGAGCGGGCCATGCCCTGCTCCGCATCCATGAATTCATCCAGCGACATCTCGCCGGACTTCACCATCTCCGAGAACTGCCAGATCGCTGTGCCCGAGCCGACGTCCTTGCCGCGCCATTTGCCGTTCAGCATCGGGCCGCCGGAAACGAGGATGACCGGGATATCGACGGAAGCCGCACCCATCAGCAGGCTCGGCGTGGTCTTGTCGCAGCCGCCAAGCAGCACGACGCCATCAACCGGATTGCCGCGGATCGCCTCTTCGACATCCATGGCCGCGAGGTTGCGGAACATCATCGCGGTCGGGCGCAACGTGCTTTCGCCAACGGAGAAGACCGGGAATTCGACAGGAAAGCCGCCCGCTTCGTAAACGCCGCGTTTCACGCGCTCGGCAAGATCGCGCAGATGCGCGTTGCAAGGCGTCAGCTCCGACCAGGTATTACAGATACCGATGATCGGGCGGCCGTCGAAGGTGTCGGCCGGCAGGCCCTGGTTTTTCATCCAGGAGCGATGCATGATCGCGTTCTTGCCGGTGCCGCCGAACCAGTCGTACGAGCGCAGCTTGCGCGGCCATTCAGCTTTCTTTTTCATAGTCTCGGTACCTTTTGTGTCGCCCGGGCCGCCTCGTTCGCGCCCGGGCTTTGAATTCGATGGTCAGGCCAGTGTGTAGGCGGTCTTGACCGTGGTGAAGAATTCGGCGGCGTATTTGCCCTGCTCGCGCGGACCGAAGGACGAGCCCTTGCGGCCACCAAAGGGCACGTGGAAGTCGACACCTGCCGTCGGCAGGTTGACCATCACCATGCCGGCTTCGGCATTACGCTTGAAATGCGTCGCATGCTTCAGGCTTGTGGTGGCGATGCCGGCGGACAGGCCGAACGGTGTGTCGTTGGCGACAGCAAGCGCTTCCTCGTAATTCTTCACCCGGATAACGGATGCGACCGGCCCAAAGATCTCTTCGCGGCTGATGCGCATCTGGTTTGTCGCTTCGGTGAAGAGCGTCGGCTGCAGGTAGAAGCCGGGCGTGTCGCGGCTGATAAGCTCGCCGCCGAAGGCGAGCTTTGCGCCTTCCTGCCGCCCGATCTCGATATAATCCGTATCCGTCTTCAGCTGCTTGGCGTCGACGACAGGGCCGATATGCGTGCCCGATTTCAGGGCGTTGTCGACGTTGAGCGTCTTCAGCTTTTCCGTCAGTGCGGCCACGAATTTGTCGTGAATGCCTTCGGTCACGATCAGGCGCGACGAGGCCGTGCAGCGCTGGCCGGTGGAAAAGAAGGCCGAGTTGGCGGCGGCTTCGACGGCAACCGTCAGATCGGCGTCGTCAAGAACGACCATCGGGTTCTTGCCGCCCATTTCGAGCTGATACTTGCGGCCATGCTCGACGGAGGAAAGCGCGACGCGTTTTCCAGTGCCGACCGAACCGGTGAAGGTGAGGCCGGACAGAACCGGGCTGTCGAGCATCGCCTGGCCGACGACCGAGCCCTTGCCCATGACGAGGTTCAGGACGCCCTTCGGCAGGCCGGCGCGGTTGAGGATATCGACGATCGCCCAGGAGCAGCCGGGCACCAGATCGGCTGGCTTGAAGACGATGGTATTGCCGTAGCAAAGCGCCGGCGCGATCTTCCAGGCGGGAATGGCGATCGGGAAATTCCAGGGCGTGATGATGCCGATGACGCCGAGCGGCTCGCGGGTGATCTCGACGCCGATGTTCGGCCGCACGGAGGGCAGCACCTCGCCCGCAAGGCGCAGTGCCTCGCCGGCGAAGAAATCGAAAATCTGCGCGGCGCGGATGGTCTCGCCGATGGCTTCCGGCAGCGTCTTGCCTTCTTCGCGGGCGAGCAGCGCGCCAAGTTCGTCCTTGCGTGCCAGGATCTCGTCGCTGGTCTTCCTCAGGATGGAATGACGCTCAAGAATGCCCGAACGGGACCATGTCGGAAAAGCGGCCTTGGCTGCAGCGATCGCGTCCGTGACGTCCTGCGCATTTGCGCTGGCGTAGAGGCCAACGACTTCGTTGGTGTCGGACGGGTTGATATTTTCGGCGCCGGTCGTTCCGGTCCACTCGCCGGCGATCAGATTCTGATGAATGGTCATGGCGTCATGCTTTCCTGGTTCATATTGAGGATGACCGGCCAATCGTAGCAGCCGGTCTCACCGAATCACAGCTGGCGAACAGCCACATTCTCTTCGGCGGCGACTGCCAGCGGATTGCGCAGGGGCAGGCCGAATTCGGCAACCTCGATTTCGAAGACATCACCCGGTTCCGGCTTGATGCCCTCGGCAAAAGAGAGTGTCGCTGTGCCGAACATATGTACATGCACATCGCCGGGGGTGCGGAAGAGGCCATATTTGAAATGATGATATTCCAGATTGGCGAAGGTGTGCGACATGTTCGCTTCTCCGGAAAGGAAAGGCTTTTCGAAGATCACCTTATCACCGCGCTTGATGCGCGAGGTGCCTCGAATATCCTCCGGTGCAGCGCCGATGCGGATTTCCGGACCGAAACTCGCCGGACGCAGCTTGGAATGCGCGAGATAGAGATAGTTGATCCGCTCGGTGACGTGATCGGAAAACTCGTTCGATAGCGCAAAGCCGATGCGAAACGGCGACCCGTCCTTGGCGATGACATAGATGCCGGCCATTTCGGGCTCCTCGCCGCCGTCGAGCGCGAAGGACGGCGATACCAGCGCAGCACCGGGAGCTGCCGCACCATAACCATTGCCCTTGTAGAACCATTCGGGCTGCACGCCCTTCTCGCCCGCTTTCGGCTTGCCGCCTTCGATGCCCATCCTGAACATCTTCATGGAGTCGGTCAGCGTCTCTTCAGCGGCTTCCTTCGTCTTCTTATGCATGGAATCGCGCGTCGCCGCCGAGCCGAGATGCGTAAGGCCCGTGCCCGTCAAATGCAGATGCGCAGCGTCGGGATGCGTGATCGGCGGCAGGAAGCGGCCCTCGGCATAGACCTTTTCCAGATCGATCGCCTCGCCGAGACCATGCGCCTCGATGACTGATGCCAGCGATTTGCCGCTATCGGCGGCTTCTATGGCAAGCTTGTAGACGCTGCTGGCGTTAACGACAGCCTTGGCGATTTCG
Organism: Rhizobium sp. ASV8; assembly: GCF_016429255.1. GTDB lineage: Bacteria > Pseudomonadota > Alphaproteobacteria > Rhizobiales > Rhizobiaceae > Rhizobium. Next base: position 156,766 of record NZ_JAELUG010000001.1, read on the forward strand.
CCGGGGCCGTTGCGGACGGCAACGACAATCTCGCCGTTCGAACCTTTGATCTGCGAGATGAGCATGTTTTTCATCCTTCCTAGAAGACAGAGATCGGATGCAGTTCACCGCTCCGGCTCTCAGCGAGAGCCGGACTCTGTCATGGATTTGGTTTTAAAAGCTTTGGTTGATCGCTAAGCGATCAACCCTTGTTCTTGTTGTAGACGTCGATGAACACGGCAGCGAGCAGGACGGCGCCCTTGATCATCTTCTGCGAGTCCGTCTGGTAGCCGAGAATCGACATGCCCTGGTTCAAGACACCCATGATCAAGGCGCCGATGACGGCACCGGTGACCTTGCCGACGCCGCCGGAAGCCGAAGCACCGCCGATGAAGCAGGCCGCAATCACGTCAAGCTCCAGACCGTCGCCGCCCTTGGCGGTTGCGGAGTTCAGGCGCGTGGCGATGATGATGCCGGCGATGCTGGCAAGCACGCCCATGTTGATGAAGGTATAGAACGTCAGACGGCGGGTATCGATGCCCGACAGCTTCGTCGCCTTCTCGTTGCCGCCCATGGCATAGATGCGGCGGCCGATCGTCGTGCGCTGCGTCGCGAAAGCGTAGAGCGCGATCAGCAGCAGCATGAGGATCAGAACGTTCGGCAGACCTCTGTAAGAAGAAATCTGGTAGCCGATGAAGATGGCCGCAGCCGCAACCACCAGATTCTGGCCGACGAAGAAGCTGAACGGTTCAACATCGATGCCGTGTTTCTCGTTCACGCTACGGCGGCGCCATGAGATGAAGAACATCACTATTGGGATGGCGACCGTCAGCAAGATCGACGTCGAATGGATGGCGCTCATGCCGATGAAGTTGAGAATGAAGCTTATGTCGATAAAATCGGGAATGAAGCCCGTGGCAACAACCTGGAATGCCGGCGGAAACGGTCCGATGCTACTACCGTTGCCCGTCATGTTGATGATGGCATAGGTCAGGCCGCGGAATACGAGCATTCCGGACAGAGTGACGATAAAGGACGGAATGCGGTGATAGGCGATGAAATATCCATGCCATGCCCCGACCGCAGCCCCCATCAGAAGACAAATGACCGTCGCAAGCGCGAGATTCATATGCATCTGCACCACTAGAACGCCGGCGACAGCGCCGACGAAACCGACGACCGAGCCCACCGACAGATCGATATGCCCGGCCACGATCACAAGCAGCATGCCGAGCGCCATGATGACGATGAACGAATTCTGCAAAACAAGGTTGGTCAGGTTCTGCGGCCTGAACAGAACGCCTTGCGTCAGCAACTGGAACAGCAACATGATGACCACGAGCGCGATCAACATGCCGTATTCACGAATATTGTTGCGGATATGATCGCCGATCGAAACGACGTTGCTGCTTTCCGTGGCTGGGTTGGCCGAACTCATTGTTGTTTCTCCCCTGAGCGCATGATAGCGCGCATGATGCTCTCCTGGCTTGCCTCTGCCTTCGACAGTTCGGCGACGATGCGACCTTCGTTCATGACGTAGATGCGATCGCAAGTGCCGAGAAGCTCGGGCATTTCCGATGAAATCATCAGAACGCCTTTTCCGTCTGCGGCAAGCTGGTTGATGATGGAATAGATTTCATATTTGGCGCCGACGTCGATGCCTCGCGTTGGTTCGTCGAGGATCAGGACATCCGGATCGGAGAACAGCCACTTCGACAGCACCACTTTCTGCTGGTTGCCGCCGGACAGGTTGCCCGCCTCCTGGAAGACGCCGGCCGAACGAATGCGCAGCTTGGCCCGATAATTGGTCGCCACCTGCAACTCGCGCACATCGTCGATGACTGTCGCCTTGGAAACGCCGAGCAGATTGGCAAGCGTCGTATTGTGCAGAATGCTGTTCGACAGAACGAGGCCGAGATGCTTGCGATCCTCGGTCACATAAGCGAGACCCGCGTCGATCGCCTTGCGTACCGTGGTGGTGTCGACAGGCTTGCCATGGACGAAGACGTCGCCGCTGACCTTGTGGCCGTAGGACTTGCCGAACACGCTCATCGCAAATTCGGTACGTCCTGCGCCCATCAGACCGGCAATGCCGACCACTTCGCCCTTGCGCACATTGACGTTGATATCGTGCAGCACCTGGCGGTCGCGATGCTGCTGGTGAAAGGCATTCCAGTTCTTGACTTCGAAGATCGTCTCGCCGATCGGCACCGAGCGCGGCGGATAGCGGTCGGCCAGCTCGCGGCCGACCATGTTGCGAATGATGATGTCTTCGCTGATCTCTTCCTCGTGACAGTTCAGCGTCTTGACGGCCATGCCGTCGCGCAGAACCGTGATCTCGTCGGCCACCTTGCGCACTTCGTTCAGCTTGTGCGTGATGATGATCGACGTGATGCCCTGGTTCCGGAATTCCATGAGGAGATTGAGCAGCGCATCGGAATCGCTTTCGTTGAGCGATGCTGTCGGCTCGTCGAGAATGAGCAGCTTAACGCTCTTCGACAGAGCCTTGGCGATCTCAACCAGCTGTTGCTTGCCCACGCCGATATCGGTCACCAACGTGTTCGGTGATTCCTTGAGGCCCACCTTGTCGAGCAGCTTTTTGGTACGAGTAAAGGTTTCCTGCCAATTGATCATGCCATTGGCGACGACCTCATTGCCCAGGAAGATGTTCTCGGCGATCGACAGAAGCGGCACGAGCGCCAGCTCCTGATGGATGATGATGATGCCGATATCTTCGGAATCCCTGATCGTCCTGAACTGACGGACCGCGCCATCGTAATAGATGTCGCCCTCGTAAGTGCCGGCCGGATAGACGCCCGAGAGCACCTTCATCAGGGTTGACTTGCCGGCTCCATTTTCGCCGACCAGAGCGTGAATCTCGCCCTGGCGGACCTTCAGATTGACATTTTCCAAGGCGTTCACACCGGGGAACGACTTGGTGATGTTCCGCATTTCGAGAATGGTATCGTCCATAGTCCAAATCCAACGCCGCGATCGAACATAGCAGACCGCGCGATCGTCTTAAATATCAAAGCCAGGGCCCGCCTTCGAGCGAGCCCTGACCGCTATATCGGAAGATTACTTCAGCTGATCGGCCTTGTAGTAGCCGCCTTCGACGAGGATCTTCTCGTAGTTGGTCTTGTCGACTGCGACCGGGGTCAGCAGGTAGGACGGAACAACCTTGACGCCGTTGTCGTAGGTCTTGGTGTCGTTGACTTCAGGCGTCTTGCCTTCCATCAGGGCGTTGACCATGTTGACGGTGACCTTTGCGAGGTCACGGGTGTCCTTGAAGATAGTGGAGTGCTGCTCGCCAGCGATGATGGACTTGACCGAAGGAATTTCGGAGTCCTGACCGGTAACGACCGGGAGCTTCACACCGCCGGTGCCGTAGCCTACGCCCTTGAGCGAGGAGAGGATACCGATGGAGAGACCATCATAAGGAGACAGAACGGCGTCGACGTGAGCGTCGGTGTAGTAGGCCGAGAGGAGGTTATCCATACGAGCCTGGGCCGTTGCCGGATCCCAACGCAGCGTGCCGACCTTGTCCATGCCCATCTGGCCAGACTTGACGACCAGCTTGCCGCTGTCGATGTACGGCTTCAGGACCGACATTGCGCCGTCATAGAAGAAGAAGGCATTGTTGTCGTCCGGAGAACCGCCGAACAGTTCGATGTTGAACGGCCCCTTGCCATCCTTGAGGCCGAGAGCGTCGACGATCGAGCCGGCCTGAAGAACGCCAACCTTGAAGTTGTCGAACGTGGCGTAGTAGTCGACATTGCCGCTGTTGCGGATCAGACGGTCGTAAGCGATGACCTTGATGCCGGCATCATGAGCCTTCTGCAGAACGTCGGACAGCGTGGTGCCGTCGATCGATGCGATGACCAGAACCTTGTCGCCCTTGGTGACCATGTTCTCGATCTGCGAGAGCTGGTTCGGAATGTCGTCATCGCCGTACTGCAGGTCGGTGCCGTAACCAGCTGCCTGGAGCTGCTTGACGATGTTGTTGCCGTCGTCGATCCAGCGAGCTGATGCCTTGGTCGGCATGGCGATACCGACAGTGCCCTTATCCGCCGCGAAGGCAGGTGCGACCAGCGTAGCGACGCCGAGCGCAGCGCCGGCCATCAATGAGATAATGGATTTCATTACTCTCTCCCTTGTTGATAAAATGACGGACAAAAAGCCCGCCCGAAACTGCAGCAGGTTTCGTAGAAGGAATGGTTTACTTCCAATTGTGAGAAACGAAGTAGGTCTCCTCCACGCCCTCACGTCTTGTGAACTGCAACCAGCGCACGATGGGCAAACTCGTACGATTTCGTATAACTGTCAAATAGAATAACTGGCTAAACATATACCATGTTTGGTATAATCATAAAAAATAGTACTTTTTTGCCGACGAACAGGAATTTTGGCCGTTATGGAGAAAATATATAACGATTATGTCAGCGAAGGCATCGAGATTCATTCCGATAGTTTTCGCGACGACACGTTGCTCAAGGCCGGCCTGAAGCTCAATCACCTGCGGATGATCGTCACAATCGAGGATCATGGCCAGATCTCCGCCGCCGCCGAGTCCATGAACATGTCACAACCTGCGGCTTCACGCATGCTCTCGGAAATGGAGTCCATTGTCAAAAGCCCACTTTACGAGCGCGTCGCGCGGGGCGTGGTGCTGACCCCTTTCGGGCTCTCGCTTGCCAAGCGCGCGCGCAAGATCCTCCTCGAGCTGCGCGAAGCGAGCCGCGAACTCGGCGCCCTGCGGACAGGAAGAGGCGGATCGGTTTTCCTCGGAGCCGTAACCGCTCCAGCCATCAGCCTCGTCGTCCCCGCCATCCAGCGGGTCACGCGCAGCTATCCGGGTATCGAGATCAATATCGAGGTCGAAAACAGCAATGTTCTGGCACGAGAGCTTCTGGCAGCGCGTCATGATTTTATCATCAGCCGCATCCCCGACGATCTCGACCCACGCCTGTTCCTGGCCCACGAAATCGGCGTGGAGAAAGCCTGTCTCGTGGTCCGCAACGGCCATCCGCTCCTCGAAAAGGGGCCTGCCAGCCTAGAGGATCTTGGCCGCTACGATTGGGTCTTCCAGCCGCCCGGAACCTTGCTGCGCCGTAAAGTAGAGGACATATTCCTTGCCGCCGGCGTGCCGCTGCCGGAAAACGTCGTCAATACCTCATCACTGTTGCTGACCCTCGCCGTCGTGTGCAAGACGGATGCGATCGCGCCAATCGCACTCGACATGGCGCAATTCATATGCGGGCAATCGTCGCGAGCCGGCGAGTCCTGCATATTGCCGACCGATTTCGATATCGACGTCAGGCCCTATAGCCTCATCACCGCACGCGAGCGAGCTATGCCGCCAAGCGCACGCCTGCTGCACGATATGATCCTGGAAGAGAGCAAGACCCTCTCGCTGACATAGAGGCAGAGCCGCTCGCCATAAGCTCCACGCCAACTTCCTCTCTTATGGAGGTGGCATGGAGGCCGGCATGCTGTTCAAGCAATCATTGTTTCAATCGGTACTCGACCGTCTCGATACGGAAGAGGAAGCCTCGGAGAAGGAAAAGGTCGCGCATCGCATTCGCGGATTGAATGTCAGCTTCGCTGCGACCGTGCTTGGCGGCGAGACGCCGGAGGCGCATCGCGCCGATGACGCCTATCGCGACAATCTCGGCGATCCCATTATTTTGCCTGAACCGGAAGCAGAGCCCGAACCGGTGCCTCAGGAGCCGGAGCCGCCAGTCATGCCGGAGCATCTGGGACGAACGTCACGCGAAGAAGTCGCCGCCGAACTGGCGATCACTTCGGATGATACGCGCGAAGCCCTGCAGGAAAAGCGCCGCAACTTTGCCAAAGCCAATCATCCGGACGGCATCGCCGTCCTCTTCCGTGAGCAGGCAACGATCCGCATGACACTCGCCAATCAGCTGATCGACGAAGCCCTTCGCCGCCTCAGGCGGTGATTACTTCTTGTCGCCCGCCGGCGTGTCGCTCTCGTCGGCATCATCCTGCGACGGAGTTTCAGCATTTGTTGCCGGGGGCAGTGGCTTGAAATTCAAAAGCAGCATCCAGGCGGCATAGGCGCCCAGCGCACCTGACAGCATCGCCCAGAACGGTTGCGAGCCAAGCGTTTCGACAGCTGCCCAGCCAAAGCAGACGGCCACGATGAGGATGCGCACCCAAAGCGGCTTGTACATGGGATGGCTGGGATCGATCAGTTGCATAGGTCTCTTTGCCTGTTCAGGAAGACTTGTCTTTAACGCATCCTCGGGAAAATTGTGAAGCTGTCTGAATAAAATAACAAGCAATGGACAAGTTCTTCATCGCCTGCAGGAATACGGAATTATCGCCGTTGCAAACTTGCGATCTCACGCGAGGCGAAAAGTTCCGCTCTGCACGGCCCTTATCACCTGGGAAAGTGTTTCTGCACGATCGTAACCCTCGGTTGGCAGGGCATGCCTCTCAAGTGGTCCGAGGGAAGAGAACTGCTGATGCAGGGCCGTAATGGGCTCCGGATCTGTCAGGGTATCCCCGCCCCGCTCTTTGCAACGTTGGATGGCCGCTTCGAGCGGCGGTCGCAAGACGACGTAGTGAAGCGGTACGGGAATAGATCTGAATGGCTCCAGGAACCAGGGACCAACGATCCCATCCAGGATCACGAAATAGCCGCCCTGGGCATAACGCGCGGCAACCTCTTTCAGAACGTCAACGACCACCGCATTCTGCTCGTGAGCCTCAGGCAAATAGGGTGGGATCACCCCGTTCTTGATAAAGTGCCAGAAGTCGTCGGAATGAAGATGTACCTTTGGCGATCCGGGCTGGCGCGCGAGAGCCTGCGCCGTCGTCGTCTTCCCTGATCCTGGCGGACCAGTCAGAATGAGAACTTCTTTTGAATGGTTTATCATGGCGTCGACCTGTCCAGTCCATGCTCAAGCAAAATCCCTGATCGAACCAACAATTTGCAACCGTGTTCCATCATCACAAAAGTCGGCACCTTCGGCAATCTTGCTCGACGACTTATCAGGGAAAATGCTTTCGGCGAAGAAGTGCCGACGATGTCGCATTGCCGACAGCACCAATCCTTGCATCTCGATCGATTTTCACAGTTTGATGAGATGCTGGGACCTCACATAGCAGAGGCCGATATCGTATTGTCATTTTCGCAATTGTGAAGAACGGGTGGCTTGACGCCGCCTCCGGAAGATGGAATGAAAATTCCATATAGATCATTATTCGGTTCATTTGTTCCGAATCCAGGGAGGTAAGAATGACTGTAAGATTTGGCCTGCTCGGTGCTGGTCGTATCGGTAAGGTGCATGCGAAGGCCGTCAGCGGCGATGCCAACGCCAAGCTTGTTGCTGTCGCGGACGCCTTCCCTGCCGCTGCCGAAGCTATTTCCGCCGCCTATGGCTGCGAGGTACGCACTATCGAAGCGATCGAAGCTGCAAAGGATATCGACGCCGTCGTGATCTGCACGCCGACCGATACCCATGCCGATCTCATCGAGCGCTTCTCCCGCGCCGGCAAGGCCGTCTTCTGCGAGAAGCCCGTCGATCTCGACCTCGCCCGCGTCAAGGCCTGCATCAAGGTCGTCGACGAAACCAAGGGCAAGCTTATGGTTGGCTTCAACCGCCGCTTCGACCCGCATTTCATGGCCGTGAAAAAGGCCATCGACGAAGGCCGCATCGGCACCGTCGAGATGGTGACGATTACCTCGCGCGATCCGGGCGCCCCGCCTGTCGATTATATCAAGCGCTCCGGCGGTATCTTCCGCGATATGACCATCCATGATTTCGACATGGCGCGCTTCCTGCTCGGCGAAGAGCCGGTGGTCGTGACCGCGACCGCCGCAGTTCTCGTCGACAAGGCGATTGGCGAAGCCGGCGATTATGACAGCGTTTCCGTCATCCTCCAGACGGCATCGGGCAAGCAGGCTGTTATTTCCAATTCGCGCCGCGCCACCTACGGCTACGATCAGCGCATCGAAATCCACGGCTCGAAGGGCATGGTCGCTGCCGAAAACCAGCGCCCCTTCTCCATCGAAGTTGCCAATGGCGATGGCTATACCCGCCCGCCGCTGCATGATTTCTTCATGACGCGCTATACCGAAGCCTACGCCAACGAAATCGCAAGCTTCATCGCCGCGATCGAAAAAGGCGCCACCATCACACCGTCGGGCGCCGACGGCCTCGCCGCCCTGAAGCTGGCGGACGCCGCATTGCAGTCGGTCAAGGAAGGCCGTCTGGTAAAGGTCGACTAATCAGCTCCGCTTCCCGCGGAAAACATGATCCTCCCGATAAGTCCGTCGCGAATCGCTTCGCGGCGGACTTTTGTTTTCGCATTTCATCGCGTCCAAGACTCGCATGCGTGACGAGCCCTGCAACGCTCGCCATTGATAATCAGGGTCGGCCAGCCATTGAGTGACATAGAATTCTCTTGCGAATCACATAAGTCCATGCTTATCTGTTGTGATGATAGAGAACGAAATATTCCGTGCCTTGGCCGACCCGACCCGGCGCGCCATCTTTGAAAAGCTGGCCCTGGGCCAAATGAATGCCAGCGCACTGCGCGAAGGCATTGAGATCAGTCAGCCGGCAATGTCCCAGCACCTTGCGGTGCTTCGAAGCGCCGGACTGGTCCGGGAGCACCGCGAGGGGCGTTTCGTGAACTATGAAGTTGATCCGAAAGGTCTCGCACTCATTGCGCAGTGGCTGGCGAAATACCGCGCCTACTGGCCTGCTCGCATGGAAGCTCTCGAGGGCTTGTTGAAGGATATGGACCAATGAACGATCTCAAGAACCCCGTGCGGCACAACAGCATCGAACTGGAATACCACTTCAACCAGCCGCCGCACAAAGTCTGGCGCGCGGTCAGCACTCCCGAACTGCGCGAGAACTGGCTGCCGAAAGAAGCCCTGGCCAGTCCTGAGGCAATTTCCGTCGTCCACGGCGAGGAAGTTCGCTACAGGCTGCGCGATGATACGCCACCATTCCTTGAAAGCACCGTGACCTTCAGGGTCTCGCCGAACGCAACCGGCGGCACAAGCCTGCGCATCATCCATGAGCTTGATGATGAGCGGCTTCGCGAAACGAACAAGGCTGTCGCGAACAATAACGGCTTGCCCGTCATGCGCGCCGCCTGACGCATAATACCTACCAAAAATTGCAAAACTATTGGAGTTCGCCGATGCGCGAAGCGATGCAGCTCGTCCCTATGGTCGTAGAACAATCCAGCAAGGGAGAAAGGTCTTTCGACATTTATTCTCGCCTGCTGCGGGAGAGAATCATCTTCCTGAACGGTGAGATCAATGACGCCGTCTCGGCGCTGGTCTGTGCACAGCTGCTGTTTCTCGAAGCGGAAAGCCCGAAGAAACCGATCAGCCTCTATGTCAATTCGCCCGGTGGCGTCGTGACCAGCGGCTTGGCCATGTACGATACCATGCGCTACATCCGCGCGCCGGTGCATACGCTTTGCATGGGAACTGCCCGTTCAATGGGGTCGTTCCTGCTGATGGCAGGTGAACCGGGGCACCGCACCGCGCTGCCCAATGCCAGCATCGTGATTCATCAGCCTTTGGGCGGCTTTCAGGGCCAGGCCTCCGACATGCTCATCCATGCCGAGGAAATGAGGCGCACCAAGCACCGCATGACGCGGCTCTATGCGGAGCATTGCGGCCGCTCCTATGAGGAATTCGAACACGCAATGGATCGTGATAACTTCATGACCGCGGAAGAAGCCCTCGAATGGGGCTTGATCGATCGCATTCTGCAGGTCCGCGACGTAGATCAGTATCCAGGCCTGACGGAATGATCTCAATGGAAGAGGCCAAGACCGGCATCGCGCCTCGTTCGGCAGCATTCGATTGCCGACGCGAATGCCACCTGTGTCGGTCCCGGTCACCGCAGCGCCGGCTCTCAGCCAGCCTCGGCACGCAATTCGATGCCCGAGCCGACCTTTTTCAAGATATCATTGTCGATGATTGAAAATGCGCGGTTGATATGTCCTTCGAAAACGAGCGTCGGTTCGTCGGCGGCGACACGCAACTCCGGCATGCCTTCCATGCGCACGACGTGCGATTCCGCCAACCCTTCCGTTATGCCCTCGATCAGCAGATCGTAGTAGCGCACGCCCGGGCCTGTGATGACGATCGGCATTCGTTCATGCAGGCTGAGCACGCGAGAGAGACCATTGCCGAGTGCCAGACCAGCCTGACGGAAGGCAAGCACATTGCGGCGGCCGCCATGCCGGGCGCTCACCGCAATCTTGTCCAGCTCGGCAATGGGAACGAACTTCGCCGGGATGGTATCGAGCGGCACATCGAAGGCAATGCGCAGCATGGCGTAGAAGCCGGCATAGGCTTCGATACAGCCCCTTGCACCACAGCGACACAGGCCCCCGCCGGGCACATGCATCATATGCCCGAAATTGGGTGCCGAGACCTGATGCCCACCCTCATCTTCCCGGCGCACGATGCCGAGACCGATACTGTGCCCCAGCGATAACGCCGCCATGGCCCGAAAATCGGGACCCTTGCTGTTCTCCTCTTGCCGGCCGAGGGCGGCGGCCACAAGCAGGGTCTCGTTGCCGAGAATGACTTTTGCCGACCATTCGTCGGCAAGCACGGCAGCAAAGTCGATTTCATCACGCCCGAAAATCGGCGACCAGCGCAGCACCGGCTCGGAGTTGTCAACCAGCCCTTTACTGCTGATCGAGATCATCAGCACCTTGTCGTGAGCAAGTTGCGAACGGGCGGCGATACGCCGCAACGCATCGCGCAGGCCCGCGACGAACGGGCCGACACCGGATACCTCCTGCGGCCGCTCCTCGCTGAAACGGTCGATCAGCCGCCCGGCATAATCCACCAGCGAATATTGCACGGCATCGGAAGAGATGACGACGACGATGAGGTAGCCGCAATCGCGCCGCTGCGAGAACAGGACACGCGGCCGGCCGCGGCCGCTGGCCGCCTGCTGCTCCGCCTTCTCGATGATCTGGGCACGCTCCAGATCGGCCGTGATGACCGAAACGGTTGCCGAGGAAAGCTTGGTGAAATCAGAAAGTTCGGTATGCGCAAGCGGGCCGTGCCGGCGCAAAGCCGACAGAACCAAGGTACTGTTCTTCTGACGGACCAATTCGGTGCTCGATTTGGCCAGCATCGGTAACTCTCCCGCTCATTCCGCCCTCCCCTCCGCATCGACGGACAACTCTTATCGGGCAGCCGATTTAGCCTGACAATGCGGGTGTTGACAGTTGAAAAAATCTCTGACAGTAAATTTCTCGACTGTCGAGAAAAAAATCAGAACCTTTTCTCGTCAGCGTTATCGCGGCGGCCGGCGGGAGTTCAGGATACGCCCGGCCGCGTTCAATCGGGAGGATAATATGAAAGCTTTTGTTAAGCTGGCTGCGGGCGCGGCCATCGTTTTGACCATGCAGACGGCCGCCTTCGCAAAGGATCTCGTCGTTGGCGTTTCCTGGTCCAACTTCCAGGAAGAGCGTTGGAAGACCGACGAAGCCGCCATCAAGAAGGCGCTCGCCGCCGTCGGCGCCAAGTATATTTCCGCCGACGCTCAGTCTTCCGCGTCCAAGCAGCTGACCGACGTTGAATCCCTGATTTCCCAGGGTGCCAACGCCCTCATCATTCTCGCTCAGGACTCCGACGCCATCGGCCCCGCCGTCGAAAAGGCTGCCGACGAAGGCATTCCGGTTGTCGGCTATGACCGCCTGATCGAAAACCCGGCCGCCTTCTACATCACCTTCGACAACAAGGAAGTGGGCCGCATGCAGGCTCGCGAAGTGCTGAAGGCAAAACCGGCAGGCAACTACGTCTTCATCAAGGGCTCGTCTTCCGACCCGAACGCCGACTTCCTCTTCTCTGGCCAGATCGAAGTGCTGAAGTCTGCGATCGACGCCGGCAAGATCAAGAACGTCGGCGAAGCCTACACGGACGGCTGGCTGCCGCAGAACGCGCAGCGCAACATGGAGCAGTTCCTGACCGCCAACAACAACAAGGTTGACGCGGTCGTCGCCTCCAACGACGGCACTGCTGGCGGCGCTGTTGCAGCCCTCGACGCCCAGGGCCTTGCCGGTTCCGTACCGGTTTCCGGTCAGGACGCCGACAAGGCCGCTCTGAACCGCATCGCGCTCGGCACGCAGACCGTCTCGGTCTGGAAAGACTCGCGCGAACTCGGCAAGCGCGCCGCCGAAATCGCCATCGACCTCGCCAAGGGCAAGAAGCTCGACGAGATTACCGGCGTACAGACCTTCAACGGCGGTCCGAAGCATGTTGCCATGAAGTCGGTCTTCCTGACCCCGATCCCGATCACCAAGGACAATCTGAACGTCGTCATCGACGCCGGCTGGATCTCCAAGGCTGAAGCCTGCCAGGGCGTCAAGGCCGGCACCGTCGCTGCTTGCAAGTAAGCCGAGACGTTGACGGGTTGACCCGAATATAATGCCGACGCCGCAAGGGATTTTCCATTGCGGCGTCGAATGCGGATAAGAGGCCGGCAACTCCACCCAGAATGGAGAGAAAGGTTTCCCGCATGTGTTGCGTCGTCGCATATCCGATCGGCTTGCCGGATGGCGGTCGTGGAACCGGGAGAGACCGGGTGGGCGAGCGATGACGTCTATTATGACCAGCGCGGATACTGCCCAGCGATAAACAGAGAGCATTCGCTGGCCTGCGCCCAACAAGTGGGAGAACGGCAAAGCGATGGCCGACATGACACATTCCACAGCATCGAGCGGTCCGCGCAATGCAGAGGAAGGCGCATTTACGCGCTTCCTGCGCGCCACCGAAATCGATACCCGCCTGCTTGGCATGATCGGCGCCTTGCTGATCATCTGGATCGGCTTTGACGTCTATACCGGCGGCCTGTTCCTGACACCCAGAAACCTCTGGAACCTTTCCGTTCAGACCTGCGAAATCGCCGTTCTGGCGACCGGCATGGTGCTTGTCATCGTCACCCGCAACATCGACCTGTCAGTCGGTTCGCTGCTGGGCTTCGTCGCCATGATCATGGGCGTCATCCAGGCTAAATGGCTGCCCCAATATCTTGGCTTCGACAGTTTATGGACCTGGGTCATCACGCTGATTTGCGGCCTTGCCATCGGCACGCTGCTCGGCATGTTCCAGGGCGTCATCATCGCTTTCCTGAATGTCCCCTCCTTCATCGTCACCCTCGGCGGGCTTCTCGCCTGGCGCGGCCTAGCCTGGTATGTCACGAGCGGCCAGACAGTCGCACCGCTTGATGCCACCTTCCGCATCATGGGCGGCGGCGCCGAAGGCTCTATCGGCGCAACCTGGAGCTGGATCCTCGGCGTGCTCGCCTGTGTGATGATCGTTCTCGGCATCGTCGGCGAGCGCCACCAGCGCAAGCGCTTCAACTTCCCGCGCCGGCCGCTCTGGGCCGAATACTTCCTCGCCATCCTCGGCTCGGCTTTGGTGCTCGGCACGATCTACGTCTTCAGCATCTATTACTGGCCCGTCGGCATCGCCAAGAAATACGCGACGGAACACAACATTCCCTGGCCGGAAAACGGTCTCGACATCCCCTATGGCATCGCCGTGCCCGTGCTGATCGCGGTCGGCATCGGTATTGTCATGACCTTCATCGCCACGCGCCTGCGCTTCGGCCGCTATGTCTTCGCCATCGGCGGCAATCCGGAAGCGGCTGAACTGGCCGGCATCAAGACACGCTGGGTAACGGTGCGCATCTTCGCGCTGATGGGCCTGCTCGCAGCCGTCGCCGCGGCGATCTCCACCGCTCGCCTGAATGCCGCCGCCAATTCGCAGGGCACCACCTACGAACTCTTCACCATCGCCGCGGCCGTCATCGGCGGCACGTCGCTTGCCGGCGGTAGCGGCACCATCGCCGGCGCCATGCTCGGCGCCCTGGTTATGCAGTCGCTGCAGTCGGGCATGGGCCTCGCCAATGTCGACACGCCGATCCAGAACGTCGTCGTCGGCGTCGTGCTGGTCATCGCCGTCTGGCTCGACATCGTCTACCGCTCGCGCGCCAAGTAAAAGGAATTCTGAACCATGACGGATCAAACCACGCCGCTTGTGGAAATGAAGAACATTTCCATCTCCTTCGGCGGCATCCACGCGGTCGACAATGCCTCCGTGCACCTTTACCCCGGCGAAGTCGTCGCCCTTCTCGGCCATAACGGCGCCGGCAAGTCGACCCTGATCAAGATCCTCTCCGGCGCCTACAAGCGCGACAGCGGCGATATCCTGATCAATGGCGAGCCCGCCGATATCCGCAGCCCGCGCGACGCCAAGAAATACGGCATCGAGACGATCTACCAGACGCTCGCCGTTGCCGACAATGTCGACGCCGCCGCCAACCTCTATCTCGGCCGCGAGCTGCAGACCCGCTGGGGCACGCTCGACGACGTCGCCATGGAGGCGAAGGCCCGCGAAGTGATGGGGCGCCTCAACCCCAACTTCAAGCGCTTCAAGGAGCCGGTAAAAGCCCTTTCGGGCGGCCAGCGCCAGTCCGTCGCGATCGCCCGCGCCATCCTCTTCGATGCCCGCATCCTGATCATGGACGAGCCGACGGCGGCTCTCGGCCCGCAGGAGACGGCGCAGGTCGGCGAACTGATCAAGCAGTTGAAGAAGGAAGGCATCGGCATCTTCCTCATCAGCCACGACATCCACGACGTCTTCGACCTTGCGGACCGCGTCTCCGTGATGAAGAACGGCCAGGTCGTCGGCCACGCCCGCACCGAAGACGTCACCAAGGACGAAGTCCTCGGCATGATCATCCTCGGCAAGGTCCCGCCCAAAGCCATCCCCGGCCCCGGCGCGATGAAGGAATAGGCGCAAACGCCGCTCGACAACCAAGGCCGCGGCCCAAAAGGCCCCGGCCTCCCCCTAACAAAATGACCGATCTGCGTTTTCCTGAATTTTCCGCATTGAAGCCAAGCGCTTCCTAGGCTAAGAACCAGCCATCGGACAGGCGATTCAACCCGCCTAAGGCATGCACCCGTAGCTCAGCTGGATAGAGTGTTGGATTCCGATTCCAAAGGTCACAGGTTCGAATCCTGTCGGGTGCGTATCCAACTAATTGAAATCATTGAATTTTATTTTTATTCTTGATCTCTAAAGAACTGGAAATACGCTAGCACGGCGTTAGCACAGTTCCCTTCAGCTCGGAAAAAGCTCTTTATTTTCAATGGCAGCCATTCGCTGGACCGGAGCGCGTTAGCACAACTTTAGCGCAGCCGCGCTACCATAGTAACACCATTGGAGACCATGTTCCCTTGTTGCAGCGCTCCCGCGAAACGAATCAGCCCTTTGTCCTTTTTCAGCGTGACGGCACAAATTGGTCGATGCGCTACTCGATGGGCGGTCGACAAATCAGGAAATCACTCGGCACTACCGATAGAATAGAAGCCAGCAGGCTAGCGAATGAGATCTGGCATGAGCAGAACTATCGGCTGAAACACGGTCTTAGTATTGTCGAACACCCATTTGATGAAGTCGCCGACGAATTCATTAGGAAGATCGAAGTCGAGGTCGAGCGTAAAGAACGCAGTGCAGACCACCTAATCTACTGGCTCCCAAAGATCCGACGCTTTCTCATCGGCTACTTCGGATCGAAACCGATTGATAAAATCACATCTCCTGACATCGAACGCTATCTGGAATGGCGTAAGACATATTGGACCTCTGGACCTGGGTCGGCAATCGAACTTATTCGTTATGAGCGTGAGGATGGCCGCATATTTTCCCGTCCTGCGCCGCGAAAGGTCGCATCGCCAAGCACCATCAAAGGCGAGATGGTCATCGTCCGCAGCTTGTTCCAACAAGCCGTTCGTTGGGGATATTGCCAGCCAATCGCTATTCCCAGTCCGCAGATAGGAAAAAAGACCGACAATAGACGGCCCGGCTTCACGCAAGAGGAATACAAAAAACTGATCAACATGGCCTTGGTCCGCATCTCCGAGCGGCAACCCGAGACCAGAGAAATTAAAGCCAAAGATGGCCGCGAGTGGACCATGAAGGTCACACCCAAGAATATCATGGCCGACCGCATCCGGCTCTATAGCTATGTCGAAATCCTTGCCCATTCCGGTATGCGCGTTTCGGACGGAAAGAACCTGAAGTGGGCCAATATCTTAGGATTTCGTGAATGCCGTACGAAGCCCATTGGTCAGCAAGATGTACGCCTCCAATTGAGAAGCAAAGGTAGGTCAGGCACATCCATTCCCCTGCTCGACGTCATCCCCGCGCTGCACATGCTTTGGGATTTGTTTGAATCGGAGGTTGGGCGACCGGTCAACGATGACGATCCAGTTTTTGCTGATAGCGATGGCAAGCCAATCGCCTCATTCGCGAAGAGTTTTACGCAACTCCTGAAAGTATGTGGCTTAGAGCGCGATTTTCGGGGCAAACGCCGCACCCCCTATTCGCTTCGGCACTATTATATTTCTGCAATGCTGATCAAGGGCGCATCTATCCATGATATCGCGATCAACACGCGCACTTCGCTAGAAATGATCGAGAAACACTACGATCATGTGACCACCGAAGCCATTAAGCATCGATTGAGACCCGAGCAGACGGAATGGTGACAAGCGCTGGAACCGCCCCACACACGGCCTGCTATCAGTCTTCTAGACCGGGGCCGATTTGCTAGACGTGCTCGTGCTTGAAGCGGTGATCGTACGTCAACTCTCCGCTCGCCCTTTTGGCGAACGGCTTTATCCCGAACTTACGATCAACGATTTCGGGAAAGGATTACGGCATGTCTCATCTGAAGGGTTTGAAGCTGGCTCAGGCGGTTCCGGTTCGCGCGAGCATCGATCCGGTGCAGCGTTCGCGGCAGAAGATGATCTCAGCCCTTATCGAACAGAAGCAGATGGCAGAGGCGAAGATCGCCGGCCAGGCATTCGTACCCACGCATATCGTTCGCCACAAGAACGCCGAGGGCCAGCGCATCGAGGTCGAGACGGCCAAGCGCGTCCGTCAGGGCTGGTTCACCGATGCAGCGGGCAAGGTGTTCTTCTCAGCACGTTACGCCGGCAAGTCCATCGACTTCGCCAAGGACAAGAACGCCGTCGAGGTTGGCGAGCTTGCCGCACTGCCGGCGATCATCGATACGCTAGCCGAGGCCGTCCGCGCGGGTGAGCTTGACGTGCAACTGACCACGGCCGCCGCAGAACGCGGCAAGATGCTTCGCAAGGCAAAGTAAGCTGCGCAATCCATCAATAAGCTCCGAACCCCATGAGATGGTTATTCCATCTCATGGGGTTCGCGTTTCTGCCTTTGGCGCCAATGAAGCATCGCTGATACGTGTCTCCTGCTGTCCGCTGCCGCGCTGCGCTTTTGCCCTCCGCCGCGCTCCTTGATATGTCTGTGCGCCCCTGTGATAGCGCAGGGGGCGCTTGCCGGTGGCCTTTCCACTTTTTCATCGCTTCCGGATATCCATCACGGCAGGCCGGTGTTTTGGTTCTGCGTTCACCGCGCCGTCTCTTCGCTCGCCCTTTTCGCCCGATGGCATTTTGCTGCCCCCGCAAACAGCGGAGACAGCATGTATCGACACGACGAAACCGGGAAGCAAACTGCTCAACTATCCCAGACGCAGATTGACCTTGCCCTCCTGTTCATGAGTGACTTACACGTCAATGGCCGATCGCTCTACCGGATCCAGGGCGGTCGACCCTTTTGGGTGCGCTACGAAGCAGATGGACGCGTACAGGAGCGATCATATTTTTCGGCGCTGTCATGGCGCGCGCTGATGCTGTTCGCGTTGGAAGATTGCCGGGAATTCAAGGTTATTGAAATGGGCGAGCCGGGACGGCTGTCACAACTGTTTTCGGAGGCAGCTATGCAGCGGCTTGAGGAAAACGCCCAAGCTCGCCGCGATGTCGTCCCTGTTCTGAAACTTGTCGACCCAAAGGGACCGGCAACCGTCATCATCGCCCGCAGTCGTTGCATGGGCCATGCCGTCGATGCACTCCATGCTCTCGACAATGGCAGACCCGTGTTTCAGCCCGTATGGGTATCCGATCTATTGCGGCTGGATGCCAAAATCAGCATGAGACTTGCGCGGGATGAGACGTTCGCGCCGATCATGCCAATCAGCGCCTATCTCGAAGCAGCTGCGATGACCGGCCGGATTGTCGATGAAGTAGAGCTATCCATCCTGCCGCTGACTGGCAATGTGCCTCGGTTACGATCGCCTGAGCCAGCTCCCACCGTACAGCGCATCTTCGATCATCAATGCCGGAAATACCCTGAGCTTGAGCAGCTTCGTGGCCGGACCATCTATGAGGATTATGGGTTCGGTT
Source organism: Rhizobium sp. ASV8 (assembly GCF_016429255.1). Classification (GTDB taxonomy): domain Bacteria; phylum Pseudomonadota; class Alphaproteobacteria; order Rhizobiales; family Rhizobiaceae; genus Rhizobium. Next base: position 175,045 of record NZ_JAELUG010000001.1, read on the forward strand.
GATCCGGAAAGCGCGTGCGGACCTTCGCGAAGCGCCATCCCGGCGGAAGCTTGTTGGCGGATAGGCCGGAACACCATCATGATGCTCTTGCCTCGGTGACTGATCATCATTCGTCATAAGCAGCAAGAAAGGCAGCATGGTGGATAGGAGCCGCTCGTCGCGGCTCCGCGGGTCATTGCCCCATCAGCCGTTCCAGCCGCTTGTAAAACTCGCGGTAGCTCAGCGTGCCATCGCGCGACAGGTTAGTGGTGAGAACCGCCAGAATGAGCGCGGGATCGTATTTTTTACCCTCCGCGTTGAGTATCTGCATGGCAAACCCATGCAGCACCTCCGGCGTCGGTTGTGGCACCTGCACTCGATGGCAGCGATCCTGAACCGGTGCCGGTACGCGGTTGATATGGTTGGTCGTCAGAATGAACTGCACGCGCATTCCCGACTTGCCATGATACGCCGGCAGCAAATGCTTCAGCGCATCCATCGCCTCGCTGCTCAGCCGGTCGCACTCATCGATGATGACCGCAGTAAAATTATCAGCGTTGCCCTTGTAGGTTTCGCAAAAATCCTTGGCCGAGCGGATCTTGCCGATGCCGGTATCAAGGCCGGCGTCAATGGCCATCTGCGCGTTCGCAGGATCGAAGTCTACGCAGAGCGCTGGCGGCAGCAACGTTGCCAGCTGCGTCTTCCCGGTTCCCGGCGGGCCGCAAAGCAGCAGCGGCTCCTCGGTACGTCCTTCAGCATACAGGCGAATGACATCTGCCAGAGGCTGGTAATGGGTCCGATAGTCGGCAAGCGTCTTCGGCCCGTACTTTTGTGCAAGCTTCATAATATTGTTCCTATTTGTCAAATGGAGGAGCCGGCCACCGGTCACACGGCAGCCAGCGATTAAGCCATTAAGCGTCTGCCGCTGCCCGGGCAGCTTGAATGGCCTCGTCGAGTTTGGCCTCATCGCGGTCGATAGCGTCGGCCAGGATCAGAGAACTGGCATCGCCGACTTCGCGATCGAGTTGCCGGCCCAACGCGACCAGCAAGGGACGAACGGCGGATTGGGCATGAGTGACGAAGGTGACCTTGTAGGCACCCGTCGCGGTGGACTCGACCAGCATCGCCAGCGGATTACCCAGCGGCATTCCCGCTGGAAAAAAACTGGCGTCGAGTTCAACGCCACCATGGGCCAGCCCAAGAAAATCCTTGGCACGCTGCTCGGGCTGAGCATCATCCTCCGGTGCTGCCTCGGAAACCTGAAGCGATGGGTTTGAGGCCGCGACCGTGCTGGCCTGGACATTGGATGTATTCGCAGACGAAGTAGCGTTCCGCGCGCCCCCGGTGCGGATTGCCTCGATGCCATTGCCGGCCGTGATCCACTGAGCCACATCAATCGCGGATTTTAGCTTCTTTTCTTCAGCTTTCTTGAGAACGCTTGCGTAGGCACTCACCTTTTGGCGGGAGATGTCCGCGAAGACGATGTAGAGGACCAGCGCATAAGCATGCGTGCTGCCCTTGACCTCGATGCCACGATCTTTGCATGCTTGCGCGAGGACCTTCTTGTCGGTCGCATCGGCAAGCGCCTTGCACTCGCCAAGGATCAGGTAAAGCGCCGAGTTTGCCTTGGCGAACAAGGCAGAAACTGCCTTGCCCTGCTTGATCAGTTCGTCAAGCGACTGTTTGACGGACTGCGGGACGGTAACCGTATTTTCGGTAGTAGCCATGAGATATCTCCTGTCTGGCTTGTTTCGACGAGGAGAAATCTACGGCTAGCGTTCCTAAATAGCCCCTGAGTAGAAATGAAGAAAATTCTTCAGAATCAAATAGTTATGATGTGGCAAAATCTTTTTAGCAGACCGTTTTGCCTTTTCGTAAAGACCGTAATGGCACATCACGTTGATGGCGAGGCCGTCGTTGGCGACATAATCGTCAGTGCCATCCTTCAAATGATCTGCGCTGGCGATTGCTGCCGCAAGCTGAGCATAAAATGAGGATGAAACGCGAGTGCTGTTGGAGGCGAAGAGATCTGCGAGCCGGTAGGTTCGCTTCAATTCATCTACGGTCGGGTCCGCCGGATTCGGGATCGTCGCGCCGAGATACACAATCAGGTCGTCCATGACGACGCAGGCTTTAAAAATATGCAGAACGCGCCAGTGTTTACGCCCCCGCATGACTGTCTCGATATCCTTCTTGATTGCGGTTCGCGGTCTTTTCGCGTCGGCGGGATTTGCAGCGACGATCTGCATGCGATTGACGTGGTTGTTGTGGTGCTGGACCGGATTGAGGCTCTTGTTAAAAGCCGTGGTCTCGTGGCTGATTTTGGGATTGGCCTTGAAGTTAAATCCGGGATCGACAAGCCGAATAACCTGGCGTTCTCGGGGCGTGTAGCCATCCTCGAAGAGTTGTTCGGCCCCGCGCTGCTGCTGTTTGCGCAGCTGGGCATTTTCCGCCGGAGATAATCGAAAGGTTCCATTTCGATATTGTTCGCCGAGTTCCACCAGTCGATCCTGATCGAAATCGTCGTACAGGAGCCGAAACAAAAATATTTCGGTTATTTCTCGCCGCTTCTCGACGGGGTCTATCTTCGCGGCGTCCGCTTCGAAAAGTCGTGGATAGAATTTTCCAGGATTGCCCAAACCGAGTTGTATTTGGTGGATCGGATCGATCCTCTGATGGAACTCGATCTCCTGCCGCAAAGCGTCGAACGGCGGATCAACGCGAAAACGATCACGATAGGCGCGCAACGTCTTGATCTTGTCGGACAACACATCTTCCCTGGTGTCGCCTGCGGCCTTGATCTTTTTCATCGCACACTCCGAGTTGTGCTGCGATCTTGCAACCAAACTCTGAAGAAAAGCCCAAGATGTCGTGTTACACGACATCGGGCAGTAGTGATTGGGATGGGATATGTGTGGGGGAAATTTCGATCCGGACGGATCAATCGCTGGGATTCTTTATGGTGTTGATACTTGAGTATCTGTCATCTTCGACGGTGTGAATGCTTGATGCATTCACTTTGGGGATTTCTTTGGTTCTCTTGAACCTATCATCTGTTGGTAGAATTCCATTGCGGCTCTACGGAGAGCTACAATGGAGTGTCCAGATGATCGATCCGCAAGAAATGCAACGCAGGCGTGGCCACACGGTTCGTTGCGGGTCTATGGTTCAATGTTTGATGAATTGGCCAACGAGAACCACTTGATCCCCGTCAAACGCCAAGCTTCCGATTTCCTTGGTGCAATAGCCCGCGACGCCTTCGACGTCGTAGATCGACTGAAAATTGGTCTCGCCGGCGCAGGTTAATCGGTTCCATTTAAGCGCAGTCAGCATCGGCAGATCGGCCTCGGGGCGGTCGGGGAACTTCAACAGCCCATGCGCATGAATATTCGTTTTCACATGCTCGATGAAAAACATACCGTCCGTACGTTCTGCAGCCGGTAAGGTATGCCATTTATGCCCGCATAGCTCGCGGTCCATCATGCCGCAAAATCGGCCAATCAATCGTGTTATCTCCAATACATCGCTCGTGCTGTTCGTCGCCAGTGTGACGAACGCGTTCGGCTGCATCTGCCTTACCGTGTCAATATAGCTGTCGCGCAACCGTTGGCGGCGTTCCTTGTGGTTCTGTTCCATGTCTTCTCCCTGCTGCTGTCGGAGCAGCACATTCCAATAAATAGTCTGGGTATTTAATCCTAAGCAGCGCAGACCCGCGCCAAATAGGCTGGAACCGAAGACATCAAGGGAGGCAGGACATGGCGCACGATATCGAATTTCTGGAAGAGGTCTACGAGCGAATGCAGCAGGCCGGGTTGGTGCAGAGCAAGGTGGAGTTTTCCACGCGGATGCTTGGCAAAGGGCCGAGCTATCTGACATCAATGAGCGCTCGCGATCGCAAGGTGCCGGAAGAGGTCGTTGCTCATTTGCACGAAACGATTGTCGGCGACATGAACGACATTGAGATCAAGGCCACCGAGCTTGAGGAACAGCTTCGCCGATGCAAGCTTGAGCAGGCACATTGCAGAAGCGTGCTCACCCGGGTCGCCCAGGATGGCTGCGGGGCCAAAACGGCCAATGGAAGAAAAACTGGAGGCCGCCGCCTGCTTACCAGCTTGCTCGATATTGTACGCGGCAGCTTATCGGTTGGCGTTGAATGCTGAAAGCGCCGCCTAGAGCAGATCGACAGCCGCTCTCATCATCTCGTCGCGCACCTCGATATAGCGTTGCGTGGTGGTTAAATTACGATGGCCTGCCAGCGTCATTATGACTTTCGGGCTGACGCCGGAATGGGCAAGCCGCGTAATGAACCAGCGACGGCCACTATGTGAGGTTGCCCCATCAAGGCCAGCACTACGATAAAGCTGGGCTATCAACTGGCAGAGCGTGTTCGGGGAAAACGCCGTGCGCTTCTGCGTCATTAGCAGCGGCGCATCATCAGCACGGTCGCCAAGGTATTCGCCGGCATATCGCTCGATCTCTCGCCGTAGTTTGTCGTTCATGAACACAACGCGGGCATGGCCGCCTTTGGTGATCTCGGCGCTGAGCCGCAATTGCTCCCGCACCTTACCGTCACTGTCGATGACATCACGCACAGCCAGCGCGGCAATCTCGCCGACCCGCAATCCTGCCAAGTGCGATAGCATCAGTGTCAGCCGGTTGCGGCCCGCATGTTTCATCTGCGCGACCACGGCCAGCAGCCGCTTGAATTCCGAATCTGTCAGTACACGCGCTTGCTTCATCAGAACCTCATAAAAGACAGCAATTTCATGCCGTTCGTTATGTTTCCGATGAACCGGAAGGGCGAGCGTTGATCGCAAGCGGGAAAATGCTCTGTGGGCGCAATCGGTTAGCGGCGCCGAGAGCCGGAACCTAAGAAAATGTGTGTTTTATGAGGTTCTAATTTTGCGGGCTTTGCAGCGGCTGTTCAGGAGCAAGCCTGGACGCGAGCCAAAATGGTCGCTCCCAGAAGATCATTGAGAACGACCAAATCAAATCACGAATTCAGGCTTCCACAGATTGTCAATCACGACCTCGATTAAATAGCCGTGGGTATCCGGCGCAAGTTCCCTCCCCACGTTATCTAACGTCATCCTGACGCCGATCGCTCTTCCGACCCCCTCAGCAAATTGCTGCTTGTGATATCCGCCCTTCTTAACGACATAGACCGATGCCATCTCTTGATATTCTTTCATGGCTATCCTCAGAAGCGGCTCGAAGTCGGCTAGCGTGACTTTGACAGGAACGGTTCCGAAGCGATCCGGTTGTTCATTTTCCGCAGACACCAAGCTATCACGCAACCGCGAATGAGGCCCTTCAGCCAATAGCCAACGGACATGATCAACTTCCAACCGTATTCTTACAACACGGTCTAGACCAAAGCCCTCGTTCCTTTGCGTGAAAGCAACCAAATTCATGTGAGTTTTCTCTCTGCCCAAAAATGAGACGCTTTTAACGTATTGCCGACCCAATACAACTTAAACGGCCGAGTACGGTTTAAGAGAGATTACTTTTTAGTCAAACATCAGCAGCAAAGTCTGTATCGACATAAACTTAGCCGATTCAAAAATACTTGCCTTGAAGAAGCATCCAGCGGTCGCATTGCGCAGGCGAATCATCCAACTTATGGTAGCGTGCAGGCTAATTTAAGCGCCTATTGGAGTACGGCATGTCTAAATCGCGTCCATTTTCCATTTACTTATTAAAGGAAGGCAATGATGCGACTAACTCTTTGAGAGATGATCATGGCCTTCAGCCAGTAGAAGCGACGGAATTACCTGAGGGCGCGAGCTTATTCATTCTGGATTCAGAGCCTCGTCCGCCATGGTGGCGTAGCTATTTCGGCGTCGCACAACCGCTTTTTCAACAATTGAAAGGCGCTTTGCTTTTTCTACCAGTCGCGGAAAGATGCTTCGCATTGGCCTTTGGCCATGTCTACCATCACCTTGATGATGCAACCTACGAGTATGATTTTGGCCTCAGAGTAACTTTAAACAGCGTTGATCCCGGCGAACTCAAGAGTGCGGACATGATCGCGCCAGGGGTGGCGCGGCGAAAGCGAACTCAAGTTCCGGTATCGACTGAGCTTACATACCTGGACTTTGATGGAAACAGCGAAATTATCAAAAGTCTCACCGGGCGAGTAAAAGAAGAGCACGCCGAGCTATTCAAGAATGCGACTGGGGCAGTTGCGCTCAAGGTCAGCATGGATATTGAATCCGGTGAATTGGGCGAACTTTGTTCGCGACTTTTGGCGCTATATCAAAACGAAGATTACAAGGATGCTTTTCCAAACATTCAAAATATTGCTCCAGTAAATGATCCTACCAAGACAGCAGAACTAGATGCTCGCCTGATTACAGCCTTGAAGGAAAAGGATGGAAGGGCAACCCTCACAATCCCGGACATAATTGATTATCGCGACAATACTTGCTGCCTTTTTCAGGGCGATGGGCGCGTCAGCCATGTGTACCCTGATATCTCCCTCGAGGAATTTTACGAGTTTTTAGGCGATGATTTCGATCTCGATGCGATGACCCTTGAACGGCTGAAGGGATTTCGCATGATGCTAACAGACGTAGATGGAAGTGCCGGTAAGACATATAATGTATATCGCTCTTTAGTCTATGACGTCGAGCTAGAAGATGAACACCTTGCCTATCATTTGTGCGAGGGAAAATGGTATAAAGTCGAGAAAGACTATCTCGAACGACTGAGAAATTATCTCGATCAAAAGTGTGAAGATAACGATCTTATCGCCTACAATCATGACAGGGTAGCAGACGGAAAAGCGATCTACAGCGAGGAGGCCTACAACGAGGCAGTACCTGTCTGGAATAGCAACTATCTCTGCCTCGACCAGACAGATATCAGTCCAGCTGGAAATACGCAGATAGAACCTTGCGACATCTACACGATCCGCCCGGATGTAACCGCGACGTGCGGGCATCGTGCAATATTCTACCATATAAAGATTTCGACACGATCCGCCCACCTGAGCCATCTTTTCAATCAAGGCATCAATTCTGCCGATGTGATCCAGCTTGAGGAAGCGTCACGTGAGAAGATGAAAGCCTTAGTTGAAGAAAAGCTAGGGGATCGCGATCCTGCGAATTTCATTGCTCCGCTTGGCACGTTTGATTTCAAGGTCACGTTCGGAATCATAACTCATAAAGACAAGGACGATAGATCGAACAATCTTCCGCTTTTCTCGAAGATCAGTCTCATGCGGACAATGCAGCAGTTGGATGTGCGCAGGATACCTTGCTCGCTTATCTTCATTAGTGACCAGAGCCCTAAGAAGCATGGTCACCCAAAGCATGAGGAAATTCTGGTCGAAATCATCGAAACGGATGATCATAAAAGGGTGGTGCGGGCAGTTGAAGGACAGGGGTACGATACAGCTCTCGCGATCGCTCGGTGCTCGAAAGAAGTGCGTGATTGTGCAATCGGCACCAAGCTTAGGATGACAGTAAAAAGAAATAAAGATGCGAGCTTATCCACCTACCACGGGTGGCCTGTTTTCCCGGTCGAAGACTAGTTCGAAACGAACGACATGCAAACAGCCTTGGCTTGAGCGATAAAATCACGCTTCAGAAATCACCTCTAAATTCCTGCGCAAAAATCTACCCACTCACCCCAAACTCCGAGATCAGAAAATCGACCGTTGCCTGGTCACGCAGTTTACAAACGATATTCTGGTTGGCGAAAGCGCCCTTGAACCATTTGGCTTGTGACGGCTCCATCGTCTTGCGCCATTCGACGCCGACAACATATTCCGCTCGATCAGCAGGTTCGCCGGGACGCTTCATTCGAGGCTCGGCAAGTGCTTGCTCGAAGAGGGGGCCGTCGGGCGTCATAAAGTCAGAGGCAAGTTGTGTTTCACTCGTCACCACACCGTAACCGATATAGCCCTTGCCCTTGTCGTAAACGAATATCTCGTCGCCAGCGCTGAGTTGCTCCAGGCGCTTGGTGTAGAATTCGCCTCCGCCGGCGCTGACGAAGCCGTAGCGCTTCATGTCTGTCCAGGAACGGTGCTCGCCGAGGCCAGCATTGACGAAATAATAGCCGGACCACGGCGGGCGGACCCTCCGCTCAGAGCGCTCTTCCACCTCTTCCTTATCGAGCAGGAAATCGGTCGTCAGCCATTCCTGACCGTTGGCTTCGAAGACGTTGAAAAAGATGGTGTTGATGGCGACGCCATGTTCTTCCGACAGGTATTCGACGATCCGCCGGGATGCCGGGTCAAGCTCACTTGCAACGACCAGCATGGAATGACTACCGTTGAGCTGCTCCGGAATGGCTTCGCCGAATTTATCGCGGAAGGCTGTGACCAGGCGTGTTTGGAGATATCTTTCCGCCCGCTCATAAATTTGCGGCGTCGTCAGGGTGCGCACCCAGGATGCGTAGTCGAGCACCTGCGCCACGATCTCGCGAGGCGTGCGATCCTTCTTGAGTTCGATGATAACCAGTGCGCCCAAAGCATCCACTGCCAGCAGGTCGATGAATTTGCCGTGGTCCGTAGGTACCTGGCGACCAATTATTAGAGCATCCAGACCGAGAAGCGAGGGATCAGCCGCCACCCAGTCTTCAATCAGACTTTCCTTCATCAACGCGCTGCGCGTGGCCGGCCTGAGCCTGCCGTCAACGATCGAATATAGCGAGGTCATGCGGCTTCCTCGATTTCTTCCGGCGGACAAAGTTCGGCAAGTTCCACATGCAAAATCTGCATTTCCTCATAGTTCGCCTCTGTCGCCAACGCCTCAATGTCGAACTGAGCACAAAGGGCCAGGTCAGCTGCCGACATGTAGTTGGCGTGGATCAGATTGGCGCCAATTTCGTCTGCAGGGTCGGTATATTGACGCTCTTCAAGGTCCGCACTGGTTCTCAAGAAGCGTTGATAAAGCTCGACAATGACCGGCTGCATGTGCGTTTCGATGTTGCGCACCTCCTTCATCATATCAGCGATTTCCGCATCGATCGCTGCTCGATCGTTGAAGAAGACGGTTCCTGTGGGGTGTGCAATCTTGTTGCGGCGCTTGACGAATTTGGCGAATTCGCCGATCTGTTGGTTCGTGCAGCCGATCAACTTGAGAAAGCGGAAAATCTGGCTTTCCTTCAGTCGGTCGTAGAATTTGAAGGGGCTTTCGCATTCCATGAGGCTGCCTTCCTCCTCCGACCGAAAGCCGACCATTGCCATCCGAAACGGATCGGGCATCGCTAGCCTGATTTGCCATATCGAGAAGCTGACAAAGCTCATGTAGAGTAGGTGGAAGGCAAGACTGGCGAACTCGTAGCGTTCGGCCTCATAGTTCGTCTGGAATGCTGACCAAAGAAAGTCCAGATAGGCCTGCTCGCTGGTGTTGGCGAAGGATTGCGGCAAGTAGTTTCCCAATTCGAGCGCTTCATCCATCAGGCAGCCTCCTCGACCTTCGCTTCACCCCAAACACGGGCGATGGCAGCGTCGATCTTCTTCTCGAACCGAGCAATGAGTTCACGGTTGCCGTTGACAAGTACCTGCTCGGCTTCAATCTCGGTGAAGATGGCCTGCTGGGTTGCCAGATCAGGCAGCGGGACCTTCAATTCGGACAATATGCCCTGCGACAAATTTCGAATGTTTGCGCCTTGCCCAGTTGTTTTCATTCGTTCTGCAAACAGCGGCGTTTTAAAGAAATGAGCAAGGTACCTTGGGCTCACCTTGGTGGTGTCAAAGCGGGCACGGATCGTGAAGCCCGAGAAGGATGCACGTCCAATTTCCTCGGGCACAAGCATCGACCGGCCAACTAAGTCAGGATTTCCGTTCGATCGCACGAACAGAACATCGCCCGGTTGAAGCAAATAATCGGCTCCGATCGGAGTGTCCAGTTGGATGGCTGAAAGGCTATCGGTGGGCACTAACCAGTTACTCTGGAAGTCGCTTACCCCGACGATGCGAAGGGGCTCACCATCCTCGCTGCGCGTGAAGTTCAACCCGTTTTTAAATTCGGCGATTTCCCCCATCGACTGCACAGGCCACTCTGGATCAACAGGAATGTGGGGGCGGTAGTTGTCGATGACGGCGCGGGCACCTTCGATAACGCGCTGATAGCCTTCGATTTCGGTCACAATATCGCGCTGCACCTCCAGCGGAGGCAGAGGGATTTCGAAGTTCTGGAAGAACCCTGAATGAAAACTCTGGACAGTCACGCCGGGCTTGATGCCTTGCACCAAGATTTCCTTGCCACGCGCCTTGAGGTTCCAGAAAAGGAACTTCCCAAGCAACTGCTCGCCATCAGGGATGAGGGCAATCAGGTCTTGGTTGAAGCACATTTCACGCGACGTGATAGCAACTGGGAATGTGTGCTGCAGAATGCCAGAACGTACCACGCATAAGACTGTACCGGCAGGTACGAGAGAGGTGGCGCTGTTCTCCACAGCGAAGCTTGTAACACGATCTTCGGTGTCGAAAATTAGATCTGCTTTCATGTCTTTAGGGGAGACCCAAGGAACGTCGCCGCTCCAAAAGCTAGGATCTGCTTTCGATGGCGTTCCGCCGCTGACGCGCTTGGTAAGCTTGCCCAAAGCTATCATTGGCCATGCACGCTGCACAGACGCTTTTTCCTGGTAGCGTTCCACACTGAGGTTGTAGTTGCCATCGTCGGCTAGCTTGCTGCGCTCGATGGCGCTACCGAGGGTGCTTTCCAGCCCCTCGCCACCGCCCGCCCGTGCTTCCTTCAACCATTCTCCAAGCTCGGACTTCACTTGCGCCAGTTGCGACCCTTTCACCGCTTTGCGCTGTGCGCCGAGGGCGAAGCCGTCGTTCTCAATCTTGAAAAAGGCGACGTGTTTGCTTGCCTTAGCCACCGATCGGTCGAGGATCAGGATCGATGTCTTGACGCTCGAATAGGGATTGAAGACGCCAGCAGGGAGCGAAATAACAGCGGCAAGGTGGCCGTCAACCAGCATTTTGCGCAGTGCGACGTAGGCGCTTTGGCTTTGGAAAATAATCCCTTCCGGCACGACAATTGCTGCGCGCCCGTTTGGATTCAGGTGCTCGGCAATATAATCGACAAACAGCACTTCGCTACGCTTCGACTGCACCTGGAAGCGAGTATGTGGCTTGATGCCGCCCTTTGGCGACATGAAGGGCGGGTTGGCCAGGATCACGTCCGCCGTTTGGGTCCACTTCTCCTCGCTGGTCAGCGTGTCGTACTCTTCAATCTTCGGATCGGCGAAGCCGTGGAGGTACAGGTTCACGAGGCTGAGGCGCACCATGTCAGGCGAAATGTCATAACCCTTGATGTTGCCAGCCAGCCGCGAACGATCTTCCGGTGAGAGTTTGTCACCAGGAAAGCGCATGGGGCTTTCAAGCGCCTGTTCGGCAGCATCGGCCTCTTCATGTCGGCCGTTGCCGTTGACGACAAAAGACGAGTTGGCCTTGAGGATGTGCTTGTAGGCCGAGATCAAAAAACCGGCAGTTCCGCAGGCCGGGTCCAGAATCACCTCATTCTTTTTAGGGTCGATGATCTCGACCATAAAATCGATGATATGGCGCGGTGTACGGAACTGCCCCGCGTCACCCTGGCTCCCAAGCACGGACAGCAAGTATTCGAAGGCGTCGCCCAGGCGTTCACTGTGATCGTAGGTGAAGCTATCGATTTCGCGCAGGAAGGAGCGCAACGTTTCCGGGTCACGATAGGGCAGATAGGCATTGCGGAAGATCGAACGGAAAAGCGCCGGAAGATTGTCGTTTTCGACCATCTTCGTCAGCGCTTCGGAGTAGATATTTAGCATCTCCTGGCCGGAAACGCCCGGCGCCACAAGCTTGGCCCAGCGATAACGCTCATAATCCTGCGTGAAGAACTTGCGCTCGCCGCCCAACTCCTCGGCCTCGAGGTCCATGTCGTCCATGAATTTGTAGATGAGCGCGATCGTGATCTGTTCGACCTGGCTCTTGGGGTCCGGCACCTTGCCTACGAGAATGTCGCGGCAGGTGTCGATGCGGCGCTTGGTGTCTTTATCGAGCATTTCGGGCTTTCATCACATAAAAGGGTTCAGAGACACGTAGTCCTTGATGTATTCCGGGATGCGCTTGCGCCACGGGGCGGGCACTTCCTTGAGATCGCGGGTCGAGAAGGAGGGGTTTACGTTGAGGTCGGCGAAATGGCCAGCGTCGATCAACGCTCGGACCTTGGCATCGCGAATATAGGCCTCGAAGAAGTAACGCATTTCGCGGATACGATCGGCTTCTTCGGGCTTCTGGTCGATCAGGAACTTTTGGAACTCGTCGTCGATCAGTTCGCCCTTGTTCTTGAATTTTGGGATGAAGCCGAAGGCCTTTTCCACCAATTCCCGCACCGAAATGCGGCGATCAACACCGGCAGCGCGACGGAGCTTCTCCAGATTGAAATATTCGCTTGGCTTGTCGAACAGTTCTTCTACCACGTGGCGTGTCGCGGCATCCCAGTCCCGCTGCTCCACCAGTTCCGCAAGCTTCGAATCGGAGCGCGCCTTTTCCTCAAATTTCTGGAACAGTTCGCGGTCGATCCGCATGCCGTCCAGGCCAATTTGTTCTTCCACATGGTAAACGACCTGGTCGGGCTCCAAAAACTCGTAAGTGCTGGGTTTAGAGGAAATCGTCGAGCCATCGTCGCCACCGTTGAACAGCGGCATGGCGGCAGGTTTTGGTAGAGCCAGTTCCTGATCGTATTCGAATTTTTCTTCGAAGAACTCGCAGTTGGCGAAGAAGTCGAACAGGCGGAACGCCGCCTTCTGCACATCACCGCGCGCCGCCTTTTGTGCAGGATCAAACAGCTCTTCCGTGAAGTTGTGCTTCCGCGTCCCGCGCCCCTTCATCTGGACGAAATCCGACGGCGAAAAGATCGGCCGCATCAGCGCCAGGTTCAGAATGTCGGGGCAGTCGTAACCCGTCGTCATCATGCCCACGGTCACGCATACCCGCGCCTTGCTGGTGCGGTAGTTTTCGACGAAGCCGCTGTGCCCGCGGAGATTGTTGTTCGCGAAATTGATCGTCATCTGCTGCGAGGCTGGCACGTCGCTGGTCACCTGCATCGCGAAATCCGACTGGTAGCGCCCCGGCCACAACTGATCGGCCAGCTCGTTCAGGATTTGCGTGATCTTTGCGGCATGGTTCTGGCTGACAGCAAAGGCGATCGTCTTGCCGAACTCGCCAGAAATCGGGTCCCGCATCCCGTGTTCCAAAAGCGTTCGACAGAGGGCCTGGTTGGTTGCTTCTGCAAAAAATCGCTTCTCGAAATCGCGGCCGCCGAAGGCTTCCTTGATCTCGGTGCCATCTTCTGCCGTCGTCTCAATGGTAAAACCTTCGTCTGACAAAAGCTGAGTCGTGACACCAGTTCGGGCATCGATGACGTAGGGATTGATCAGAAATCCTTCCTTCACACCGTCCAGCAATGAATAGCGGAAAGTGGGATCACCCGACCCGCAGCCAAACGTGCGGTAGGTATCGAGCATCATGCGACGCTCGGCCTCACGAGGGTCACGTTCGGTGGATTTCGCCTTCTTGGACTGCTTCAGATAGTCCTTCGGCGTGGCAGTCAAACCGAGCTTGTAGCCGATGAAGTATTCGAACACGGCGCGGGCGTTGCCGCCGATCGACCGGTGGGCTTCGTCCGAGATGACGAGATCGAAATCCGTCGGCGAGAACAGCCGGCGGTACTTATCGTTGAAAAGCAGGCTTTGCACCGTGGTCACGACGATATCGGCCTTTCGCCAATCGTCGCGCTGCTCCTTGTAAATGATCGAGGTGAAATCGTTTTTCAGATAGGCTTTGAATGCCTTGTCGGCCTGCGTTTCCAACTCCAACCTATCGACAAGAAACAGAACGCGCTTAGCGTTTCGCGTTTTCAGGAACAGCTTGATGACGGCGGCGGATGTCAGGGTTTTTCCGGTTCCCGTGGCCATTTCGAAAAGGAACCGCGTCGCACCTTTTGAAGCGTCCTCCTGAATTCGTTGGATGGCTCGTTGTTGGTAGGGCCGGAGAAAGCGCAACTTCTGCTTTTCAACGAAGGCAGCACGCTCGGCTTCATTCCGCCAAGCAGCTTCACTCGCGTAGCCTGGCATCTGGGTGATGGCGATGAAGTCGGGAGCTACAGTTTCGGCGGCTAGCCGTTTAGCATCAGGCTCGAAAGCATAGTGATTTTTGATTTCGTCGAGGCCCGGAAAGGTCGAAATGACCGTTGGATTGCCTTGCTCCAGATCCCACAAATAATGGATGTTGCCGTTACTCAGGATAACGAAGCGAGCGTTCTGAGAGCGGGCGTACTTGCGGGCTTGCTCCTTGCCAATCAGGGGATTCTTATCTTCTGACTTCGCTTCCAGGACGATCAGCGGTTTGCCATCTTTACCGAGCAAGAGAAAGTCGATGAAACCTTTTGGGCTTTTTTCGAAGTCAGGTCCGAGACCTTCAATATCCTCGGACTTCAGCTTTACGCTCGGCTCCAGAACGATGTTCGCAGAGCCATTTTTGTCATCGAAGAACCGCCAGCCTGCCTGTTCTAGAAACCGATTGATCTTGATCCTTGCGGTTGCCTCTTTGCGTAACGACAACTGATATCCCCTAACCAAATTCGGCACTGAACCAATAGCCTGGGTTGCATAAACCAAATTCGGTATGTTGGATAGATAACTCCGGCCCGGCGCGAGTAGGGAATCCAATTATCGGGCTGAATCGATGGAGGTTTAAGCGATGATGAGAAGGCCATGCGGTCGATTTAGTCAGCCTTCACAAATTCGCTGATGAACATTAAATTACAGGAAAATCCTTTGAGACTTTTATGATCACTTTTTTATCTAGTCCCGGCAAAGGTCATCGAGCTAAGCAGCACGTCTATGATATAAGGCCCTAGCGCAGTTCTAGCGCAGGCCGACTTCGACGCTATAAAAATCATATATTTACAATCCTAGTCTCCCAATTCCGATTCCAAAGGTCACAGGTTCGAATCCTGTCGGGTGCGCCATTTTCATAAGCGTTCAGGACAGAACTGTGAACACGCAATCGTCCGGCAGTAGATGCCAATCCGCACTTCCGTGTGTATTTCGAGGATGGAATCGATAAATTGATGTCGAATTCCGAGAGCAGGCAAGCTGTCCATGGCCTTTGAGCATCAACCACCCACGACTTCTGTTATCAAGCAGCTCTATGCGCGAGCGTTTACCTGTGCTTTCCCTGGTTGTGATGAGCCTCTTTTTCGGGAAGACCTTGTATCTGGAAACTGGGTGTTGAATTCCCGGATTTGCCACATCTGCGCGCGCAGCGAAGGTGGTCCCAGATGGGACGCGAACCAGACGAGCGAGCGAAACCGATCCGTGGATAATCTCGTCTTGATGTGCATCGGGCACGCGAGCGTCATCGACGACCCGCAATCGTGGCAATCCTATAGCCCAGATTTACTATATACTTGGAAGGAGGAGCAAGTCGCGGAGCATCGACGTAGAAGCGAGGGTTGGCCGATCACAAGTAAAATGGCTGACGAAGCACTGTTAGTGTCCAAAGAGGCGGCGGTTTCCATCCGTGATTCGATCATACAGTTAGGCGGCGAAGGTGGTCGCGCCCCTAGCGCTGGCGGAGGTGGAGGCGGTGCTATCGGTGAAGGAGCACGCGCGGGACGCGGTGGTGATGGCGGTCGAATGACCAATGCAGATGGAGATCGGTTACCTCCGGAGGAGCTCGAACGCCTTCTAACGTTGACCAATATCCCTCCGCCGGGGGCTGGCGGAGGCGGCGCTGGAGCAATAGGTGCGGGTGCTATCGGCGGTGATGGTGGCGACGGTGGTGATGGAATGTCCTTCACCGCAGAGGTACAGCCGGGTGACGTCTTCAATATCGAAATTGGCGAGGCTGGAAGAAGCACATCTCAACCTGGGCAACACGCAGTGCCCGGCGGAGATACGGTCCTCAGACATAGAACGACAGCCGGCGACCTGATCCGAGAATATCGTGTTAAAGGCGGCAAAGGCAGCAAGGCAGGGCGTCTTCCAGACGACTGGACTACGATCAATGCAGCGGACATTGAAGGTGGATTTCAAGTCTCCACTCTCATGCCATTTAATTCATGCGACTTCTTTCAAGGACGACTGCACATACTAGGTGGGGCGTGGGAGACTTTCTATGTACCACAGATTCCTTGTGAGGCAGCGTGGCCAATAGTCTGCATAGTTGGTTGGGAAAAGCTTGAGCCCAATGGAACGCGCGGACTGCAGATCTGCATCACGAACCCAAACGGCAAGGAGGTGTCGAGAATTGCAATTGGACTGCCACAAACAGCGTTATCTGGTCTTAGTTACATCTGGCCCGTAATGATCGGTACGACGTTTGATTGTGAAGGGCTCTGGGGGCTCCAAGTCCAATCCGGTGAATACCTCCTCTCACGTATTGTGATCCGCGTCTCTGTCTAAGCCCTACGACTCGCACACTAAGGTCGTCGGCCTTCTTTGCTAGGACTTAAAATTATATTTTTATTTCAATAACATATGTGTTGTTATTTTCATCCTGATTGGTGCGCCAACAATTTACAAAAAACGCTATATAAAGCCAATGACAGCTGGCGCGCAGGTTATCAGCGCCGGTGCGCAGACCGTCATGCGGCTCTTTAAACAGTTCCGACTACTGCAGATGTGGGTATCGTCTATGCGCGCAAGCAAAGACGAAGCTGCAAATCGGATCTTATCCTGTCCGTTCTTTGTTAAGGTAAGATCCCCCTTCACCCTTTTCCCAGGGTTCCGGAATTCAGAGACATGGCAATCGTTCCGGGAACGGGTTTTGGCGTGCCTCATCTCAGTGGTTTCAAGATAGCCTCGGCCACCCGGCTCAATGCATGCCATCGCAAACTCGACGGCTTCCACGTCGGGATGGCTTACGCCCCCGCTAGCAAGACGCTCTTTGTCAGATACGCCGGCTAGGATGCCTTTTGCATCGCGTCGGAATGCGTGGCCGTGCCGGCGTCCAGAAAAATCGCTGCCATCTGTGCCGCCTCGGCCTGTAGCGACCGGGAATTGCCGATGGAAAGGGCCGCATCCCGCATCGTTGCCAACAGCAAGGGCGATTGGAGCAAACCGGTGATTGCAGCCGACATTGATAGCGGATCGCGGCTGTCGGCCAACAAGGCGTTTTTCATATGCTCGGCACCGCAAACTTCCGCCGACCCGGTATCCATCATTGCAATGCCGCCACATGCGGCAATCTCCAGGAAGGTCAACCTTGACTGGCTGGCGGCACCCCAATGCAGAACGATCTCAGCTTCGGAATAGTAATTTGCAAGTTCAGTCAGCCGGTGCGGATTGCCACGATGTGCAATTGCCGGAAGGTCCACCTTTATTGCGGCAGGGCCGATTGCCGCGACGCGGATACCGGGCATTGCCTCGCTCAGAATACCGCAGAAGCGAACGATCCCGGCCCGATCTTCCTTCCACATCGCCTCGGTAATGCAAAGAAGGACGTCGCTCGTACGCGGCATGTCCCGTGGATAGAAAATATCGAGATTGACGCCGGGAAGCACGCTTGGCACATCCCTGTGGCCATCCATCAAACCGGGCATACGTGCGATCGGGCGTGCTCTTTTCGGGCCGTGCCGAAGCTGCGGAGAACCGCGATCGTTCGCGGCAAAGCTGAACAACGTAGCACCCAGCGACGGATCGAAAGCCTCGATCAGCTCCGATGTTTGTTCGCAGGTTCCGACATAGATATTGTAGCTTCTGATCTGTTCGACGGATGCCTCGATGATCAGCGGCCGGAAATACATGGGGGTCATGTCCAGCAGCGTTTCGTCGATACCGCTGAGATAGACGATGTTTGCGCTGATACCTTCAGCCACCAATCCGTTGACGAGCTGGATCAGTGCGATCGACTGTTCAATCCTGCGGCCATCCATGCTCACGAAAAGAATGCGCGGCTTGTCGGACCGGGTCTGCGACACGGCTGCAAGCCGCGAGGAGACGGCGTCCGTCGGATTGTGGAGACGCCAGTTCGCATCCAGCGCAGCGTACTGCCGTTCCCAGCGCGCCATGAATGTCGATCTGTTGCGCGCCATGTGAAAGTCGCGGCCGGAACTCTGAAAGCTGCCCCAGCCGTGATGGTAGATGTAGAGCTGCCGGTCGACGACGACGCGCCAGCCTTTCTCCAGAGCAAGCATGCAGAAATCCGTTTCTTCCCAATAGCCTGGATTATAGGCCTCGTCGAACAGGCCGAGCGTGTCGAACAACTCGCGCCGTATCGCAAAGAAGAATCCGGACGCGTTTCCGATATCAGCAAGACCGAGATCATTCTGTCGCGCGATGAACTCCCGCAGGTCGAGCATGTTTGTGCCGGGAGGAAAGGGTATTTTCGTCCAGTTGGCCCAGGTGGATACGGCGGTGATGACGCCGATCTGGGCGTCCCTTGCAAAGCCGCCGCGAAGCCGCTCGCAAGTGCCCGGGGAAAGCATCGCATCCGAATTGACGAGAACGCAGATATCAGACTTTCCGAGTCCCATTGCCTCGTTGACCGACTTAAGATAGCCGGCGTTCTGGCTGTGGACGATCAAGGTCACATTATCGAGGCCGGCGGCCAGAACTGCAAGTTCGCGCGATGTGTGGCTGTCGCCTTTGTCATCGACCACGTAAAGATGATAGGGCGGCGTCGCATGTTGCAATATGCTGGCGATGCAAAGCCTCGCATGGTGCAGCGAATTATAGACCGGCACGACGAAATCGATCGAATGCACTTCGCTCTGGTCAGCAACGGGCTCCATCGGGAGCCGGCTACCCAGTGAGGCAAACCGATCCTGCTGATCCTTGAACATGCCCTGCAGCAACTCCGCACCTTCGACATAAAGATCGATCATCTGCCGCTGCTGAGCCAGGATCGCATCGAGATCACTGTTGATCGCCTCGACCCGACGGGTCGCCTCGCCCTGATGTTCTTCGGAATTCGTGATGATGTCGTCAGCCATTAGCGTATCGCCCAAATATGGATTCCGGATGTGCCTCACATGAGGCGAGCGCCGAACTCATGACGCCCGCAGAACGGTCACCGACAAGGATCGCCTTAATCGCCCCTCCGCCCGAAGGGTCGAGCCAAGCGATTGCAAAAGGCATAGGCCGCCCCGAATGCAAACGTCACAACGCCGACCAGCCGTCCCGCATCCCCAAGAGACGGAAGGCAGTCTTCGCCTCGCCTTCGTGGTAGGTCGATAAGCTTGCGTGAGCCTGTCGGAAACAGCCGCCCGCCCGGCGGGGAACATCCTCGCCAAGCCGACACCCGCCTAGAACGAAGACAGGCCGGCGCAAGGATTCCAGATTAGACGATATGCCAATTTCGATGATCACTGGGCTTGGGCAGAATGGACGATCTGAATCTCAGGAAGGCTGCGGTGCATGGGGGAGTTATCGACCAGGCGCAGCTTGCAACACTTGAAACGCGCATTTCGGAAGTGGCTGCTCAACAGCAGGTCCTGACGGACTTTCAAGCCGAGATGGTGCAGCTTTTCAAGCTGTTGCGAACGGAGCAGACGCGATGCTTCGATGCCCTCGGCGATGCGCAGCATGCCGGCACGACATCCGCTCGACCGGCTCTCCCGCAAGATGCGGCTCCCATGCCTCTGCCGACATCAAGCACGGCGCGTATCCATTTCTTCCCCGACTACGGGTCTGCCAACCCCTATCAGCCGCTGATACAAGTATCGTTCCCGGATGAAAGCACCATCGGCCCCGGCACAATAGACCAGGCCATCGCCGCCTTGCGGGCGGAACGCGGCAGCGTGCGGCGCAAGCACATCTTCCATCTGCATTGGACAAATACCATCATTGCCTATGCGCCGAACTACGCGACTGCCGAAGCGCTGAAGGATGCCTTCATTTCCAAGCTTCGGACGTTCCGCAGCCTCGGCGGCTTCGTCATCTGGACGATTCACAACGCACTTTCGCACGAGAGCCCCTATCTCGCCGTGGAGAGGGCGCTGTCGACGGAAATCGCCGCCTGCGCCGACCGGATACATCTGCATTCGGCAGGCGCCATACAGGTCGTGCAAGAGGAATTTCCGTTGCCGGAGGACAGGATCGTCATCCTCCCGCACCCCAATTATGTCGGCGTCTACCAGAATTTCGTCAGCGAGGCGACTGCCCGCGCGCGCCTGGGCCTTGCAGCAAGCGACATAGTCTTTTCGTTCGTCGGCATGCTGCGGCCCTACAAGGGTATCGAGCCTCTCATCGAGGCATTTCGCCTCGTGCGTATGAAACATCCATCCATCCGCCTCATCATCGCCGGTCAGCCGATGCCGCCCTACGTTCCGGGAACGGTCGCCCGGATGGCCAGCAACGTGCCCGGCATCACGCTGATCGAGCGCCGCCTTAGCGATGCGGAACTGCAATGGATATTCAATGCGTCGGACTTTGCGGTTCTGCCCTACAGCAGAATTCTTACCTCCGGCTCGGCGCTGAACGCCCTGTCGTTTTCCCGGCCGGTTATCGTTCCCGATCTCGGAGTCTTGCCGGAAACCGTCCACGACGGCGTAAACGGGATCGTCTACGATTCCACCATTCCGGCAGGTCTCTCGAAGGCGTTGGAACGCGCCGCTTCGCTTCCTGCAGCTGAGCGTCACAGAATGCGGCAAACCGCCATGGAAAGCATTAGCGGCCTGACATGGCGACGGCTCGCGGAAGGGCTCTATACCGGCATCGCCGGATAGTCGGACCAAGGCTTGCCGGAAGATTCGGCGGAGCCTTTCGTATCGGCTACCTGCCCTCCCCTCAAGCTCCACGCAAGCGGTCCAGCAAACAAATCTGCCGGACCGCTGTCTTGTTGGGTGATCGGCCGTTATGCCACCGATTGCGTGGCTTTCCTTTTGCGATAGCGGATCACAAGTGCGGCCAGCGCGATGCCGCTTGCGATGATGCCGATGGAAATCATTGGCCTATATGCCAGCCAGCCGATGGCGATCAGCAGCGGGCCGACGAGCAAAGTCAGAATAATAGCCAGAACCGTCGTTCCGAACGCGACGATGGATCCGATGAACGGGATCACATCGCCGATTACGCTCAACAGCGAGAAGATGCAGACGAAGCCGACGAACAGGCCGACCATGCCGGCCGCTCTTACCAGCCAAGTGATGATCGCATTTTCCTTCTCGGCGGCCTTGAACATTTGCGCAGAATCGATGTCGCCCGCGGCGCTGAGAAGGATGCTGTGATGATTGGTCGTCTCGTAAGGAACGAGCGTGGCACCATTTTGCCTGCCGACGACGCTGGCCTCCTTTGCATCGATCCGCTGGTAGGAAATGCGAAGGTCGCCCACCTCTGGTGATGACGTTCCCCGACCGATATAGACGGCATGACCGTCGCGTCGCACCGGCCTATCTGTTCCAAACCCCGGCCCGAGCTTTGCAAGCTCTTCGTCCGTTGGCGTGAGATCGGAATAGGCGCCGATATCGGCAATTGCTTTCCCCGACACCGAAAACGCACCCACGCCGGCGCGTTCGATGGCGAAAGTCTTGCTTTCGGGCATGCGTTCCGGATTCTGATGGCCTTCCGCCTGTTTGAAATCACTGGATCGTACAAGTTCCGAACGCCACTCCATTGTGTAGGAATAGGTCGTGGTCGTTTCCTCGCTTCCGCCCAGCTTCTTTTCGGAGCTGCTCTGCTTGTGTTCGACCCACTGAAACATCTCGACCTGGCGGAACAACGCAATTGCGTCCCGCGCCGACACGCCAAAATCGCCGTCCTGCGGCACACCGTTCGGTTTGACCGCACCGCTGATATGAACGAGCTTGCCTTCGTTCGAGGATTGGACGGCATCACTGGGGATCGACACGACTTGAGCGGCACCTTCCGCCAGCGCCCGGTAAGTGCCGATGGCGCGCCCTTCGTTCCAGATCAGCAGCCAAGCGCATCCGATCAGCAGGACAAGGCCGACGAGGACGCCTATCAACGCATTCTTGAGACGCCCGAACCAGGAGGTGGATGTTGTTTCAGTAATACTCATTCTTGAGGACACCTTTTGCGCATTTCGCCTCCCGCACTCGCGTGATCCCGCAGGCTCGCGAGTATATGCGGACAATAAACGCACCCTATGAAAATGACCGACTGCCCAAACCTTGGGAAGTTTGGAAATACCAGCCTGTTAGAATAGATCCGTCATGAGATCACAGTCCATTTTTGGGCTGATATGGGGGCTTGCACTCACATGGCAGCATTGAGCTCTTCCAGAGATTTTGATAGGCATTTCAATGTAATATGGCACTATCGCGTCATGCGGACTGTTTTCAAGAGAAGATCCTGATCAAAAGCCCGGGCTTTTCACCGTCAATTGCTGCACTTTTTACCGAATACGCACCTTCAACTAACTCAACGTAAAACCATCATGCAATTTGTGACTAAATCAATTTTCTTAAATTACTCTCCGGTCTATTAAAAGCATTGGAAAACAATGAAATTTATAATACCGGTTTTCGGCTGTCTATTCGTTAGTTGGAATTGCAATGGTACTGCAAGAATCTGAAGTTATGCTTTCCATAGTCGTCGCGACGCTGGGTCGAACCCACGAAATCGAAAGACTCCTGAGTTCGCTTGCAGCCCAGAAAACGGGTAGTTTTGAGATCATCGTCGTCGATCAGAACAACGATGATCGGTTAGGCCCCATTCTCGACGCCTGGTCCGGCCGGTTGCACATCATCAGGAAGCGAGCGGAAAGCCGTGGCGTTTGCCGGGCCCGCAACCTCGGCGCCAGTCTTGCGAGCGGCCAGTGGCTTCTCTTTCCAGACGACGACTGCTGGTATCCCGACGACTTCATCGCGCAGCTCGATACCTTGAGATCGAGCCATCCGAGCGATTTCTACAGCGGCCGCGCCGCCGATGTCGAAGGCAATACCATCATGGGCAATTTCGAAAATGCTCCGACTTTCATCGACCGAAAGACCGTCTGGACGACGCTGATCGAATGGGCAGTCATCATCCGCACCAGCGCATTCCGAGAGGTCGGAGGGTTCGACGGCGAAATCGGCCCCGGCGCGGGCACAGGCTGGGGCGGATACGAAGTTCAGGATATTGCCCTGAGGCTGCTGAAGGCCGGGCATCGAGGCTACTACATGCCGACGCTGATCGGCCACCATCCTGAAGATCACAGCGACCGCACCAGCGCCGCCAATGTCGCGAAGATGCGCGCCTATAGCATGGGCATGGGTTATGTGATGCGGAAACACAATTACAGCATCAAGTTCTTCCTGCCTCACCTGATACGGCCGCTGATGGGCGTTGTCGTCTATACGCTGAGCGGCAAACCCGGGCTCGCAAGACGATCTCGAGAGATATTCTCCGGCCGCTGGTCCGGCTGGAAGAGCATGCCGGCTTTCGAGAAGGGCTTGTAGCCTCGATCATGGGAGGACGGGAGCGGCGCTCATTTCGCTGCGGGAGCCAACACGCCGACGGGTTCACCATTGCCGGAGAGAACCTGCGCGGCTCCCTTGAGCGCCAGCCGGAAGGCATCGTCGAAGCTGACACCCCGCGCCTGCCACCGCACCTCATGGGGCTTATTGTCCGCATTCTGCTGAATGTTCAGCCCCCATGTTGCGATCCAGCCTCCTTCGCTATCGCTCCAGTCCAGTTCGCCCGACAGGGGCACGACACCCGCCACCGCGCGCCCATCGTCCCCCTCCTCCGAAGGAAAGGTCACGTCGATACCGGTAAGATCGGATGCGGCACCGAATGCCTGTCGCATGGCCAGGTCGCGGCCATTCTCAGCCGTCACTTGATATGCCGCGTCACCGCGGCGCACATTCAGTAGCACCTCGAGCATGGGCCGTTTGGCGAGCCACGGATGGGAACCGAGCCTTTCCAGCAGATTGTCGATCCGATCCTTACGAAAACGGCATGTGAGATCGTGAGGCCTGTCGTAAGTCCCCTGTTCGTCATGAACGGGCCGGTCCGCCAGCCGGTCGCGGTAGGAAAATCCCTCGATATAGTCTGCGGCGTGCTCGCGAGCCGCTTGCAGTTCCTTGCCGTTGGCCAACCGTGAATTGCCCGATACGCTAGGAAGAACTTCTTCAAGGCAATCCACAAAGCCCTTGGCGCGATTTTCCGCACCTTGGCCCGTTACGACACTGACGGCTGTATAGACATCGCTTGGGGTGAAAGCATCTGCCGACGGCGCGAAGAACGATCCCGCCAATAGCAGCGCGCAGAATTGGTAACCTGGATGTGCAAGATGCCTCATCTCGTCCCGTGCCGCAGTTCCGAGCCTAAACTACCATAGGCGCCAGGATCGGAACAAGGACGACAGAGTTCAAGCCTTTCGCTGGACGACCTGCTATGGCTTTTGTTAGGCTCCCGCCTACGCTTTAACTCGCCACATCCATGGCAAACCGCAGGCAGGTCTCTCATGCCGAAGATCGATGTTGCGGCGGTGCCGAAACATAAAGGTACGCGCTATCCAGCCCCATTCAACGACCCCTGTGCCGAGCGCATGCGGCAACGACTGGGGGATGCCGGAGGCCTGACGGATTTCGGGATCAACCTCATGCGGCTGCCGCCAGGCAACTGGTCGAGCCAGCGGCATTGGCATTCGGAAGAGGATGAATTCGTCTATGTGCTCGAAGGTGAACTGACATTGATCGAGGATGACGGCGAAACGGTGCTGCGCGCCGGCGATTGCGCAGCCTTTCCAAAGGCTTCGGGCAATGGTCACCACCTGGTCAACAAGTCTGGCAGTACGGCAATTTATCTTGAGGCCGGAACGCGCTCGCCGACAGATCTCATCACCTGCTCCGACATCGATATGATGAGCTCGAGCACCGACGGACGGTTCGTGCACAAGGACGGCATGCCCTATCCCGATGGCTAAAGTGCTTCCGCAGGAGGTGTGAAGCGATCTCCGCTTCAAACGCTGAACTGGAGGATTACACCGCTTCCGCCAGTACCGGCGGATCGTAGCAGCAGGCGTCGGTCGATACGTCCATCCTGCAGCCGCTCGCCGAGAGCGCGTCCTTCACCACCTCCACGAACAGGCGACGGAACCACACCGAACGGCTGTCAGCCTGATCGACACGCCGATAGAGCATGGTCACCGGATCGGCCGGCAGCTCGAACGGCGGCTTCGAAATCGTCAGATCGTGCAGTTGCGCCATGCAGCGGGCTATGGCCTCGGGAACCGTGGCGATGGCGGGAATGGCTCGCAGCGTCGTCGGCAGGGCTGAAAAGCGGGGTACGGTCGCCACGACATGGCGGCGATGACCGAGGCGCGCAAGAGCAACATCGACACCGCTGGACGTGGCGCCCTCAAGCGAAACGGTCACATGCGGCGCTCCGGCGAACTGCTTCAGGCTGAGCGGCGCCGCGCAATTCAGATGCCGGGCGTCGTAGATGCACAGGGACGCCTGCTCGAATAGCGGCGCCCGTATGTGCCAGGAGGCAGGTTCGTCATGCAGGGAGATGCTGAATTCAAAGGCGCCTTCGTCCAGTAGGCGCACGGCGTCGCGCCGATCGAACCCGACGCTGGTCAGCCTCGCGTTCGGCGCGAGCTGGCGCAGCCGTGCCACCAACGGCCCGAAAAAGGAGGATTCGAAGTTGTCGCAGAGACCGATGCGGAACTCACCATGCCAGTCCGCCGGGTCGAAGGCGGCCGGCGGCCGAATGGCGCGCTCGATGCCGGAAAGCGCATCCTCTATCGCCGGCGCAATGGAAAGCGCCCGCGGCGTCGGTTGCAAACCGCGCCCGACGCGCACAAACAATTCGTCATCCAGCGTCTCGCGCAACCGGCGAAGTGCTGCGGAAAGACCGGGCTGTCCGAGCAGCAAGCGCTCGGCCGCGCGGCTCACATTCCGCTCCTGCATCAACACGGAGAAGGCGAGCAGCAGATTGAGATCGATTTTTCGAAGGGTCGCATCATTCATCATCGCCAGTAATACCTGACATGGTTACTATCAATTTGCAATAGGATTTGAAGATGTACATTTTCTCGTTCCCTGCCGCTTTCAACCTCCCAAGAGACGGCTGCACAGAAAGGAACGATTCCGATGACTTCTTCCCAGACCCGAAGCGGGGCGGGATTGGCGTTGCTGCTGCTATGCGCCGCCAATTTCCTCGACGCCATGGACGTCTCCACCATCGGCGTGGCCCTGCCGGCGATCCAGAAAGAGCTGGGCATGCAGGCGACCTCGCTGCAATGGGCCGTCAGCGCCTATGTGCTCGGCTATGGCGGTTTCCTGCTGCTCGGCGGTCGCGTTGCAGATCTTTTCGGCCATCGCCGCGTCTTCCTCTGGTCGCTCGCGGTGTTTGCTCTCGCCAGCATTGCCGGCGCTTTCGTCGATAGCGCCCCGACCCTCATCGCCGCCCGCCTGATCAAGGGCATCGCTGCGGCATTCACGGCGCCGGCTGCCCTCGCCCTCCTGCTCTCCGTCTTCGGGGAAGGCAGCGCTCGCGCCAAGGCGCTCGGCGTCTTCTCCTCGACCGGCGCTGCCGGCTTCGTGCTCGGCATGGTGCTGGGCGGAGCCGCCACCCTCATCAGCTGGCGAGCAACCCTCGTCATGGGTGCGCCCGTCGCCATCCTCGCGCTGATCGTCGCTCCGCTTATTCTGCCTCCCGACCACAAGCGAAGCGGCTCCGGCGCGCGCTTCGACTGGGCGGGCGCCTTGACGATCACTCCCGGCCTGCTGCTCTTCGTCTTCGGCGTTACCAACGCCGCTGCCGACGGCTGGCAAGCCTTTGCGACCTGGGGTTCGCTCCTCGCCGCATTGATCCTGATCGTACTGTTCCTGATCGTGGAATCGCGCCATCACGATCCGATGGTACCGCTCGCCATGTTCCGCCGCGCCAAGCTTAGCCACGCCAATGCGATCGCCGCCCTGTTTCAGGGTGCCTATGTCGGCTTCCAGTTCATCGCCACGCTCTATTACCAGACCGTCGTCGGCTGGTCGGCCTTCGCGACCGGCTTCGCATTTGCCATCGGCGGAACCTGCGTGATGTTCCTGGCTCCGCGCTTTGCCACCATCGGGCAGAATCGCGGCACCACGACACTGATGACGCTCGGCGTCGGCCTGCAGGCCATCGGCTATCTCTTCTGGGTATTGTCGGCGGGACACATCGACACGATCGTGCTCGTCGCTGTCTCGCAGATCCTGCTCGGCGTCGGCTATGCGATGACCTATCCGTCGATCCAGGTCGCAGCATTATCCGAAGTCGCCGACGATGAGTCCGGTCTGGCTTCCGGCATGCTCTTCGCCTCCTTCCAGATCGGCGGCGGCATCGTTCTGGCCGCAGCTTCGGCTGTATTCAGCGCCGCGCCGAGCTTCGGCTGGAACCCCTATATCGCCGGCATCGGCTTCGTGACGATCCTTGCCGCCGCTATCACGTTGCTTGCCGCCGTCGGCCCGCGCTCATCCAGCGCAAGAGCGGCGAACTATCAGGCTGCGGAGTAGCTCGAAGCAGAATGGCCCGCCCAAAAGGCGGGTCATCCCTTCTCCGCGCCGGCAGCTTCTGCGGCACGGCGCAGCAGGAGATCACGTTCCCTTTGATTTTCAGCAAGCGCGGCGGCCGCCTCAAAGGCCAGCCGCGCTTCCTCGTATCGGCCCAATTTGTAGAGAAGATCGCCGCGAACGCTCGGCAGGAGATGATAGTCCTTGAGCGCGGGCTCATCCTGCAGACGCTCGATAATTGCCAACGCCGCTTCTGGACCGTCAGCCATGCCGACCGCGACGGCGCGGTTGAGTTCCACGACCGGAGACGGGATAAGATCGGCAAGCTCCGCATAAAGATCGGCAATCCGCCGCCAATCGGTTTCTGCCGCCGTATTTGCCTTGGCATGGCAGGCAATGATCGCAGCCTGAAGCGCATAGGCTCCACCGGCGCCGCCAAGCTGCTGTACCCGCTTCAAGGACAGCAAGCCGCGCTGGATCTGCAGCCGGTCCCAACGAGCGCGATTTTGTTCAAGCAGAAGGATCGGATTGCCGTCGGCATCCGTCCGCGCCGCGGAGCGGGACCCATTGAACTCCATCAGGGCCAGCAACGCGTGCGCCTCCGGCTCCATCGGAGCGACGGATATAAGGACGCGACCGAGCCGCAGCGCCTCGTTGCACAATTGTTGCCGTAGCCAGTTTTCACCGCGCGCTGCGGTATAGCCCTCGTTGAAGATCAGGTAGACCACCTCCAGCACGGAGGCCAGCCGTTGCGACAGCTCGTCGCCATGCGGCGTCTCATAGGTGAGCCCCGATTCAGACAATGTCTTCTTGGCGCGAACGATGCGCTGCGCAATCGTTGCGTCCGACACGAGAAACGCCCTGGCGATCTCTTCCGTCGTCAGGCCGCAGATCATCCGCAGCGCCAGCGCCACACGCGCTTCACGCGAAATCAGCGGGTGGCAGGCCGTGAAGATCAGGCGCAACATCTCATCGCCGATATCGTCATCGAGAGGGGTATCTAGATCGGGCATGATCTGCTCGTCCTCCTCCATCTCGCGAACGATCATCTCGTGTTTATGATCAAGCATCCGGCGACGGCGCAGATGATCGAGCGCCCGACGTTTGGCCGTCGTCATAAGCCACGCGCCGGGGCGTTCGGGGATGCCCGTTTCCGGCCATCGCTCCAAAGCCACGATCAATGCTTCCTGAGTGAGATCCTCGGCCAGCGGCACATCGCGCAATAATCGCGCCAGGCTGGTGATCAGCCGCGGCTGCTCGACCCGCCAGACGGCAAGGATCGCCCGATGGGTGCCGGCGGCCGTCAAGGCCGCCTGCCCCTATGGCGGATCGAAGGCATCATGCCCTGGCTTCGGCGAGCGGGTCGCATATGCCCTCGGCATTTGGATCGAAGTAGGGACGCACCTCGCATGTACCTTCCCAGCCGGGCATGAGATCCTTGTGCAACTGCATGAATTCGACCGCCAGTGCCACGGCCTCCTCCTTGCTCTGCAGCTCGAAAATCGCGTAGCCGCCGACGACCTCCTTGGCCTCGACGAAGGGGCCGTCGATAACGCTCAGCTTGCGATCCTTGATCGTGACGCGAGCGCCGGTCGCAAGCGGCATCAGTCCCGCGGTATCGATCATGCGGCCGGCCTTGATTTCGCGATCGGCAAGCTTGTGGATAGCCTCCATGAGCGCCGGCGACGGCTGCAGGAAATCGGTAGAGGTGACGATAGACATGAAACGCATTGGAAGTGTCCTCCGGAAGCGAGACGCCGGCACCATTGCCGCCTAACAAGCCCGCTCATAGTGACAACGAAACAGCTTTTTGAAAATCGACAGTCACTTCAAAAAAATCTGCGTCGCGGCCAAGACGCCCTTGCGGGCGATATCATCCATCGGGATCGGCAGCTCTCGAGCGATGTCAATGACATCAGAAAAGCCGCAATCGAGTGAGCTTGCAACCCGTCGTATCGCTTTGTTGACTTCGCATGACCGTTGCAAGATTGTGAGGCGAAATCGGACCTGCGGACTTCGAAGATCAGCGCCTCCCCAGGGGCACCGGCTTCAGTAAAGCTCCGGGGCAACATGGCGGGAGCTCGTTTCTATGTTCGACCATATCTCCATCGGCGTCAAAGACCTGGCACGGGCGCAGACCTTCTACGATGCCGCATTGGCACCGCTCGGCTACGAGCGCTTGAGCAATTTCGATGGCACGGTAGGCTATGGTGCGGAACGCGCCCAGTTCTGGGTCAGCGAAGTGGAGCGACCGGTCCCAGCCGACCGCGGCTCGGGCCTGCACTTCTGTTTTGTCGCGCCGAGCCAGGAAGCGGTGGATGGCTTCTACGCCGCCAGCATCGCCAATGGTGGCGAAGACAATGGCAAGCCGGGCATCCGGCCCGATTACAGCCAGTTCTACTATGCCGCCTTTATCATCGATCCTGATGGCTATCGGCTTGAGGCCTATTTCCAAACCGGCGAATAGGCGCAGCAACGACACGCTTCCCGCATAGTTGGACTGCTCATGTCGAGCCATCAGGCAAGGCTCGCATCAACTATTGCGTGTCGATTTCGCGGTGCAAACAACGGTGATGAAATTTCCATCGTTCAGGTTAATGTCAGGAATGGTCGCCAAGGTCGTCCGCTTTCGCAATCAAAGCTGCGCCCTGCGGTAAGGGTTTTCCGGCTCGATCTACCGGATATGCCTCGGAGAAAACCATTGAACGACGACAAGACCTCATCTGGCCGACGCCTCGTCAGGCCAGCCATCGGCAGCGTCACATTATGTCTTCTGGTCACCCTTTATGTGCTTCTTGTGACAAACCGGATGTTCTGGACGAAGTCTTCCGACTATTTCTCCGCCGAACCTGTCGCATTCGCCGCCTTCGTGGCGGGCATCTCGGCCGGGATCATGGGGCTGTTCACCCTTTTCTCCGCCAAATACGTCACCAAGCCCGTCTTGATCTTCTTCGTTCTCGTGGCATCGGTATGCTCCTGGTTCAACGACCAGTTCGGCGTGATCATCGATAAGGAAATGATCCGCAATGCGGCGGTATCGACGGGTGCGGAAGCTGGACACCTGATCACCGCGCGCTTCGCAACGCATGTATTGTTGACCGGTGTTCTCCCCTCGCTGCTGATCGTTTGGGTGCGGCTCATCCACCGTCCAATTCTGAAGAAACTCGCCTATAACACCGCCGTCATTCTTGCCTGCTCCGCGGTCTTCGTCGCTGCCGGCACCACCTTCTACAAGACCTATGCCGGCATTGGCCGCGCCCATCGCGACCTGATGGATACCCTCAATCCGGTAATTCCGGTTGCAAGTGCCGTGCGTTATGTCATCGATATGCAGCGGAACGCCAACGTTGTCGCCCAGCCCCTCGGAATGGATGCCCGCAAGGTCGGCGTGGTCGATGGCGGCAAGCCGCGCGTGACGATCATCGTGGCCGGAGAGACGGCCCGCGCGCAGAACTTCTCGCTTGGCGGCTACGACAGGATAACCAATCCGGAGCTCGCTAAGCGCAATGTCGTGTACTTCCCGAACACCAGCAGCTGCGGGACGGCAACGGCAACATCGATCCCCTGCCTGTTCTCCGTCTATACGCGCGAACAATACAGCCACCGCAAGGGACTGGAGACGGAAAACCTGCTCGACGTGCTGACCCACGCAAAGGTCGACGTGACCTGGCTGGACAACGACACTGGCAGCTACGATCTGACGAACCGCGTCTCCTATACCTATCTGCCGCCTTTGGGCGATCCCCGCTTCTGCAAGGATGGCGAATGCAAGGACGAAATCCTTGTCGACAAGGTCGATGGCTGGCTGGACAAGGTGAAAGGGGACAGCGTTCTCGTGCTGCATCAGCTAGGCAGCCACGGGCCCGCCTATTATCAGCGTTATCCGGAGGAGTTCCGCCGCTTCCGTCCGGATTGCCGCTCCAACGATTTCAGCTCCTGCTCGCGGGAGGAAATCACCAATGCCTATGACAATACCATCCTATACACCGACCACATCGTCTCGATGGTCATCGACAAGCTGAAGCAGCGCTCGAATTCGGTATCCGGCGCCGTGCTCTACTTCTCCGATCACGGCGAATCCCTCGGCGAAAACGGCATCTATCTGCATGGTGCGCCCTATATCATCGCGCCGGCCCAGCAGACGCAGGTGCCGATGCTGGTGTGGATGGCGGACGATCTGGCAAAGGCGGCCGGCTACAACATGGCATGCTTGTCCAAACGCGCCGCCGAAGGCCCGAATTCGCACGACAACATCTTTCACAGCGTTCTCGGCATGATGGACATTGCGACGAAGGCCTACGATCGCAGCCTGGATGTTTTTGCAGGCTGCCGTTCACCATCGAACAAGCTCGCACTGGATTGACATGAGACGTTCAGTCTTCTGCGGCTCCGCCCTCGCCGAGCCGCAGAGGAGCCAAAGCCGTCAAAGCCGCTTGGGTTGACGGATCGTGCGTTCGTTTTCGACATTGCCGGTATTGAGTGTCGTATTCCTCTCGAACAACACCACCTCGCATGTCGGCTCGGCGACGGGACAATGTTCAACGCCATGCGGCACGATGATGTATTCGCCCGGCCCGAGCACAACATCACCGCCGTTTTCCTCACGCAGCTTCATGCGTAGTGTCCCCTTGACGACGAGGAACAACTCGTCTTCGTCGTCATGATGGTGCCAATGGAATCCACCTTCGAGCTTCACGAGCTTGATCTGAAAATCATTGATATCGCCACCGACGCGCGGACTCCAAGTCTCATCGAAGGCTGCAAAGGCTTTGGTAAGATTGACCTTTTTCAGTGCGACCATGTATTTCCTCCCTTGATCCACCTGAGCTGGCGGCCAAACTAATATTGGCGCGAGTGCTGCCGATGGCAACGCCGGCATGTCAAACGCCACTGGTAGCCATCGGCATATCGAATTCTTCGAAGGTTTCAGCCGAAACTTTCCGGGTAGTGGATGATCGAGAGCGACACTACATGCTGTCTCAACATTATCATTTCGACACATGACAGGAAAAATCATGACGACAAAAAATGTCGAATTCGGACTCGATACTTTCGGCGACGTCACCTTCGATGGCAACGGCGCGCCGCTTCCGCATGCGCAAGTTCTCCGAAACGTAGTCGAGGAAGGCGTCCTTGCCGACCAGCTTGGAATCGGCTTCTTCGGCATCGGCGAGCATCACCGCGAAGACTTCGCTGTCTCCTCGCCGGAGACGATTCTGGCCGCCATCGCCAGCCGCACATCGAAGATCCACCTGGGATCGGCCGTGACTGTGCTGAGCTCGGACGACCCGATCCGCGTCTTCCAGCGCTTCTCGAGCCTCAACGCCGTTTCGAACGGTCGAGCCGAGGTCATTCTCGGCCGCGGCTCGTTTACGGAATCCTTCCCGCTATTCGGCTTCGAGCTGTCGCAGTACGAGCAGTTGTTCGAGGAAAAACTGGATCTGTTCGCGGCCCTGCTCAAGAACGAGCCAGTGAACTGGCAGGGCAGCATTCGCCCGCCGCTGCACAACCAGAAAGTCTTCCCGACCATCGAAAGCGGGCAGCTGAAGACCTGGATCGGCGTCGGCGGCAGCCCGGAATCGGTGGTGCGCGCGGCTCATTACGATCTCCCGCTGATGCTCGCGATCATCGGCGGAAGCCCCTATCGCTTTCAGCCCTATGTCGACCTCTATCATCGCGCCTACGAACAGATGGGCAAGCCGGTGAAGCCGGTCGGCATCCATTCACCGGGCTATATCGCCGAAACGGATGAACAGGCGCGTGAGGAGCTATGGCCCTGCTTCAAGGCCATGCGCGACCGCATCGGCCGCGAGCGCGGCTGGCCGCCCATGACCCGCGCGGAATTCGACAACGAGATCGAAAAGGGCTCGCTCTACGTCGGCTCGCCGGAAACCGTCGCTGCGAAACTCGCGCCGGTCATCAAGACGCTCGGCATCGATCGCTTCCAGCTGAAATACAGCGCCGGTGGTCTCGGTCATGAGAAGATGATGCGGTGTATCGAACTCTACGGCCAGAAGGTGATCCCGGCCGTGCGCGCGGCGCTGGCCGCATAGTCCGGGGCGGATACTCCGCCCTACAGAGCCGCGCGTCCTATGTGACGCGCAAAGGTCGCCGTAGTGCTTTAAACCTGCTGCATAATTTTATCCTTAAATCGATTGGGATTTGAGGAACTATACGGCAGCCTTCCATGATCACCCGGCTCAACGGGCGCTTCGCGACACAGCGAGGCGCCCGTTTTTATTTCTGCTGTCCTTTTATTGAAGCAAATGCTACATGTAATAAAAATGGTAGCAATTACTACAATAGAGAAGACTCCTGATGGGCGGAAAGACGCAAAAGCACCATAGCTTCGACGACCACGTTCTAGGTCTGATGGAAACGCTGGCGCCGGCGGAACAACGCATCGCGCGCTTCTTCGTCGACCAGAAGCAGGCCGCCCTGCTCAATTCGGCTGCCCAGATCGCCCAGCTCGCCGGCACCAGCGACGCAACGGTCGTCCGCACCGCCCGCGCCCTCGGCTTCGAAAGCCTGTCGACACTCCGGGCCACGCTGCTTGCCGAACTGACGGGAACGCCGTCGCCCGGCGCGCGGTTGGAACGCACGCTGGCAGAGACGGGCAGCCAGGCCAGCAATGCGCTTCGCCATGTCATCGACATGCATGAACAGGCATTGAGGGTCATGCGAGAAGATGCGTTTGCAGCAAGCTTCGAGCGTTGCGTGGATAGTCTGGCGGGTGCCGCTCGGCGTCATGTCTTCGGCATTGGGCCATCGGGCGCCATGGCCGACTATGCCAGCCTGCAATTCAATCGCATCGGCCTGCCGACAAACGCGCTCTCCTCCTCGGGCGTCGCACTTGCCGACCGGCTGCTGTGGGTCGGTACCGGTGATGTCGTGCTGATGATCGCCTATGCGCCGCTTTACCGCGAAGTAGACGTGCTGCTCGAACATGCGGGCCGTCATGGAGTGCCCGTTATCCTGATCAGCGACGACCTTGGCCTGCTGGTTGCCGACAGGGTGGCCGAAGTCCTGCCCGTGCCACGCGGCAATGCCGGTCACCTCGCCATGCATGGCGGAACGATGGTGTTGATCGAGGCGTTGATCGTGGCGCTCGCGGCAAAGGGCCGGGATACCGCCATAGACAGCCTCGACCAACTCAGCCAGCTACGCGGCGCCATCGATAGATCGTGGAGCAAACGTGGCACGAGGAGGCGTAAGTGAACGACACCCATGGTCGCCATGCTGGAATGCTCCCCTTGCCAGCTCATCCAGCACATCAAGAAGTCAATCCGAAAAATATCATGCCGATTCAAAGCCCTAACCGTCATTCGGGAATCAGTTCATGAACAACCTCACACCCATTCTGTCCACTGTGACGGCATCCTTCCTCGGCTCGTTCGTCGAGGTCGTGGAAGCCTTCACCATCGTTCTCGCTGTCGGCGTCACCCGCAGCTGGCGCCCGGCACTGACGGGCGCGGCACTTGCCCTTGCCGTGCTTGCGGCCCTTGTCCTCATCTTCGGGCCGCTGCTTGCGCTGATACCGATCGAAATATTGCAGTTCGTCGTTGGCGTTCTGCTGATCCTTTTCGGCATGCGCTGGCTGCGCAAGGCCATCCTCCGTTCGCTCGGCGTCATCGCCCTGCATGACGAGGAGGCAGCCTTCTCCAAGGAGACGGCAGCGTTGCAGGCGCAATCCGCCGATCGCCGTGCCGATTATCTCGCCGGACTCGCGGCTTTCAAAGCTGTACTACTGGAAGGCGTCGAAGTGGTCTTCATCGTCATCGCCGTCGGCGGCGCGCATGGCCTGACGCTCTATGCCGGCCTCGGCGCACTTGCCGCCTTCGTACTCGTCATGCTCATCGGGCTTCTGGTCCATCGTCCGCTCGCCACCGTGCCGGAAAACACCCTCAAATTCGTCGTCGGCCTGATGCTGTCAAGCTTCGGCATCTTCTGGACCGGCGAGGGTCTCGGCGCGCATTGGCCGGGAGCGGACCTCGCGCTGATCGCCATCTTCGCGATCGTCTCGCTCGCCTCCTATGCCATCATCCGCGGCATGCGCGGCAGCACAACAGCAAAGGCAGCCCAATGACCATCTTGCGCATCGCCCTCTCCGAACTCATCGGCATGTTCATTGACGACGGCAGCCTCGCCACGCTCTGCCTGATCCTCATCCTCGTCATTGCCGGCGCGGTGGAGTTTCTCGCCATGCCGCCGCTTGCCGGCGGGCTGCTGCTGCTTGCCGGCTGCCTCGCCATCCTGCTTTACAGCGTCCGCCGCGCCGTGAAGCGCTGAGATTCACAACCGCCTGCAAGGCTTTGGTTTTGCAGGCGGTTGTCACGCTGTCTGTCAGTCAGCTTTAGTGCAATTCCAGCAAAAGTACGCAGCGGTTTCGCGTCCGGAGTTGCGCAAGGACAGTGAGATAGAGCATTTCCGCTTGGGTTGGAAATGCTCTATCTCTCGACACGGCCGCTGGCAGATGCAAAGAATTCCGCACGCCAAGCACAAAGGAGAACCGGCATGAGCAGCGCCTATCCTGAAGTCTACCTGGTGCGACATGGGCAGACGGAATGGAGCCTTTCCGGCCGGCATACCGGCCGCACGGATATCCCATTGACAGCCGACGGCGAAGAAGCCGCCCGCAAGGTGTCAGGTCGCCTGCCAACCATCGATTTCGCCGCCGTTTGGTCAAGCCCATCCCAGCGCGCGCAAAATACCTGCGCGCTCGCCGGCTTCGGCGCCCGTCGCATCGTCAAGGACGATCTGGCGGAGTGGGACTACGGCGCCTATGAAGGCATCACCACCAAGGCGATCCTGGCGGAGCGGCCAGGCTGGCAGGTCTTTCGCGACGGCTGCCCGAATGGCGAGACCTCGGCCGATGTCGGCGCGCGCGCCGACAGGATCATCAGCGAGCTTCGCGCCATCAACGGCCCCGTGCTGATCTTCTCGAGCGCCCATTTCCTGCGCGTCTTCGCCGCTCGCTGGGTCGGCCTGCCGCCGGAAGGTGGTGCGCATCTAGTGCTCGACACCACAAGCATCAGCGTACTTGGCTACGAGCATGACCTGAGCGAGCCGGTCATCCGCCGCTGGAACGAAATCTGACCGCTTCGCATCACCGCTAGTAAATCGAGCGGCCCAAGGCCGCTCGATGCTTCTCAAGAACTAGATCTTCAGCTGCCTACCAGGCCTTGAGGCCCAGCAGCTTCTCGCCCAGCGGCGTCAGCTTTGCTGTGGTCGCATTATGCTTTTCCCATTCGCGGGGATCACCGGGAAAGGCGTCGCGCTTCGGGGAGTCCAGTTCCCGCCAAAGGCGGATGCGTTCCTCGCGCTCGGCGACATTGTCGTATTCTGCCGGATGCATGGAGATGTATTGCGCCATGCGAACGCGGTTGTCGGAATGGTTCGGGCGGACGCCATGCGCGAGTAGCGAATTGAAGATCATCAGATCGCCAGGTTCCATGTCGATGTTGACGACCGACAGGCCCGTCATGTCGGGATGCATCGGATCGCGATCCGCGGGCTGCGTCTTTTCCCATCGATCGAAATGCTCGAAGAGTTCCGGCACGCACTGGAAGCCGCCGACGTCGCCATCCTGCTTCTTCAGACTCAAGACGGCCTGGACGCCGATGGGCATCGGACGGATCGAGGTGTCGACATCCCAGTGGATGAAGCCGTTCGGATTGCCCTTCACCTTCTTCGGCGGATTGAGATTGGCGCGATCGATGGTGACCCACAGATCCTCGCGATCCCAAATATCGACGAAGACATCGTAGATGCGCTTTTCCATGCGGTTGTCCCAGAGATACTGGTGATTGTAGATCTCCAGCATGCCGGTATTGTTCAGCTCCTTCATCTTGTGCTCGCGCCGCTGCGGCGCATACCAGGTCGAAGGGTCGCTCGGATCCTTCTCGTCAAAACGCCAGAGAAGCTCGACAAGCCGTTCGACATTCGCCTGCGGCACAGCCTGGCGAACAATCACATAGCCCTTGGTGATCCAATGCTGCCAATCGTCCTTCAACAACACCCTGAGCGGCAATGTCTTCTGGATATCCTTCAGTTGCGTCGTGACTGCGGAAGCGGTCGGGTGAGCATCTCTTTTCAAGGCTGGCTGCATCTGTTTCCTCCATCTGGCTACCCCTTTGATTTCGGGTGACACAAATGTTGTAGCGCCATTCGCTGCCGTCATGTTGCCCGGCTATGGCCAATTCTGATACTATTCTGGCCTTCATAATTCTATGGACGCGCTATGAGGCCCTATCTCGAAGTTCTGTCTCGTCCACCTGAGGCATCGTGGAGCATGCTGAACCGCAGGCTGGACGATTGCATTCCCTTTCAGTGGCATCATCATCCGGAGTTCGAACTGACCCTGACGCTGAACTCGATCGGCCAGCGCTTCATCGGCGATCACAGCGGCGAATATGAAGATGGCGATCTCGTACTGGTCGGCCCCAACCTGCCGCACAGCTGGGTCTCACGCGCCAAGATCGAGGACAAGAAGCCGCACATCGCGCTCGTCCTCTGGTTCCATCGCGATTGGCTGCTGCAGATGACGGGCGGAGCCGTGGAATTTCGGCCCATCGAGGCAATGCTGCGACGTGGCGATAACGGCCTTCACTTTTCGAATGATATCGCGGCGGTTGTGCGGCCGGCCTTCGAGAGCATTTTCGAGAAGCCTCCGGTCGAACGCCTGCTGTCGCTGCTCGGCATCCTCGTCACCGTGTCGGAGGACCGGCAGGCAATGCCGCTTGCCAGCACGCCGGCCCAGACGCCGGACGCGAGGGAGAGCCGAGAACGCATCGACCGCGTGCTCACGCATATGCATCTTCACTATGCCCGTACGATCAGCCTTGGCGAGCTGGCGGATATCGCCGCGCTCAGCGTCTCCGGCCTGCATCGCATGTTCCGGCGTCATACCGGCGTCGCCATTTCCGACTACTTGATGCGCATGCGCATCGGCGACGCCTGCGCCCGCCTCTCTTCCACCGATCAGGCCATTCATCACATCAGCGATGCCGTCGGCTACGCCTCGCCGGCCAACTTCAACAGGCAGTTCAAGGCGCTGAAAGGCATGACGCCGCGCGAATACAGGGCGATGTTCGTCAGCCGCTGACGGATGACGTCGCCAGTGCGTTTGCGATTCTCGCCGCCGCCGCATCCGCCCCCTCGGCGTTCATTCGGGCGATGCCGAACAGCAGACCAGGCCGCGCCGGCCCCAGATGCAGCGACGACATCGCA
Organism: Rhizobium sp. ASV8; assembly: GCF_016429255.1. Lineage (GTDB taxonomy): Bacteria > Pseudomonadota > Alphaproteobacteria > Rhizobiales > Rhizobiaceae > Rhizobium. Next base: position 213,642 of record NZ_JAELUG010000001.1, read on the forward strand.
CGCAGCGCGAAACCTTGGGCATTGACGCTACGCATCGCCGCAAGGTCATCGACAGTTTCATCCCGGAACCAGCTTGCCAACTGCAGCCCTCCCGTCCCGGCACCGACACAAAGCCACGCGCTACAATGGCTGTTGAGAGCGGCAACGGAAGCCGCCATGCGCTCCGCATAGACTGCATTCATGCGGCGCAGATGAGCGCGAAACCGCCCCTCGCGGATAAAGTCGGCAAGTGCCGCCTGAATATGGACCGGCACGATCGCGCCTCTTAGCCGCTGCGCCGCCTCGACGGACGCCACCAGCCTTGAAGGCACCACGACATAGGCGACACGCAGCCCGGGCGCGAGGGTTTTGGAAAACGTGCCGAGATAGGCGACGACCTCTCCGCGGTCGATCCCTTGCAGCGCGGCAATCGGGCGAGACTCATATTGAAATTCGCTGTCGTAGTCGTCCTCGATCACGATCGCGCCTCTGGTGCGCGCAAACTCCAGCAATGCAAGGCGACGCGAAAGACTCATGGTCGCACCGGTCGGATATTGGTGCGAGGGCGTGACGTAGATCAGTCGAGGTGACGGCCCGACTGCGCGCGAAATGTCGATACCCTCCGCGTCGCAAGGAACCGGCACAAGCGCGGCACCGGCCATGCGGAACAATGCGTGCGCGGTGGCATAGCCCGGATCCTCGATCCAGGTGACGCCATCGTTCGGATGGTCTGCCCAGAGCAGGACGCTGGTCAGCAGATTGATTGCCGCACCGGTTGTCGGAACGATCACAACCTGTTCGGGCCTGGCAATCACGCCGCGCGTTACCGCGATGTGGTCGAGGATCGCCTCGCGCAGCTCGCGAATGCCGCCATGCGCTCCATAGCCGAGATCGTGCACCCGTAGCGAACGGCCACGCGCACCGAGATACCTTGCCCATACGGCATGGGGAAATGCGTCGACATCCGGAACACCGGGTTCGAACAAACCACCCGTGGCGAACTCCGTAGTCTGAGGCGGTTTGGACCTAAGGGTCACGGACTGTCCAAGCAGCGGCGCCGAAAACGCCGCGACCCGTGTCGCCGCCCCTGTCGTCGACTGCAGATACCCCTCCGCTTTCAAGCGATCATAAGCGATGACGACAGTCGAGCGCGCGACACCGAGAGAAATTGCCAATGCTCGCGTCGAGGGCACTCGTTGTCCCGCCGCCATATGCCCGTGCAGTATCCGATCGCGCACCACGCGATAGACCTGCCCTTCCAGATCGCCCGCGGCCCGGTCAATAGCCACCCACTGCACCACGGATACCATGAAGCCTCAACTGGTCTGCTAAAAATTGAAAAACTGGCTATATATATCATACCTCTTTGCTGACAGAGATCAATGGCACAACGGAGAAGAAGCCATGAGCGATCACCTGCCACCATCGTCAGCGGATTACCCCACCACAGAGCGTAGCCGCGTGCGGCGCAGCCCGAAACGCGGCACTCACGCCCGCGCTGACGTCCACGCCATTCTGGATGCCTCACCCCTCTGTCACGTCGGCTACGTCATCAACGGCGCGCCCTATGTGACGCCGACGCTGCACTGGCGCGAAGGCGAGTACGTCTACTGGCACGGCTCCTCCGCCAGCCGCTTTCTGCGCGCTTCCGAGGACATGCCCGTCTGCCTCACCTGCAGCATCATGGACGGCTATGTGCTTGCCCGCTCCGCCTTCAATCATTCGGTCAACTATCGATCGGCGATGGTCTTCGGCACGGCTCGCCTGGTCGACGATCCCGACGAAAAGAACCATGCATTGCGCCAACTCATCGAAGATCTGTTTCCGGGACGCTGGGAAAGCCTGCGGCCGATGACCACGCAGGAAGTCAAGGCAACATCTGTCCTGCGGATGAAAATCGACGAGGCCACGGCCAAGGTCCGCAACGCTCCGCCAGGCGATATCGACGAGGCGGACTATCCGGTTTGGGCAGGCGTCCTGCCGATAACAAGCCATCTGGCGCCTGCGGAAACCGCGCCCGGCATGCCCGGCAACATTGAGCTACCACAAGCGCTGGCAGACCTGATAGCATCGGGCCGAATTCGCTGAACTGCATTCGAAGACCAAAGGACGTTGATATGGATCTTGCCAACTGGAGCGGCGTGCCTCGCCCCGAACGAACCACCCTCGAAGGTCGCTTTGTCCGGATCGAACCGCTCGACTCGGCGCGCCACGGCGCCGATCTGTTTGCCTCGGCTCAAGCTCCCGGCGCGGAAGACCGCTTTCGTTATCTGTTTGAGAGCGCTCCTGCCGACTACGCGGCCTTTTCCCCCTGGATCGAGAAGGCATCATCCAGCGCCGATCCCCTGTTCTTCGCAACCATCGACAAGCGCACCGGCCGCGCTGAAGGTCGCCAGGCATTGATGCGGATCGACAATGCGCATGGCGTCATCGAGATCGGCAGTATTCTTTGGGGACCGGAGATCGCCCGCAGCCCGGCAACGACCGAAACGCTTTATCTCTTTGCGTCCTACGTCTTCGATACGCTCGGATACCGCCGCTTCGAATGGAAATGCAACAACCTCAACGAACCCTCGAAACGGGCAGCCGAGCGCTTTGGCTTCAGCTTCGAGGGCATTTTCCGACAGCACATGGTCGCCAAGGGCCAAAACCGTGATACCGCTTGGTTCGCGATGATCGACGCCGATTGGCCCAAGCTGAAAGCGGGCTATCAGCACTGGTTGGCCCCTGAAAACTTTGACGAAGCCGGACATCAGAAGACCAAGCTGACGTTCGGATAGGCGAAAAAGCCCACCGCGCGCTAAAGAAGCTTGCGAAAATAAACGACGCGCCTGGTTTCCGCAAAACCGAGCGCCTCGTGAAAGGCATGACTGTCGAGATTATCGATCAATGCATCGGAGGCAAACTCGGAGCAGCCGGCGGCCCGTCCCCAGGCGGCAACGGCGTGGCACAACGCCTCCGCAATGCCCTGCCTGCGATGCTCGCCGCGCACATAAATGCCCTCCAAAAACGCGACCGGCGACGTTTCGCAACCATTGACGTAATCGTGCCGCAATGTCGCTTCAGCAAAACCGACGGCATGATTGGCAGAATCGATTGCGAGAAACGCAACGGCATTTTTATTGGACGCAAATTGCGCGAGCTCCGCGCGATGACGCTCGAACGAACCATCGGGCCAAAGTTCCGCGCGCAAGCGCACCCAATCGTCCAGATGTTCTTGTGCTGCTTCTTCTATCCGCATGTCTCGCCCCCACTCGCTTGCCGGCCGCCAGCGCGGACGAAAAATTTCACTTTCGACTCCACAATCATCGCGCTACATATCGCGCTTGCTCACGCGAAAACTATTCGATGATCGATATCTGAGGACGATGGCATGACATTTCAAAGCAGTTCGCGTCTTTACGCTGCTGTTTCAGCCCTTCTATGGCCGGCGATCTTCTGCGGTGGTTTGGTTGGTGCTTATTTCGCCTTCGAATCGAACATGCATCTCCTCTGGTTCAATGTCACCTATCTCTCGACTGTTGCGGTGATTGCGCTTTTCGAGCGGCTGATGCCCTACGAGAAAACCTGGCAGAAACGCGATGGCGAAACCTTCAACGATATCGCCCATACACTGCTGAGCAAGGGCGGCGTACAGATCGCCGCCGCCATCGGCACGTCCTTCCCCATGGCCGTGGCGACCGTAGCGCAGCCGGTGCTGAGCTATCACTCCCGCTTCTGGCCGGACCAGTGGCCGATGATCTTCCAGGTGGCGCTTGGCCTCGTCATCGCCGAATTCGGCCTCTATATGGCGCACCGCCTCGCCCATGAGCATTTGTCGCTTTGGCGCTTCCATGCACTGCATCACAGCGTCGAGCGCCTGTGGGTCATCAACACCGGCCGCTTCCATATCATCGATTCGCTGTTCAAGATCGCGCTCAGTCAGATTCCGCTCTATCTGCTCGGCGCACCGCTGCCTGTTTTCCTGTGGATCGGCGCCGTGACGGCGACAATTGGCCTGCTCACCCACTGCAATGTCGATATGCGCACAGGCCCGCTCGACTGGATATTCTCGACGCCGCGCCTGCATCGCTGGCATCATTCCAAGCTGCTTGCCGAAGGCAATACCAATTACGGTGAAAATCTTGTGATCTGGGATCAGCTTCTCGGCACGTTCTACAATCCGCCGCGCCCCTCCTCCACGGATATCGGCATCACCGGCAAGGTCGCCAAGGGCTTCCTTGCGCAGATCACCCAGCCCTTCTCCAAGAAAGGCCGCAAGGAGATCATCGGTAAAAAGCCGAAGGAGCTTATCCTCAAAGAGGAGCAGGCAGCAAAGGCCGCTGCCGCCACACGGCGGAGCGAACCGCCGATTCGTAAAACCAGCTAGCACGCTCTGCCTGGGATGATCGCCCCTCGCCTCTCGGCTAGGCCGATCTTCCCATCTGCGCTGTGGATAGAAACATTCCGAAAAATTCCGCCCCGACAACACACGTAATTGCGTTTCAATCTGGCAAGATATTGTCATTTAACGTGTATTGAAAAAGCCCCCCCAGGGGATTACCTAGGTCCACGTAAATTGTTCGTGATGAAAGATTAGGAAAATCATTGAGATGGAAGGGAGGTTCAGCAGAGAATACCTCAAGCAACTTCATAGAATATTTTATATTTCTAGAGAGATAGACCGCCTTGAGCGAGAATTCATTAAGCAAGGCATAGCACATTTTCATGTGTCGGGCGCCGGGCATGAGTCGACGGCGCTGCTCAACGAGTTCCTCCAGGAAGACGACTGGCTGCATCTTCATTATCGCGACAAAGCCTTGATGCTGGCGCGCGGCATGCCAATTCGCGAGTTTTTCTCCAGTCTTCTCGCCACCGCCAATTCCCATTCCGCCGGCCGGCAGATGAGCGCGCATCTTTCTTCCCGCGCTCTCAACATCACCTCGATCGTCGGTCCCGTCGGCAACAATGCATTGCACGCAGCCGGTGTCGGCGCGGCGCTGAAAAACAGGCCCGGCAAGCCGATCGCCATCTGTTGCGTCGGCGACGGAACGACACAGCAGGGCGAATTCGTCGAGGCCGTGGCCGAAGCGGTACGCAGCCAATCCCCTGTCGTCTTCGTCATTGAAGACAATAGCTTCTCGATCTCGACCCGGACGAGCAAGCAGACCTTCTTCGACCTGCCCGGCGGTCCTGCTTCCTCTTTCTACGGCATCGATATCATTCGCACCGACGGGGACGATCTGACGACCTCGCGGGAGGCCTTCAGCAAAGCCGTTCGCCAAAGCCGCGAAAGCCGCACGCCTAGCATCGTGCTTCTCAACGTCGAACGCTTGTCAGACCACACGAATGCCGACGATCAGAAGACCTATCGCACGACGTTGGAAATTGAGACGAGCTCCTCTCGCGATCCACTGCCCAACCTGCGCGCGCTGCTCAAAAATGCCGGCATCGATACCAATGAGCTAGAGGCGATCGAGCAGGAACTGACGATCGAGGTACAGGCGGAAGCCGCTCTTGCTCGCAAGGAAGATGCCCCGAAGGTCGAACCGGAAGCAAAGGTTCCCTACCCCGCATCCTTCGGCAAGGCGACGGAATATCGCGGCAACGAACGCGAAGCGACGTTGACGATGCGTGAGGCGCTGAACGATGTGTTGGAGCGTCAGCTTGCCGCCAATCCGGATGTCGTGCTGTTCGGTCAGGACATCGAAGATCCGAAGGGCGACGTCTTCGGCGTGACCCGTGGTCTCAGCACCAAATATCCCGACCGCGTGCGCAACGCGGCGCTGACCGAATCCACGATCGTCGGCACCGCCGTCGGTCGTGCGCTTGCCGGACAGCGTCCCGTCGCATTCCTGCAATTCGCCGATTTCCTGCCGCTTGCCTATAACCAGATCGTCTCGGAAATGGGCAGCATGTTCTGGCGCACCAATGGCGCCTGGGAATCTCCAGTCATCCTGATGGTCAGCTGCGGCGGCTACAAGCCGGGCCTCGGCCCCTTCCATGCCCAGAGCTTCGAGGGCATGCTCGCCCATACGCCCGGCATCGACGTCGTCATGCCATCGAGCGCCGGCGATGCGGCCGGTCTGCTCAATGCAGCCTTTCAATCGCGGCGCCCCACCGTCTTCCTTTATCCCAAGGCGGTGCTCAACAATTCGGACGGCCGCACTTCGCCCGACCTCGACAAGCATTTCGTCCATCCCGGGCTGTCGCGCCACGTGGCCCGTGGCCGTGACCTGACGTTGGTCAGCTATGGCAACACGGTGTCCTTGTGCGCGAATGCAGCCAAGGCGTTCGAAGCCCAGGGCTTTTCCGTCGAGGTGATCGATCTTCGCTCGATCTCCCCCTGGGACGAAAAGGAAGTCCTGGCGAGCGCCAGGCGCACACGCCGCCTCATCGTCGTCCACGAAGACAACCGCACAGTCGGCATGGGGGCGGAAATCGTCGCCACGGTTACCGAGAAGACAGATGTGCCTGTCGTCGTGCGCAGACTTGCGCGGTCCGATGCCCACGTCCCCTTCAACTTCCGCAATCAGCTCGAGACCCTGCCGTCCTACAGCAAGCTTGTGGATTTGATGGCAGAAGTCCTCGAATGCGAAGTGACCTGGCACGAAGAGGACGACAGCGGCCCGACTGCTGCCATCAAGGCGATCGGCTCCGGCCCCGCCGACGAGAACGTGTTGATCACCGATCTGTTGGTCAAGCCTGGCGACACGATCGAAGTCGGCCAGCTCGTTGCCGTTGTCGAGGCCACCAAGGCTTCGGTTGAGATCTGCGCCAATATCGGCGGCGTCGTACAGGAAGTATTCGCCAGGGTCGGCGACCAGATCGCCACCGACAGCCCCCTCCTGACAGTCGATGCCAATCGCGAGAGCAGCGAGCGGAACTTCGCGCTCGCCTCGGAAATACAGAACAAATTCGTCCTGCGTCGCCTGAAATCACATTCCATTCCGACATTGCGCCGTCATTCCGGCAGCTTCTCGGAGATCGCTGTCAGCGGCATTGGTTATGCGACGGGCGGTCGCCGGGTCGCCAACGACGACATCATCCATCATTGGCCGAACCGGCGCGCGGACGAGATCTTTGCCCTGACCGGCATCAAGAGCCGCTATTGGGTAGCTCCGGGCGAAGGCACGCTCAGCCTTGCGACCAAAGCCGTGCAAGATCTGTTGCGCCAGACCCAGATGACGATCCACGACATTGATCTGGTCATCGCCGCGACTGGAACGCCTGATATCGCCACCCCATCGCTCGCAAGCCGCGTTGCCGTTGCAGTCGCCGAAGACGGCGTGCGGCCCTCGCTTGCCGCCTATGACATGGGCGCCGCCTGCTCCGGCTATCTCTACGCGCTGCAGCAAGCTCATGATTTCATTGCGCAACAGAATGACGCCAAGGTGCTGATCGTCACCTCCGAAGTCCTGTCGCCGCTGCTTGATATGAAGGATTTCTCCACCGCCATCCTGTTCGGCGACGCCGCCACCGCAAGCCTGGTGACGACCCGCGAGATGGCGCGCAACCCGATATTCACGGCCAGCCGCCCCACCATCAGTGGCCGGCCGGAGCCGGGCGATCTTCTCTATGTGCCGCTGCCTGATGACGGCGTCATTGCCATGAATGGCCGTACCGTTTTCACCGAGGCGGTCCATTCCATGTCCCGCTCGATTGAAGACGCCTGCGTCGATGCCGGTATCGAACTTGCCAATCTCGATCTGCTGGTGCCTCACCAGGCCAATCAGCGCATTATCGACACCATCGCCAAGCGCAGCGGTCGCCCCGCCCTGAGCGTCATCGAGAATTATGGCAATACCAGCTCCTCGAGCATTCCGCTCGCCATGATGCATGTTGTCAACGAGCGGTCCGAGCCGCTCAATCTAGGCCTCGTCGCCTTTGGCGGCGGCATGACTTCGGGCGCGGCCATCGTTCGCACCATAAAATAGCCGGTTCTCCGACTTCGCTTCGGCAAATATGCTTCGCGTCCTGACCGGGCGCGGGGCAACGGCCAGACATGGCCGCGTTCTGAGGGAAATTCCACGAAAGCGCGAACGCCAGCCCGGCGGCGATCCCCCATAGCGGGCGCGAAGCATCAAGTTTTTGCAACTTATACGGTCCATCCTTCATTACAATTCATTCATGTTTGCAGATGCAGGCTCTTGAAAAGCACTCGAGCGGTGCTTTACTTGAGGTGCATGGCTAAGACACCCACCCCATCGCACGCAACGGACCTGCGATACGAACTCGCTCCCGATGCGCAGGCACGACAGGCGATGGATGAGACCTTCGCCGCATACAGGCAGATGATGACGCTGCTGGCAGAGATCGTTCCGGACAGAGCCGGTGCGAACCTCGTCAGGCTGCATGACCTCGCCTATGAGACTATCCGCGAACGCACCGCCTTGCCCGCGCGCCTCGTGACGCTCGGTCTGCGGGATTTTGCGGCCAGCAGAGGTGAGCTGACGGCCACGAACCGCCTGCCGCTCGATGAAAAACTCTTTGCCATCAAGGGTCCGTCGGACCTGACAATCTCGACGGTGCGCGGCCGCTTTGCCGTGCCCTTCGATGTGGCCGGTTATTTCAAGGGCTGGGAAAGCGTCTTTCCCGCCTATTTGATCGCCGATGACGGCCGCTACGAGATTCACATCGGCGTAACGCCCAACTCCCCCCGAACGGAGGAAAACATCATGACGAATGAAGGCATTCTTTCCCGCATGGGACGGCTGATCGCCGGCCTCGCCAACACCGCCATTGACAAGGTGGAAGGCGCGAACAAGATCGCAGTCATCGAGCAGGCGCTACGGGAGATCGATGCAGCCGCAGACGATGCCCGCACCGATCTGGGTAAGGCGCGCGCAGAGGAATATCGCATCCAGAGCCGCCGCACGGAAATCGTCGATGACCTAGCAGTCCTCGACGAGAAGATCCGGCTTGCCGTCTCCGCCGACCGCGATGACCTCGCCAAAGCCGGTGTTGCCCGCCAGATCGATCTCGAAGCGCAGATCGCGGCGCTCGACAGGGCGCTCGCGGATGCGCACGAGCAGATTGACGAGGGTCAGAAGGCGCTGCAAGCCATTCTCGCCACACGCCGCGAGGCAGAGGCACGGCTTATCGACTTCAAGCGCAGCGTGGCCCGGCACACACCTGAGGAAACGACGGGTGGAAATCCGCGGCCGACGCCGGCAGCCGGCGCCGCTCGCGCCGCATCCGCCGTCTCTCGCTTGACGGGAGTGCCGTCGGGGGAACCCGCCACCAGCGCCGAGCTCGATGAGCTCGACCGCCTGCACCGGGAGCAGGCCATCGAAGCACGCCTTGCCCGCTTCAAGGCCAACGGCCAGTAAACGATGCACCTGTTTCTCGCACCCGAATGTGCGCCTTTTGCCATCGCGGCAATGATCCTGATCGGACTGACCGTTGTCGAAATCCTGTCGATGCTGCTCGGCTTCTCGCTGAGCGAACTCATCGGCAAGCCGCATTTCGAAGGCCATGACGGCGTGATCGCCGGCTTGCTCTCCTGGATCAATATAGGCGGCGTGCCGCTTTTGATCCTGATCATGCTGGTGCTCGGCATCTTCGCCGTGACGGGGTTCGCCATCCAGACAGTTGCCGACATGATGTGGACGCCACTGCCAGCGATCATCGCCGCACCGCCGGCCCTGCTCGTCACGATACCCCTCGTCCGGGGTTCGACACGCACGATCGCCAGGATCGTGCCGCGCGACGAGACCTACGCCGTCGATACCGTCGATTTCGTCGGCCGAACCGGCACGGTTTCCATCGGCCCTCTGGATCAAGGCCTGCCCGGCCGCGTCAGCGTCAAGGATGCGTACGGCAACTGGCATCAGCTGCGCGCCAGCGCCGCCAAGGGTGAAAACCCCTTACCGATCGGCGCCAAAGTTCTGCTTGTCGACCGCAAGGCCGACATCTTCATCGCAGTTTCCGCCCCTTCGGACCTCGTCGGTTCCGATGACCAATCCTCTACGGAGCAACATTCATGATTGGCCTTTACGACCTTATTCTCCCCGCGGGCATCGGCCTCGTCCTCATCCTCGGGATCGGCTTTGTCCTTGCCTCGCTGTATGTTCGTTCGAGCCGGGATGAAGCTTACGTCCGAACCGGTCTTGGCGGCCAGAAAGTCGTCCTCGACGGCGGCTCCATCGTGCTGCCGATCTTCCACTCGATCGCCCGCGTCAACCTCAAAACCCTGCGTCTGGAAGTCCAGCGCGGCGAGAACGATGCGCTGATCACCAAGGACCGTATGCGCGTCGATATCGGTGCGGAATTCTACGTGCGCGTCAAGCCGGATAGCTCCTCGATCGCGCTTGCCGCGCAGACGCTCGGCAGCCGCACCAACGATAGCGAGCAACTGCGCCAGCTGATCGAGGCGAAATTCGTCGACAGCTTGCGCTCGGTCGCAGCCACGATGAACCTCGATGCGCTGCAGGAGCAACGCATGGACTTCGTCAAGGCGGTGCAGGATGCGGTCGGTTCCGACCTGCAGTCCAACGGTCTCGAACTGGAATCCGTATCTCTGACGCGCCTCGACCAGACCGATATCAAGCACTTCAATGCCAACAACTTCTTCGATGCCCACGGTCTTGCCGCGCTGACCCGCGTCACGGAAGCTCGCAAGAAGGAGCGTAACGAAGTGGTTCGCGATACCGAAGTCGCGATCGCACAAAAGGACCTTGAAGCTCGCCAACAGTCCCTCACCATCGAGCGGACGAAGCGCGAAGCCGAGCTGAACCAGCAGCGCGACATTGCCAACAAGTCTGCAGCAACCCGCGCTGAAACCGCACAGCAGGAGCAGGCAGCCAAGCGCGCGGAAGAAGAAGCCCGCATTGCTGCAGAGCAGGCCATCGCCGAACGCGAAGCCACGGCCAAACAGGTCCGCGAATCCGCCAACATCGACTCGACCCGCGCCGTGCAGCAGCGTGAGACGGAAGCCCGCCGCGACAACCAGATCGTCGCGCAGGAAAGCGCCATCGCGGTTGCAAACAAGAGTCGTGAGGAATCGGAAGCCAAGGCGAAGGCCGAAGCCGCACGCGCCCTCGCCATCGCTGCGGAAGAAAAGGTCGGCACCGCCAAGGCCGTTGAGATCGCAGAACGTGAAAGACAGATCGCCGTGATCGACGCCCAAAAGCGCGCTCAAACCCAGGCAACCGCCGTCACGATTGCGGCAGAAGCGGAAAAGCAGGCCGCCATCGACCAGGCGGATGCCATCAAGACGCTGGCAACCGCCGAAGCCGATGCCGCGATCATCAAGGCCAAGGGCATTCTCGAAAACGGTAAGGCGACGGCCGAAAGCGAAGCCCTGCTCAACGAGGCCCGCAACAAGCTCAGCCCCGCCATTATCGAGTTCGAGATCACCCGCGAGCGCATCCGCATCGTGCCCGCCGCTCTTGCCGAAGCGGTCAAGCCGATCGAGAAGATCTCGGATATCCGTATCTTCGACACCGGCGGCATGCTCGGCCGCAACGGCAACGGCGCCGCTGGCGGCAGTGGCGTTGGCCTTGGCGAAGGTCTGGCCGGCCAGCTTCTCTCCTATCAGGCCAACAAACCCATCCTCGACCGCCTGCTCAAAGAAGCCGGTTTCGACGGCGACAATGCCATCTCGGCACTGCTCGGCAAGCTCGACGGCAAATCTGCTGCGGCCGCACCGGAAGAAGAATACTACGAGGAAGAGGCAGACGACGCGAGCAAGCCTGCCTGACGTCCGCCAGTAATCGACAAAATAAAACCCCGGAATCCGCAGGGATTCCGGGGTTTTGTTGAATTAAGCAGCCAATGAAATCAGGGCTTCGGGCGGTTTCTGAACGCCTCTGCTTCGGCGTAGAACTTCTTTTCCCATTCCTTGTGATTGTCGAGGCCTTCCTTGATGAAGGGCGTGAAGATCGCCAGGTTCATCAGCGCCCAGTTCACGAAGCGAGCCGGGAATTTCAGCGGCTTGACGAAATCGACGAAGAGCACGACGCGGGTCTTGTCCGAATGGTTCCAGGCTTCATGCTCATAGGCGTCGTCGAAAATCAGCGCCTTGCCTTCCTGCCAATGGCAAATCTGCTTGTCGACACGGATGGCAAGCTTATCGTTCGGCTCCGGCACGATGAGGCCGAGATGCAGGCGTAGCACACCATTATAGGGGCCGCGATGCGCGGGAAGATGCTTGCCCGGCTCGAAAATCGAGAACATCGCCGTCGTCAGGCCAGGGATCTTCTGCACGGCAGCCCAGGTATTGGGGCACGCCTTGATGTTCTGCTCGGACTTCACGCCGAAACCAAGAAGGAAGAACGTCTTCCAGCGCGTGTCGGTCGAGATGGTCTTCACATCGGTCGAGATATCCTGGAAAGTCGGCAGCTCGCTCTGGCGCAGCAGCACCTTCTCAAGCTCGGCGCGGATCGCAGGATAATCCTTCTCGATCTCGGCAGCCCAAGGAAAAGTCTTGGTATCGTAAACAGGCGGATTGCCAAGCTTGGCATATTTGAGATTGAGCCCCTCGGCCCAGGCGACGATGCCCATGAAGAAGCGCGTCATGGCGCTCGCGCGCTCCATAGGCGCGATCCCGGCCGTGCCAAAAGTCTGTTCCGGAGTTCGAGATTCGTTGGAAGTGGGAGCAGGTGCGCTCAAGGGACTCTCCGTCATGTCTGTCTTTAAGGGCTGTCCAGGGAGGAAATCTTCGCCAACGGAATCTGCATGCAAATCCCGAAGAGGCAACAGGCTTGAAGCTTGGGATGTCAGCCTGTCCCTTCCCGATTGACACCCGTCTCCTTGTGTTATGCGATGATCACAATAACCGATTATATGAGTTGAATAGTCGAATTTCGCAAGAGAGTCCGTTCGCAACGAACGGTGGTTCATCCTGGGATGAATCTCCGGCGATTCTCGAGAGGGATTCACCCCAGAATCGGCAAAAATGCGGCAAGGTCTACGACCCGCCATCACTATGCGGCTTGAGCCTGAATTATTAGCCGGACAATTGCAAGTCCCGCAATCAGCGCGCAGATCGACAGGAAAACCGACAGAGCGACATAGGCTGCGGCCGGCATCCATTGCCCGCGTTCCCATAGCACGACGCTCTCCAGCGCAAAGGTTGAAAATGTCGTGAAACCGCCCAGAACACCTGTCGTCAGGAACAGCCGAACCTCCTGCGACACACCGCCGCGGAAGGCGAAATATTCGGTCAGCAACCCCATCACGAATGCCCCGAGCACATTGATGATCAGGGTGCCGAAAGGGAACTCGAGACCGAGCAGACGGTTGGCAACCTCATTGATACCGAGGCGGAAGGCGCCACCAAATCCCGCGCCGAGAAACACGATGAGATAGAGCACGACAATCTCCAGTCGTCCTTGCGTCAAACCTTCTCGATCTTATGGATATTTTCCCGCTGCGTCTTCAGGCTGCCATCGCGAATATGGCGCAATGGCGTATCGGCGGGAAGCCGGCCTGAGGCCGCGCTTTTTGCAATACCGAGGCGCTGCGACAGGTAGATGCTGGTATGGCCGCTGCAGATATAGGCAAGGAAGCAGGCGACGGCGAGATAGACGGTGTGTGTCGCCCCGAAGAGCTCGATGCCCATGATCATGCAGGCAAGCGGCGTATTCGTCGCACCCGCAAAGACGGCGACGAAGCCCAGTCCGGCAAAGAGATCGGCCGGGGCGCCGAGAATGGCGGCAATCGCATTGCCAAGCGCGGCACCGATGAAGAACAAGGGTGTCACCTCGCCGCCCTTGAAGCCGGCGCTCAGCGTCACGATGGTGAAGACCGCCTTCCAGAACCAGCTCCAGTAATCGACCCGGGTCGGATCGAAAAAGCCGAGGATCGTCGCATCGCCGGGGTTGAGCGACCAGACGCCAAGCCCGAGATATTGCCGCGTTCCAAGCAGATAAACGAGACCGATCAATATGGCGCTGGCGATGACTGGCCTGAGCGGCGCGTAGGCACAGAGCCGCTTGAACGTCGCCGACGCCCTGTGCGACACCTCGCTGAAGCACCGAGCGGCCAGGCCGAAGATGATGCCAGCGATACCGACCTTGACGAGCAGCAACGCATCCAGATGGAACGTGCTGGCCGCGGTGCCTGAGAGATAGCCGATATGATATTGGATATGTTCAATGCCCCAGGCATGGCATGTCCAATCGGCCGCGATCGCCGCGGCAAGGCTGGGGATCAGCGCTTCATATTGCATTCGCCCGATCGTCAGCACTTCGAGCGCGAACACGGCGCCCGCTATCGGCGTGCCGAAGACCGCTCCGAAACCGGCTGCGATACCCGCCATCAGAAGTATGCGGATCTCGGCATGGCTGAGCCGGAAGATTTTCGCGAAGGCGCTGGCAATGCTGCCCCCAAGTTGCACGGCCGTGCCCTCGCGCCCCGCCGAGCCGCCAACCAGATGAGTCAGAACGGTGGATACGAGAATGAAGGGTGCCATGCGCAGCGGCACGCCGCCACCCGGCTCGTGGATCTGATCGACGATCAGATTGTTGCCGCCTTCCGAGCCTCGGCCGAAGCGCTGATACACCAGCACCATGAGGAAGCCCGCAACCGGCATCAGGAAGATCAGCCAGGGATGGTCGAAGCGCGTCGCAGTCGCCTTGTCCAGGCTCCAAAGAAACGCCGCGCAGAGCGAGCCGACGACCACAGCCATCGGCACGACCAGGAGGACCCATTTGAACAGGCTGCGAAATTGCTGAAAGCGATGTTGAAAATAGGCGGATGCGGACATCAGCTTGCCCCTTCCCCGAGGCCGCACAACGATCTCACGGGGATACTGGATGGGAAATGGGATTGGGATGATGGCAAGAAAAAAGACACGACTCTACTCCTTCGCCTTCTGGCGGTTTGAGTAGGAGTCATCAGCTTCCCTGGGAAAGTCAGAGCAGCGGTTCGGCCACCATGGCCCGGCAGAAATCCATTACCGTTGAGATTTCAATATAGAAACAGGCGCGCTGCTGTCAACGCATCGCAAGCGAAAGCATAGGGCCGGCGTCTTCAAACGGCTCTGGCAATCATCTCGATCGGCGCGAGCAGACCGCCTTCGACCGAAGTGTTGACGTTGCTGCTTCGCTCGCCTGCTTTCGGACCCATCAATGTGCGGAAGCCCTGGTCACGCGCACCGCCTGCGGCGGCCTTGGCACGCGCCTCGTGCGCCAGGCGGATCGCCAGCGCGCTGCGATCCTGCTCCAGTTCGACCACGAAACCGGCCTCCTCCAGCAGACGGCGGTAGATATCGGGGCTGCGGACGAAGCTCGTCTCCGGATCCATCGCCCATGGCATTGGAAAGGGTAGCGCGCCGTCGCGCATCTGCATGACTTCGTAGAGACCGAAACGACCGCCTGTCCTGAGGATACGTCTGACTTCCGCAAACAGCCTCGCCTTGTCCTCGATGTTCATGCCGACATGAATGAGCGTTGCGCGGTCGAAACTGCCGTCCTCAAAAGGCAAGGCCAAGGCGCTCCCCCGCTGAAAGGACACCTGCTCCGCCAGACCACAGCGCGCCGTCAACGAATTGGCGACCTGAACGAATTCTTCGGTAAGATCTATGCCTGAGACGACGCATCCATAGGTGTCGGCGAAATGGCGGGCAGGCCCGCCCAATCCCGACCCGATATCGGCGAGCCTCAGACCGGCGGAAAGATCGAGATCCCTGGCAAAATCCACCGTGGCCGCATGCCGCCCCAGGTGAAACTCATCGACGCCGGCCAGATCGCGAATGCGAAGGTTGTCGACGTCCCTGCCGTTATCGGCAAGGGATTGCAGGATCGCCGTTTCCAGCGATCCGCGTGTGTAGTGGTTGGCTACTTTTTCCTCGGTAGACATTGCATGCACTCCCAAGGCTGTGCCTGAAGGTGGCCTATGATATCAGACCTTCAGTTCGCGCCGCTCAGTTTCCGTTACCATGGCAAGATCCAGCACGCGCTGCAAGTTCGCCGCATGACGGAAGCTCGGATCCTGACTGCTACCGGTCATGACGGCCTCGGCGAACCGCTGGTAGTTGGTCGGGACCGGCGGCACCTCGATGACTCTCCACGTCGCCGTTTCGACATCATCGCCAAGGCAGCCGCGCAGCTCGGAGCCGTTCGGATTGTGGGTCACTTCCAGGCCGCCGCGCTCACCATAGATGCGCAGCTTCAGCTCGTTCAGATGTCCCGTCGCCCAGCGGCTCGCATGCACGACACCGAGCGCGCCATTGGCGAAGTCGACCGACATCGAGAAGCTGTCGTTGGCATCGAGCGTATATTCGCCGATCCGCTCGCCGGGGGCCTTGGCAAAGGTCTTCAGGCGCGCGAAGACATGATCGATATCGGTCGCTGCGCCATAGGCGGCGAAGTCGAGAATGTGGATGCCGATATCGCCAAGGACGCCGTTCGAACCGTGACCGGTCGAAAGACGCCAGAGCCATCTGGATTCGCTGCGCCAATCGCCCCAGGCCTTCGAGACGAGCCAGCTCTGCAGATAAGACGCCTCCACGTGCCGGATCGTGCCGATCTCGCCCGAGATCACCATCTCGCGCGCCTTCTGCAGCTGCGCGACATTGCGATAGGTCAGATTGACCATGTTGACGACCCCTGCCCTTTCGGCAGCTTCCGTCATCTCGAGTGCCTTTTCATAATCCTCTGCAAGCGGCTTCTCGCAGAGGACATGCTTGCCGGCGGCGAGCAAAGGCAGCGTTGTTGGATGGTGCGCCTTGTCCGGCGTGACGTTGGTCGCCGCATCGAACTCGCCCCAGGCCAGCGCCTCGTCCAGTGACGAGAAACGCTTCTTGATGTCGAATATATCGCAAAAGGCCTTGAGCCTCGTTGCGTCCGTATCGACGGCGCCGACCACTTCGACGCCCGGAATGCGGGCAAAATGTTCCACATGGTTCTTCGCCATGCTGCCCGTGCCAAGTACTATGAGACGCATGGTGGACCTCAGCGATAACCGGCTTCGCCGGCCTGGTGCAGTCTAGGGCCGCGTTCGACGATCGGCTCCAGTGCTTTTTCGACCGGCACGTTCGGCGCATCATGAATGCTCGTCTGGGTGCCGAGCGGGTTGTGAGCCCACTTCACGGAGTTGATCAGGACCTTGTGAACGGTGTCGTTGTGATAAGTCGGATAGGTCTCGTGGCCCGGGCGGAAGTAGAAGATATTGCCGGCACCACGGCGCCAGGTCATGCCGGAGCGGAAGACTTCCCCACCCTGGAACCAGGATATGAACACGGTTTCCAGCGGTTCCGGAACGGAGAACTGCTCGCCGTACATTTCCTCATTTTCCAGCTCGAAATGCTCGCCGAGGCCAGCTGCAATCGGATGACGGGGATTGATGACCCACAGGCGCTCGCGTTCGCCCGCTTCACGCCACTTCAGCGCGCAGGGTGTGCCCATCAGACGCTTGAAGATCTTGGAGAAATGGCCGGAATGCAGGACAATGAGGCCCATGCCTTCCCATACGCGCTTGGCAACGCGCTCGACCACTTCATCGCTGACGGCGCCGTGGTCCTTGTGGCCCCACCACAGCAGAACGTCGGTATCCTTCAGCCGGGCTTCGCTCAGACCATGCTCCGGCTCCTGCAACGTTGCAGTCGTTGCTTCAATACCAGCGTCGGCGTTCAGTGCCTTGGCGATGGTGTTGTGCATGCCTTCCGGATAGATTTCGGCGACAACCTTGTTTGTTTGCTCGTGAATGTTTTCGCCCCATACGACGGCACGAATAGTCATTGCGGCACTCCTTTTAATACCATTAGGTTTGAATAGTTTATGCGGTCCAAAGCGCTTTGGGAAAACGCCGTATTACGAGCCTCCATCAACCCTTCCAGCGCAAGACATAAAGCGTCCAAAGCGTTTTGACAAAGGCAAAAACAGCGATGAACAACACCTGTCTTTTCAGTGCGACACGGACTTTGAAAAGAGGTTGACGACCAAGACGCCGATGATGATCAGCGCCAGGCCAATGATGGCGGCAAGATCGAGCTTCTGTCGGAAAAACACCAGCCCGACCACCGAAATCAACACGATGCCGAGGGCACTCCAGATGGCATAGGCTATGCCGACCGGCATGACCCGCAACGTTACCGAAAGGCAATAGAAGGCAGCGGCATAGCAGACCACCAGCACGACCGTTGGGCCGAGACGCGTGAACTGCTGCGACATCTGCAACGCCGTCGTGCCGATCACTTCGAGCACGATCGCAACCATCAGCATTGCATAGACCGATGCGTTCGCCATTCCATTTTCTCCGATAATGTTAGAGCTGCGTCAGCTCAATCAGCCGCCCGATAAGTCTTTCACGCGCGCCTTCGTCCATGTCGTGGCTGCCGAGCAGGTCTGCGAGCCAGATCCCATCGGTTGCCAGCCTCACGATTGCCGCATCCACCGAGGAATCCGTACCCACATATTCCTCGCTGCGCCCGCGCACCCAGTCGCGCCAGCGCTGCCGCAATTGCGGTTCGCTGAGCAGCACCATGGTCACTTGCGCCCAGTCCTTCGTTCCCTGCGGCTGATCCCGCAACGCCAGGCAAGCGTGCAGATAACCACGGGTGAAGCGGCCATGCGGCATCGGATCGGCACGCATTGCCTCCTCGATCGCGGCATCAAGCCGTGCCAGCAAACTCTCGAACAGTGCCTCGAGAAGCATGTTCTTGCTGGGGAAGTGATGCAGCAAACCACCTTTGCTGACGCCGGAGGCGCCGGAAACGGCATCCAGCGTCACCGCAGTCATCCCCTTTTCGGAAGCAAGCCGCGCCGCCACGTCAAGCAATTGCTGGCGGACGAACAAGGGTTGCTTCTTCCTATGGTGCGCAGTGGACATGGCGGCATAACATACCAGTTGGACGGTTTCGTCAATGATCTGATTGATTGCTTCTAAGCCCTATTGATTTTGATTGATCCTCGTATCGCTCTCTCCTCAGTTGACGGAATGATGCGCGGCATCGCCCGCATCGAAAATGCTTACCTTCGTCGCCTCGACGGCAAAGGCGATCGGCGAACCTGTCGTGATGCTCGTCATGCCGGGATCGGTGCCAATGATCTTCGAACCGTCCCTCAGCCTGACATGGACGAGCGAGCGGTCGCCGAGGCGTTCCACCGTCTCCACCTGCCCGGCGATATCACCCTTCTCGGTCGTAGTGACGACAAGATGCTCGGGCCGTATGCCAAGCGTCAGTCCCGAATTCTCCAGGCGGTTTAACGCCACAGCCGTGTTGATGACCGATCCATCCGGCAAGGTGGCGGTCGCCAGACCACCCGCCTCGCCAAGGCCGGCGATACTGATGAAATTCATGCCCGGCGAGCCGACGAACTGAGCAACGTAGCGCGTCGCGGGTCGCGTGTAGATCTCGACGGGTGAAGCCACCTGCTCGATTTTTTTGTTGTTCAGCAGCACGATGCGGTCTGCAAGCGTCATTGCTTCCACCTGGTCATGGGTGACGAATACCATCGTCGCACCCAGGCGCTCATGCAACTGTGCCAACTCGACGCGTGTTCGTGTGCGCAGGCCCGCATCGAGATTGGAGAGCGGCTCGTCGAAGAGGAAGACGTCGGGCTCGCGTACGATGGCACGGCCGATCGCGACACGCTGGCGCTGGCCACCCGATAGAGCCGAGGGCTTCCGATCCAGAAGATGCGGCATTTCGAGGATTTTTGCCGCCTCCTCGATGCGCCGATCGATCTCGGCTCTCGGCGTCTTGATGTTGCGCAGACCGAAGGACATGTTGTCGCGAACGGTCATATGCGGATAGAGCGCATAGGACTGGAAGACCATCGACACGCCGCGTTCGCCGGGCGGTAATTGATCGACACGCCGTCCGCCGATCCAGATTTCGCCGCTGGTGATCGACTCCAGACCCGCAATCATCCGCAGCAATGTCGACTTGCCGCAACCGGACCCGCCGAGAAAGACGACGAATTCGCCGCGCTCGATCGTCAGATCGATATCGTTGAGAACCTGCACAGCCCCGAAATGTTTGGTGAGGGACTTGATATTGATTCCTGCCACTTGCTCCTCCTGCGGAAAATTCGAACTTCGAAAGAACTGCCATTCTTCAAACCCGGCCTCCCGGCTCGTCGCCGATCAGACCGAGCTTCCGCATAAGTTTATTTGACGGCACCTGCAGCCACGCCGCGTGTCAGCGTGCGTTGGAAAATCAGGAAAAAGATCACCGTCGGCAAGATGCCGAGCAGCGAGGCCGCGGCAATCGCGGTTGGTTCCTGCGTATTGGACCCCGACAGCACGCCCATGGCCACCGAGATGGTCTGGTTGTTGTTGGAAACCAGGAACACGAGCGGGATCAGGAACTCGTTCCAGGTCCAGATGAAGAAGAAGGTCGCCAGCACCGCAAGCGTTGGCCGCAGCACAGGCACGATCACGAGCCAGAGAATCTGCCAGCGCGTCGCATTGTCGATTTGCGCGGCCTCGATGATCTCGCGTGGAAACGTCGCCAAGACCGATGAGAGCAGATAAGTGCCGAAAGCAGTGTGAAGCACGCCGAGAATGATGATGACCGACAGCATCGAGTCGAACAGGCCCACTTGCTTGGCCATATAGTAGAGCGGATAGACCAGCGCCTCCTGCGGCGCCATGATCGCAATCAGCAGGATCACCAGCAGCGCCTGGCCACCACGCACACGGCCAATGCCGATAGCATAGGCATTGAGCAGGCTGAGCGTTACCGCCAGAACGGCCGTACATGCGCTGATCAAGATGCTGTTGAAGAGCTTCCGGGGGAAATCCACCGTTGTCCAGAAGTTCTTCAACGCGGTGAGATCGAAGCTCCGCGGGAAAGCGAGCGGACCGTTTGCGGCATAATCCGCCGCCGTCTTGATGGCATTGAAAGCCGCCAGAAAGAACGGGAAAAGCGTTGCGGCCAGGAAGACGAGCAGGATTGCCAGAACCACCCAGCGACCAAACCCCTTCTTCCGGCGATGATCCGCCGACACGATCGGAGCGGAAAGTGAAGACGTCGCAGCCATATCAATGTCCCCCCGCGGATTGCTTCGATTGCATGCGCATGAAAAGGACGCCGAGCACGATGGTCATGACTGTTTGTAGCGTCGCGATCGCTGCGGCGTAGCCGACGCGGTTGGTCGTGAAGAAGTGATAGTAGGACAGGTAGGACGGTACCGTCGTCGCGTTGTCCGGTCCGCCCGATGTCAGAACGTAGATCGGCGCGAACACCTTCAGAGCCGCAATCAGCGTCGTCAAAGCGACCACGAAGATTTCAGGCATCAGCATCGGAATGGTAATGGAGCGAAAGCGGCCGAACCAGCTCGCATTGTCGAGTTCGGCAGCCTCGTAGAGCGAAGGATCTACGCGCGCCAGCCCGGACATGAACACGACGAGACAGTAGCCGACCTGCACCCAGACTATGACGGCGGAAACCGCCAGCAGCGCATAACTCGCATCGCCCAGCCAGTTCTTCGCCATGAAATCGAGACCGAGCGCCCGCAACACGGCGTTGATGATGCCGAAGGGATTGAGGATCCATGTCCATAGGACGCCCACCGTGGTCAGCGGCAGAATCTGCGGCAGATAGAAACCGGCGCGAAAGAAGCTCGACCAGGTCTCGTTGAATTGGGCAGCGATGTAGTCGAAGAGTACTGCGGCCAATACCAGCCCGAGAAGGATGGGTACGATCGTCATCGAAATGATGAACAACAACGTGTGCTGCATCGACCCCCAAAACACGGAATCCTGAAGCAGCCGCTGATAGTTTTCGAAGCCGACATAACGCGGCGAAATGTTGCCGCCCTTCCATGTCGTGAAGCTGATGGCCAAATTGGCAATCAGCGGAATGAGAACCACCAGTGCAAATCCCAGCATACCGGGGATGATATAGAGATAGTACCCCGCCTTACCTTCGCTGCCTGCCTTCACCATCGAATTCCTCCCTCCGATACGGCGAGGCGGCATCGAGCCGTCCCCGCCGTTGTGATTGTCGCCGATGAGTTACTGGGCCGCTTGGGCGTCGTCGTAAGGCTTCTTTACACGCTCGATGAACTGCTCGGGCGTGGTCGAGCCAGTCACCAGGCCGGTAGTCGCCTGGATCAGCAGCTCGTAATAGCCGGGCACCGGCCAATCCGGGTAAAGGCCGAGACCGCCCTTGCCGGAAATATTGCTGAAGAGCTCGACATTGCGCTTGCCGAGTTCGTCTTTGATCGCAGCCGGATCGGCGGCAATGGCGACGCCGCCAAGATTGGCCTGCTCGTTCTGGTTTTCCTTGCCGAGCACGAGATCGATGAACTCATAGGCGAGATCCTTGTTCTTGGAGCCCTTCGGCACCACGAACAGGTTTCCGGTCGAGCCGACGGTGTATTTTGGCGTCGGGAAGAGGAACTGGCTCCATTTGAAGTTTTTGATCGAGCCGGCGAAATTGCCGTTGTTCCAGGTGCCGCTGATAAACATCGGCGCCTTGCCGGATGAGAAGAGGTTGTCAGCACCGCCTGTGCCCTTCAGGCCGGTCGAATCCTTGGAGATGTAACCCTTGCCCACCCAGTCGACGATCTTCTTCGCGGCGAAGAGAAAGGGCTTGGTGTCTAGCGGTGCCTTGAGGCCCTGATAGTTGTTGACCCAGGTATCGTCGGCCTGTGTCAGCGCCAGCGTATAGAGCAGATGCTGTCCGTTCGAATCCACCGTCCCCAGGGAAAGCGGCGTGATGCCCTTCTGCTTGAATGTATCGAGCGCGGCTTCGAATTCATCCAGCGTCGTCGGCACCTTCACGCCGTTCGCCTGGAACATGTCGATATTGTAGAAAACGGAGACAAATTCCGCATAGGCCGGAATGCCGATAATCGGACCCGAACCATAGGTGCCGTTGGCATCGTACTTGCTCAGTTGCATGCTGTTGTCGTTCAGGATCTTGTCCCAGCCACGCGACTTGAATTGATCGTCGAGCGGCGTCAGCAGCCCCTGGGACGCAACGAGACCGGCGGTGGCATTGCCCTTGTTGTATTCGAGCACATCCGGAGCCTGATCCGAATTGAGAATGAGGCTGCCGGCCTTCTGCAATTGCTCGAAAGTCTTCAGCTCGAAATTGACGGTGACATCAGGATGCTTGGCCTTCAGCTCGTCGAGAGCTTTCGTCCACGCCTTGGATTGAGGCGTGTCGGGCAGCTCGAACCACCAGATATTGAATGTCTTGCTCTGGGCTTGCGCCACGCCGGCAGCCAGCAGGAGCGACATGCCGGCTGTGATCGCCAGCTTCGAAAAAATATTCATATATTCTCCTCCACCTGCGAACCGTGACGGTTTCGAACCGACGACATGGCCCGCGCTGCCGTCGGCTTTTCCCTCATTGCTACCGGGGCATTCGCCCGTCTCTCGGGACGATCAGCGAATGCTCGGCAGCTCCTCCATTTGGTTGCCCGTCTCGCGCAGAGCGTTGGTCACTCCACGCCTTTGATTAACGCACAACTTGCCTCCTAAATCGATGCAGATTCGCAAATACGCGCATTACTCGACGTATTCGCCGCCCCGGCTTCTCTTGAGATAGTTCAGGCCGTGAACCTGACCAGTCATCTCGAGCGCATCGCGATAAACCGGATCGTGCCAACCCTCGATGTCGATCGAGCCGGTCCAGCCGGCAAGGCGCAGCTCGGAGATGATGTCGGTCCAGTTGCTGTCGCCGAAGCCCGGCGTGCGCATGAAGACGAACTTCTCCTTGCCGAAAATGCCGTGTTCCTTGATGACGTCCCAACGGATCGTCGCGTCCTTGCCGTGAACGTGGAAAATCTTAGCTGCCCATTTGCGGATCTGCGGCAGCGGCTCGATCAGATAGACCATCTGATGGCATGGCTCCCATTCCAGACCGATATTGTCGTCCGGGGTCTCGTTGAACATCAGTTCCCAGGCATCGGGATTATGGGCGATGTTCCAGTCGCCGGTCGCCCAGTTGCCGTCCATGGCGCAATTTTCGAAGGCGATCTTGATGCCCTTGTCGGCAGCACGCTTGGCAAGCTCGTTCCAGACCTGCTTGTAGCGCGGCAGGCTGTCGGTGAGCGGCTTGTTGCGGATGCGGCCGGTAAAACCGGCAACGCAAGTGGCGCCAAAATGATGGGCATTGTCTATGCAGTCTTTCCATCCCTGCAGTGTCTGCAGGTCCATCTCGCGCTCTTCGAGCGGATTGCCGAAC
Source organism: Rhizobium sp. ASV8 (assembly GCF_016429255.1). Taxonomy (GTDB): domain Bacteria; phylum Pseudomonadota; class Alphaproteobacteria; order Rhizobiales; family Rhizobiaceae; genus Rhizobium. The sequence continues at coordinate 237,694 of NZ_JAELUG010000001.1, forward strand.
ATGCCGAGGGTCGAGATGGTGATGTCGCGATCGCCAATGGCGTCGCGGCAGCGTTTGCCGAGATCCGCCAGATTTTGGCCGTTTGTGGTCTGCCAGAAGAAGGGCTCGAAGCTTTCGAAGCCGAGATCGGCGATCTTGGCGATATTCTCTGCGGCATCCTCGTTCGTCGCCCTGATCATCGTGCCGATGCGGATGGCCTTTGCCGGATTGGTCATAATCTCACTATCCTTGTGCTGAAATATCGACGCGGCGACCCGTCTTGGCGCTCTCGATGGCGCCCAAGACCATGGCCAGGCTGCGAATATTGTCACCGCTTGCCGTCTCAGGCGCTTTACCGGTCCTGATCGCTTCGATGAAGGAGGCGATGACGCTGGCATGGCCGTGCGTCTCTTCCTCGTGCTTTGGTCCGGGAACTTCGATCGGCTTGAAGCCGTGCAGCAGGCCAGGCTCGTTTCCGGCGACGCTGGCTTCGAAATTCTCTTCACCGTCCCAGGTGAGCATGCCCTTGCTGCCAGTCAGCCGCCACTGACTTTCCCAGCTCGTGCGTCGGCCCTCGGCGCACCAGGAGCCACGATAGCTGAAGACGACATCGTCGGAAAAATCGAAGAGCGCATGGGCTGATGCGCCATGCTTGTACCAGGACCCCGCAGGGTTCTTTTCCATGCAGTAAACGGAAAGCGGCACCTTGCCGGAGACGAAGCGGGCCGCGTCGAAGGTATGGATCGCCATGTCGAGCAGCAGCACATTGTCCATCTCCTCGCGGAAGCCGCCGAAATGCGGGCCAAGGAAGAAATCGCAATGGATGCCCGTAAGTTCACCGATCGCGCCCTCCTCCACAAGTCGGCGCAGGCGACGGATGCCTGAAATATAGCGGCGGTTCTGGATGATGGCGTGAACCTTGCCAGCCTTGGCAGCAAGGTCGATCAGGGCGGCACCTTCTGCGAGCGAGGTCGCCATCGGCTTTTCGCTGAGCACGTGACAGCCAGCTTTAAAAGCCGTCGAAACCACATTGAAGCGTGCCGCCGGGATGACGACATCAAAAACCAGATCGGCCTTCGTCGCCGCGATGACATCGCCGAGATCCGAGCCGATGACGGCATCTTCCAGCGAGAACTCTTTGGCGAGGTTTTCAGCGGTCGCCCGATTGAGATCGACCAAGCCGACGACCTCTATGGATTCGGCAAGCGCCGGCGTCGAGGCAATAGCCCGGAGCCAGCCTTTGGACATAGCTCCGCACCCGCACAAAATGGCATTAAATTTCACGATGTCCTCCAGCGGGCGTCGGTCAACCCCTCATGACACGCGCTCCGTAAACGTTTACGATACTAGGCGAAAAGATTTTCCTGTGTCAATAGAGGAGGACTACGGAAAATGGTGGATGGAGGAAAACCGCGGCCGATGAAGGGAATTCGCCAGCTTGCCGAGCATCTCGATATCTCGATCGGTACAGTATCACGCGCATTGAACGGCAAGCCGGATGTGAACGAGGAGACCCGCAAGCGCGTGCTCGCCGCCGCCGAGCAGCTGGGCTATGTGGCCAATCAATCCGGACGCAGCCTGCGACAGGGTACGACGAACGTTATCGGGCTGATGATCCAATCCAGCCGGGAAACGGTCGAAAATAGCGACAACTTCTTCCTGACCGTGACGGGCGGACTACAGAGCGTGTTCTCGCGACACAATCTCGATCTGATCATGCTCCCCTGCCCGCATGATGAAGACCCCTACGAATATCTGAAACGCATGGTGGCGAGGCGCATCGTCGATGCGCTGATCCTCTCCGAGACGCAGCGTGTCGATAAGCGCTTCGATCTGCTCGCCAAGGCCAAGATCCCCTTTGCCGCGCTCGGCCGCAGCCTCTCGGGCACGCAACATCCCTGGGCCGACCTGGATTTTGACAGCGTTGCCAACAGCGCAGTCGACCGGCTCGTCGCACACGGACATCGGCGCATCGCCATCAGCGTGCCCACCAGCGACATCAACCTCGGCTTCGTCTTTGCGGAAGGCTACCGCCGCGCCTTGCAGCGACATGGAATTCCATACGATCCGGCACTGGTCATTCGTGCCCAATCGAGCGAACAGGGCGGCTATCAAGTCGCAGATGAATTGCTTCGACTCGAAGACAGACCGACGGCCGTCATCCTGATCTACGAGCTAATGGCGATTGGCCTTTATCGGCGTGTTATGGAAGCCGGCATCATTCCCGGCCGAGACATCGCCGTTGTGGGCTTTCGCGAAGCGCCTCGGGCCAAATTTCTGCAACCGGCCCTGACCTGCTTTCGTACCTCATTGCACGATCTCGGCGTCGAACTCGCGGAAATCCTGCTCTCGGTCATGCCCGCCTATAGCCATTTCTACCCCGATACGAACCGTCAGGCGACATGGCCGCTCGAGCTCGTTCCCGGCGAAAGCGATGCATTTTACCTGCCATCCGCCAAATAAGGCAGCGCCGAAACGCCGCAGTGGCCACGTGGATGGTTGCAGCACCGTCTGTCAATTGCCATGTAGGGCAATGCAAACGGGGACCGGGGCTTGAGCGAAGAAACCATCACACTTTACGACGCCATCGGCGGCGATCGGACAGTACGCGTATTGACCGCCCGCTTCTATGAGCTGATGGACACGCTGCCGGAAGCCGCTAATTGCCGCGCGGCGCATCCGCCGAGCCTCGAAGGCTCGCAGGAGAAATTCTACGAATATCTGACGGGCTATCTCAGCGGGCCGCCCCTCTATGTCGAAAAGCGCGGCCATCCGCGTCTGCGCAGTCGCCACTTCGTCGCTGCCATTGGCCCGAAAGAGCGCGATGAGTGGCTGCTTTGCTTCCGCCGCGCCATGGACGAAACCATCGAGAACGAAAAACTGCGAGCCATTATCTGGGAGCCGGTCGAGCGCCTGGCCTTTCACATGCAGAACAGGGAATGAGGAAAATGAGTGTTGGCGCCATAATCCGTCCGGCCACCCTGTTTATCGCCGGCATCCTTGGTGGAGGTGGGGTCGCACTTGCCGCCGCCGCCACCCACGGCGGCGACACGCATTTTCTTGGCGCGGCTTCGACCATGAGCCTGGCACACGCCCCTGCCCTCTTGGCGCTCTACGCCGGCTACGACCGCATCCGCACAGCGCCGATCGCGGCGGTCCTGCTGGGATTGGGAACGCTGATCTTCGCCGGTGATCTCGTCGTCAGACATTTTGGCGGAAACTCGCTGTTTCCGATGGCTGCGCCGACGGGCGGAATGGGCATGATTGCAGGCTGGGCTGTAATAGCAATCGGCGCGTTCTTTGGAATGCGGGACGCTAAGGCATAAAACGAAACAGCCCTGAGGATTCCGGGAAAATCCTAGAGTATGTCGCGCAAGGGTGTGCAGCGGTTTTGCGGCTACGATATGCGGGAAATCAAAGAGCTAAAGCGTGAAGCGAATCTGAAAGATCGCGACGCGCTTTGGTCAAACTCCCGCAACGACGCTGAAGCCTTCGAACTGCGGCGGCCCCCAATAGAGCCGCTTATTGTCGGCGGCATTGCGGTGCGCCACGCGAAAATGCTCGGATTTCGTCCAGTTGATGAAGTCGTCTTCGCTGCGCCAGCTCGTGTGCGAGGAAAATACCGTATGGCCTTCCTCCACATTCGATTTGCCACGCAAGAGGCGGAACTCAAGGAAACCCGGCACTTCGGACAGCCGGGAATCGCGCCCTCTCCAGACCTCTTCGAATTCGCCCTCCAAACCGATGACGACTTTGAAGCGGTTCATGGCGATAAACATGGCAACCTCGTTCGACGATCAGACCTTCTTGCGACGCGTGATAATGTTATCCACGTCCGGGGCAAAGGCAATGACATTTGCGCCATCGTGTGCCGTCTCATCCAAGCTGCGATCTGCCCTCTCGCCCGGACGCCGAGCCTTCCAGGTTGGAAAGGTCGTCACGTTCGGGGCGCGCTTCTGTTCCTCGGCGCGGCGCATCAGCAATTCATAAAGCTCCGGCACCAGGCCGTCGCCATTCTGCGCGGCCATCTTGTGAAGGCCGATCAGCATAAACCCGTCAGGGCCATCATCGATCATTGGGAAACGTCTCGTTCTTTCATCGTCTGCAGCGCTCGTTCGAGGCTGGACTTGCTGCCGTTGCGCAGCGGAATGAAGGTTTTGCCGAATTTCTTGCAGCCGGTCTTCACCCGCAGGCAGGCATCATGGCTGATACAGTCGATCGGGCAGAAAACACAGTCGACCGAAGGCAACACCGTGTCGATGCGCGAGACGGCTTCGCGCAGACCGCCATCGTGATGGATAAGCTCGGCGCCAAAGTTGCTGGCGATCTGGCGCAGATGCGCCACCTGGCAATCGCGACCGCCCACATAGAGAAAACTGCGCACGTCGAGACCGGACTTCGCCGGAGCTTGCGCCGGCGTCTGTGCCTGGCGGCCATCCCGACCAGAATCCTTCTTCCCCTTACGCGCCATACATCACCCGTTTGCTGGTTGCTCTTGCGCGCTCGATTCCACCGAGCGCGAGGCGACCTTAGTAAACATGAGTTTTAGAGTAAAGTATAAAGTTGAGGATTTGCATCATATTTTATCTCACAGCTCGGTCGACCGGGTCATCGCCTGTAATCTGTATCCATCAACACAGTTCATTCGCTGCAATAGGGTACTGAAACAGCTTGAATATTGGGCATTTCCACGCTGACCTAGCGCCGCGTCACCTGGACTTCCTGAGTGAACGACCAGCTTGGCTTGCCCCATTCCGGCGGCAAAGGCGGGAAAGGCGCTGCCCTGCGGATGCCGTCGGTAACCGCTTCGTCGAGCTCGGGAATACCGGAGCTTCGAGCAATCGACATTGAACTCAAACCACCATTGGCACCAATCGTAAGGCGGACACGCACCGTGATGCCCCCGTCATACTTCGACGAAACACGGACAGCTCTTCGAATACGAGCCTGAACTTTGCCTGGATAGTTGGCGACGGCGGCACTTCCCGCACCCGTCCGCTGAGCATTCGCCACGGAGTTGGTATCAGACTGTGCTGTCTCCATACCCTCGGAGGAACCTCTTTTACTGCTCTCCTGGCTCTCGCCTTTCGATCCCGACTTTGCTTTCACGACCTTCGCGACCGGCTTCTTGACTTCCCGCGGCTTTTCCACGGGCTTCGGCTTGGCAACGGGCGTTACGACCTCAGGCATAGGCTGGACGGGTTGTGCTTCGGCAACTTGGGTGTCGACAGGCTGGATAGGCTCCGCAGGCTGTATTACCGTCGTCTCGGCCGGCGCCTGCGTTGCCAAAATCTGCGGCTGCTCGGGCACGACGGTTTCGGGAGGTGCCTGCTCGACCGGCTGTACGGCTTCCGCCGTCTGTACCGGTTGAGCTTCGACTGCTTGCGGCTGCACGACATCGGGTTGCAGCTGCTGGGTCTCTTCCGGCGTGACCTCGGTCGGTTGCACCGTCTGTGGCTGAACCGCCTCCGCAGTCACCTCCTCGGGCTGCGGGCTTTCCTCACCGGCGGCCATTTGATCCGCGTCGGAATTACCGATCATGATGACGCTGACCGTATCGCCCGCCTCCTCCTGCGCTTCTTCCGGCGTCGCAACGAAAGTCAGCAGCAAGAGACCGACGACTATCCCATGAAACAGGCAGGAACCAAGACCGGAGAAGAAAAGCGGCGCCTTGCGACGCGAGGCTGCGACCTGGAGCTTTTCCGGCAGCGCGTCCATCGGCAGCTGTTCCGCAGCCTCGATGGACGCCGACTCGGCGGGATGCTCCGGGAAGGAGTTGATCTGCGTAAAGCGGCTGTAGTGCATCACCGTCTCGCCGGCCGGCGGACGTGGCACGCCTTCGAGACCAGTCAGTTCATGGCCCGGCAGCGCGCTCGGATAGTTGTCATTCAAGCCGCCATTAGAGCGGCGTTCGATGGAAACGTTGACCGAGCGCATTGCCATGGCCTTCAGCCTTCGAAAGGAACTGAGATCTGCGAGCGGGTGTTCAACGCGGCTTTACACTCGCCTGCCGCAGGGCCATCGCAGACGGGCGTATCGTTGATGATGATGCGGGAGACCGTCTCGCACTTGACGCCGGGCATATCGAATTGCCGCACCCGCTTCTTACCGAGCGGAAGGTCGCGGAAATCAAGGACCGTGACCCGGTCGACGGCATTCTTGTCGTTGAAGAAGGCGAGCTCAAAGGAGATCTTGTTGATCGGTGTCGCCATGTCGTTTTCGGCGACGAAGGTCATCATGCAGCCCTTCTGCGACGGCGCCAAGGCATTGAGCTCAACGTTGAGTTTGTGCGCAGCCGTTGCCGTTGCCGGCGCCGCGCTCGCATCCTCGGCAAGGGCCGGAGCGAAGTTTGCCGCCGCAAACATCCCCGAAATCGCGAGTGTCAAGATCGTCTTCGTCAGCATCGGCCTGTCTCCTGAATATGCTTCCACACGCATCTTTCCGGTCGACTGCCCTGGCGTGTGTCGTCGAATTTTTTAAACTTGACTTTATCCGTATCCTATTGCGTCTTTATGAAACCATGAGTATGAGAGTCAAGATAAATTTGGCAGGACGGCAGTTCGGCCCCCGATGAATTTTCAGGCAAAACTAAGCAGGATGATTGCTGACAAGAACCCAACGCCGCCGGTCCACAACACGGCGGCACCGCAGCTAAGAATCGTCGAGAGCACGGATATTTTCCGCGGCCAAAACGAAATCATGATCAAGCACGAAGGCGTCATCTACCGCATGAAGATTACGCGCCAAGGCAAGCTCATACTCAACAAATAGGCATGACAGATGACTGATACGACCCGCCCCACCCCTGCCGAAATCCGCGCCTTCCGCGCCGAGAACCTAAAGATGCGCGAGCGCGACATCGCTGCCCGCCTCAACATTTCCGAAGCAGCCCTGGTCGCGGCGGAAGTCGGCATTTCGGCCATCCGCATCGATGCAAGCGTCGAGCGCTTCCTCGAGCGGATCGCTTCGCTGGGCGAAATCATGGCCCTGTCGCGCAACGAGAGTGCCGTCCATGAGAAGATCGGCGTCTATGAAAACATGAAGTTCGGTGCGCAGGCTGCCATCGTTCTTGGTGAAAACATCGATCTGCGCATCTTCCCGAAGCGCTGGGTCCACGGCTTTGCCGTCACCAAGACGGACGGCGATCAGCAGAAGCTGAGCCTGCAGTTCTTCGACAAGGCGGGCGACGCCGTCCACAAGATCCATCTGCGTCCTGCCTCGAATGTCGAGGCCTATCACGCGATGGTCGCCGACCTCAGCATCGAAGACCAGTCGCAGGAGTTCGTCGAGGACCGCTCGGGCTACGACAACGGCGCAACGGATGGCGATGTCAGCCGTGACGAGTTGCGTGACCATTGGAGCCGCATGACCGACACACACGAATTCTTCGGTATGCTGAAGAAGCTGAAGATTGGCCGCCAGGATGCCATCCGCACCGTGGGCGACGATTATGCATGGAAGCTGGATGCCGGTGCAGTCGCCGAAATGATGCACGCTTCCGTGCGCGAAGGCCTGCCGATCATGTGCTTCGTCGCCAACGAAGGCACCGTGCAGATCCATTCCGGCCCGATCGTCAACGTGCAGACCATGGGTCCGTGGATCAACGTCATGGATCCGACCTTCCACCTTCATCTTCGGCAGGACCAGATCGCCGAGACCTGGGCCGTGCGCAAGCCGACCAAGGACGGACATGTCACCTCGCTCGAAGCCTATAACGCCAAGGGCGAGATGATCATTCAGTTCTTCGGCAAGCGGAAGGAAGGCTTCGACGAGCGTCCCGACTGGCGTGCCATCGTCGAAAACCTGACGAAAGACGGCGCCAGCGTCGCTGCGTGAGAGACGGCAAATGATGATTTTTAGGAACTTCAAGCGCATCAGGGCGTGGGAAATCGCCCTGACCCTGGCGGTCATGGCCTTGCCATTCGTTCCGGCAAGCCTCATAGCGGGCTACGGCAGCCTCGTGCGGCATGCCCATGCCGCCGAAACGCCAAAGAAGCTTGACACCGCGCGGCTGGTCTCCATCGGCGGCGATGTGACCGAGATCGTCTATGCGCTCGGCGAGGAGAAGCGGCTGATCGCCCGCGACTCCACCAGCCTCTATCCGAAGGAAGTCACCAAGCTTCCCGATGTCGGCTATATGCGCGCCCTGTCGCCGGAAGGCATCCTGGCCGTCAACCCGACGGCCATCATCGCGGTTGAGGGCTCAGGCCCGCCGGAGGCGCTGGCCGTGTTACGCAATGCCAGCCTGCCGTTCGAAACCGTGCCACAGACCTATGATCGCGACGGCATCCTGAAAAAGATAGAGGTCGTCGGTTCGCTGCTCGACGTGCCGGAAAAGGCGAAGGTCCTCAGAGAGAAGGTTGCCGCCGACCTCGATGCTGCGATCAACGATTCGGCCAAGCGCCCGGAGGCCGAGCGCAAGCGCGTGCTCTTCGTGCTCAGCCTCCAGAACGGCAAGATCCTGGCGTCAGGAAGCAACACGGCTGCGGATGGCATCATCAAGCTCACGGGTGCGATCAATGCCATCAGCGGTTTCTCCGGCTACAAATCGGTAACGGACGAAGCGATCATCGAAGCCAAGCCTGACGTCATCCTCATCATGGATCGCGAAGGCCCGTTGTCGATGACGAACGAGGATCTGTTCAAGCAGCCAGCCATTTCCTTGACGCCGGCCGCCAGCCATAAAGCAATCATACGCATGGACGGCCTGCATCTGCTCGGGTTCGGCCCGCGCACGGCCAGCGCCATTCGCGAGCTGAACGCAGCGATCTACGGAGGCTGACGTGGCATTCAACGATGCCATGGCAGGGCTGAAGCAGATGTCGCAGACCAAGGCACGCCGTCATAACGGGGATCGCACCGCACTTGCGATCCTCGTCATCGCCGGCCTCGTTCTCGTTTCGACTGCGGCCTTTGCGTTCTCGATCACGACTGGTGCATCGAATGCTTCGATCGTCGATGTGATCGGCAGCATGGTGGGTGGCAAGGCGGAGAATGCGCTCAGCATCCGCGACCGCATTGTCATTTTCGATATCCGCCTGCCCCGCGCCATTCTCGGCTTCCTGATCGGCGGCGGGCTTGCGGTTTCGGGCGCGGTCATGCAGGGCCTCTTCCGCAATCCGCTTGCCGATCCCGGCCTGATCGGCGTCTCCGCCGGCTCCAGCCTCGGTGCTGTTGCGATGATCGTCCTCGGCGGCAGCGTGCTGGCTCCGATCGTGCACATCTTCGGCATTTTCTCCCTGCCCATCGCTGCCTTCGTCGGTGGCCTGATAACGACGATCCTGCTTTACAAGATTGCGACCCGACACGGTCAAACTTCGATCGCGACCATGTTGCTGGCCGGCATCGCACTCGGTTCCCTCGCTCTGGCCGCAACCGGCATCCTGATTTACATGGCTGATGATCGGCAGCTGCGCGACCTGACCTTCTGGAGCATGGGATCGCTGGCCGGCTCGACCTGGAGCAAGGTCGCCGGCGCCGGCCCGATCATCCTTCTTTCCCTGTTGCCGCTGCCCTTCATGGCGCGCGGTCTGAACGCGTTGACGCTTGGCGAAGCGGCAGCCTTTCATATGGGTGTCGCCGTACAGCGGCTGAAAAATGTCGCCATTGTCAGCGTCGCTGCTGCAGTCGGCGCTTCCGTGGCTGTCAGCGGCGGCATCGGCTTCGTCGGCATTGTCGTGCCGCATATCTTGCGCATGGTCATCGGGCCGGACCACCGTTTCCTGCTTCCGGCTTCGGCCCTGCTCGGCGGCTCGTTGCTGGTCATTGCCGATGTGGTGGCCCGCACCATCGTTTCTCCGGCCGAACTGCCGATCGGCATCCTGACGGCAGGTGTCGGCGGTCCCTTCTTCCTGTGGATGCTGCTGCGGCAGCGCTCGCGCCTTAGCCTGTGAGCCTGCAATGATCGATGTATCCAACCTTTCCGTCCGCCTTGCCGGCAAGACGATCGTTCAGGATGTATCCTTTGCGGCAGAAGCCGGAACGCTGACGGCAATCTGCGGGCCGAACGGCTCGGGCAAGACGACCACGATGAAGGCCATTTCGGGTGAACTCGCCTATCAAGGCTCGGTTCACATGAACGGTTCCGAGATCCGTGGGCTGGAGCCATGGCAACTTGCCGAAATGCGGGGCGTCCTGCCGCAGGCAAGCTCGATCTCTTTCCCTTTCACCGTGCGCGAAATCGTTCGCATGGGCCTGACAAGCGGTCGCAACCGGCACCCGGAACAGGCGGATCGCACGGCAGCTGAGGCGCTTGCCTCCGTCGATCTCGCAGGCTTCGAAGGCCGCTTCTATCAGGAGCTCTCCGGTGGTGAGCAACAGCGCGTACAGCTCGCCCGCGTTATCTGCCAGATTTCCGAGCCGGTCCTCGAAGGCAAGCCCTGCTGGCTTCTGCTCGACGAGCCGGTCTCCAGCCTGGATATCAGCCATCAGCTCACCATCATGACGCTCGCACAGCGGTTCTGCCGGCGCGGCGGCGGTGTCATCGCGGTCATGCACGACCTCAACCTCACCGCGCTTTTTGCCGACCGCATGGTCTTGCTGAAAGATGGCCGCCTGCAGGCGACAGGTTCCGTCAAGGAAGTCCTGACCGACGGCCACCTTCAGGATGTCTTCGGCTGCAATCTGCGGGTCAATCGCGTTCCGGCCAACGACGCTCCCTTCGTCCTTGCGCATAGCGCACTCGCCGACTAAGGCCCTTTCAAGCGCTTCTTCCGGAACTTTTTACTGCATCCGCGCGTTGAAGTTCAGCGATCGGGATGAGTGTTCCGTTCGATTAGAGTTTGTTGCGTCGGATGACCCCGACCGGCTCGTACAATGGGCGCTCTTTGGCGCTCGGATAACGCAAAGGGAGCTAGACATGGCTGCATCCATTCTCCATTCGGCGCGCAGCAAGCGCAACGGCAGCAATCTGCAGGACGTCGAGGCCAGCATCGAAGATCAAATCGAATCGCTGCGCGAGGAAGTTGCGGCCTTTGCCAAGCTTATCAGCGACAGCAGCGCAAAGCAGAGCAAGAAGCTCCGGGCGAGTGCCGAAACGGGATTTGACGACCTGGCGGTTCGCGGGGAGGAATTGCTGCGCGATCTGCAACGCGGCTATGCGAAAAGTTCGCGCGAAGTTCGCAGAACCGTGCGCCAGCACCCGGTTGCGACCATCGGCGCCGCAGCCGCATTCGGTCTCGCCGTTGCCCTGCTGCTGTCTCGCCGCTAGGGTGGCGGGATGATCGGTTCCATCCTCGGCCTGCTACTGTCGGGCACATTCAACCGTACCGTTGCGCGAACCAAGCGCAACGGTATTTTCATCGCAATCGCAATCCTTCTGCTGCTGACGGCCTATGTGGCAGCACTTGTCGCCGCAGCAATCTGGCTAGCGACGATTTATGGTGCGGCGGGTGCGGCGCTCCTGATTGCGGCAGGTGCCCTACTGCTTGGCCTGATCGTGCTTGTTGTCATGGCGATCATCGATAAGCAGGAACAACGCCGGGCTCGCGAGCGTCGGCTTGCGATGGAATCGATGGCCGCGGCCGTTCTCGGTCTCGTGCGCAAGCAGCCTTTGATGACTGCGGCCGTTGCCGCAGCCCTGCTCTTCGGTAACCTGTTCGGAAGCAGGGACGATGACGATTGAACCGGCCGGTTTCCAACTGAAAACTGTGGCGGACATGATGTGACTTCGCCGCTGGCTAGCTGGCGGTGTCAAAAAGCTTGTAATCGGTGATTGACATGAAAAAGCCCGGTCTCTCGACCGGGCTTTTTGTCAGAAAGCGAATGCCTTGGAAGTCAAAGGTGCGGAAGTGGCATCGGGGCCGAAATCCGCCTCGCCAGAAATATCCAATATCTCCTGCAGCCGTTGGCGGGCGCGATTGACGCGACTCTTGATCGTGCCGACGGCACAACCGCAAATCTCGGCAGCCTCTTCATAGGAAAACCCGGAAGCTCCCACCAGGATGATCGCTTCGCGCTGGTCCGGCGGCAGCTGATCCAGCGCCTTGCGGAAATCCTGAAGATCGACCGCGCCGTATTGCGAGGGGTGGGTTGCCATCGATTCGGTGAAGACGCCGTCGGTGTCCTGCACCTCACGGCCGCTCTTGCGCATCTGGCTGTAAAGCTCATTGCGCAGGATGGTGAAGAGCCAGGCCTTCATATTGGTGCCCATCTCGAAATGGTCCTGCTTGGCCCAGGCCTTCATGATGGTGTCCTGGACAAGATCGTCGGCGCGATCGTGACGGCCTGTCAGTGAGATGGCGAAGGCGCGGAGGCTCGGGAGAGCGGAGAGGAGTTCGCGCTTGAAGCTCGTTTGCGGTTCCATGGCGCGCACCTCCTATTCGGAGACTTTTGCGGAGGCCATGCGCTCGGCTTGATCTAGCTTCTCAAGCAGATCAAGGAACCGATCGGGAATGGCTTCATCCTGCATGGCCGAATAGAAGGAACGCAGCCTGTTGCCGATCTGATTGTTGGGATCGAGTATATCTACTGCGCGCAGGTCCGATACTGTCTTATCTGCGTCCTCGGAATTCTGGATAGTCATCTAGCCTGCTCGCTTTTCAATTGTCTCGCATTCATGGGATGGACGCATCTTCACTGCTTCCCTGCCCGGGAGACCAGTCAACTACATCAAAAACCGTTTCCTAACGAATCGTAAAGGATGAAGTCGACTGATTGTAAGCATTGAAATGCGACTGCCTAAAAAAAGTTCCGACAAAGAGGAACTTTTTTACTCAACTGACGTTTGTTAGTCACTGCAGCCTCCGTGCTGTATTTTATTTAGAATTTGATAAAAGGCGGGAGCCATTGATGACACTTTCCACACGCATCGCGCCGCATCTTCCTTATTTGCGTCGCTATTCTCGCGCTTTGACCGGAACTCAGACATCCGGGGACGCCTATGTTGCTGCCGTTTTGGAAGCCATCATCACCGACATCTCCATCTTTCCCGACACGGATAACGACCGTGTCGCACTCTATAAACTGTTCACCAAGCTGTTCGGTTCCGTAACACTTCAGATTCCCGAGCCGACCTCGCCCTTTGCCTGGGAACAGCGCGCTTCCGTCAATCTGTCCAAGGTTTCTCCGCGCGCGCGTCAGGCCTTCCTGCTCGGATCCGTCGAAAGCTTCCGCCTCGGCGAGATCGCGGAAATTCTCGACATCTCTGAAAGCGATGCCATGCGCCTACTTGATACAGCGTCCCAGGAAATCTCGCGGCAGGTGGCGACCGAGATCATGATCATCGAGGATGAGCCGCTGATTGCGATGGATATCGAGCAGATGGTCGAAAGCCTCGGCCACCGCGTCACCGGCATCGCCCGCACGCATGCGGAAGCCGTGGCGCTCTACAACGCAACGAAGCCGAGAATGGTGCTTGCCGATATCCAGTTGGCTGACGGCAGCTCGGGCATCGACGCCGTCAACGATATTCTGAAGAGCGCCAGCATCCCGGTCATCTTTATCACGGCATTCCCTGAGCGGCTTTTGACGGGAGAGCGGCCGGAGCCGACCTTCCTTGTGACCAAGCCATTCAACCCCGACATGGTGAAGGCCCTTATCAGCCAGGCGCTTTTCTTCAACGAAACCACAAAAGTGGCGGCCTGATTCGATTGCAAAGCCTGTTACGGAACAAAGATCACAGCCGGGCGTTGGGATTGGAAGCAATCGGTTTACCGGCTGTTATATCGGGCGATTTAAGAGGTCGTTCGAGAGTTTTACGAGTGGAGAAGCCCTGTCGGCGGGGCTCTCGAAATCCGAGTGAAAGGCAAGCCGGTGAATACGTCTGAACCATTAGCCGGCGCGCCTTTGAGTTTGGAAGGCAAAGCCGCCCTGATGGAGCGCGCTCTTGCGAGTGCCAGCGTGTCGATTCTGTTTCAAGATCGATCCCTTGCGATACGTCATGCTGACAATCTGCCGGATCATCTGCAGCCATCCCTCATCATTGGCGGCAATGACCTCGATCTTTTCGGCGAGAAGGATGGCGAACACCTCCTGCGCCTCAAGCGAGGCGTACTCGATACAGGCAAGCCTGCGGCCGCCGAAGTGGAAATCCCAAGCGGCGACGGTATTCGCATCTATGAGCTGAAGATGGAGCGCATCGGTGACCGTAAGGCACAGGGCGTTCTCTCCGTCATCTCGGAAATCACCGAAAGCCGCCATCGCGAAAAGGTTCTGAAATCGCTGCTGCGCGAACTGTCGCATCGCTCCAAGAACCTGCTGGCGATTATTCAGGGCATCGCGACCCAGACCGCACGCCATACGCTTTCGGTCGACAATTTCCTGATCAAGTTCCGCGGACGCCTCCAGTCCCTGTCGAACTCGCAGGATCTCATCACGGATTCCAGTTGGCGCGGCGCCTATCTGTTCGAACTCGCGGAGAAGCAGTTCGCCCCCTATTGGCCCGATGCCGGCGTGCCCATGCCGATCTATGGCATCAACGCCCACCTGACGCCGAATGCAGCAGTGCATCTGGGACTTGCCCTGCACGAGCTGATCGTCAACTCCGCCTCGCATGGTGCCATCTCGGCCGGAGCCACGAGCATCACATTGAATTGCAAGGAAGCCGAACTCGACGGCAAGAAAGCGATCGAAGTGGCGTGGTCCGAACGCGTTCATGGACCTGGCAATCATGAATTCGAGGATAACAGCTTTAGCCGCACCGTGCTCGAACGAGTGGTGCCGACATCCATGAACGGCCGCGCCGACTTCGCCATGGGCGACGGCAGCATCGGCTATCGCCTCACCATCCCCGAGACAGAGTACGAGATACTGAGACGTCGCTGACGGATCTATATTGCTGGCTGAAATAAGAAAACAGCCAGTGCGAGGGCGGCGCACTGGCTGCTTTACACTCATCGGGAGGGGACCGTGAGTAGATGTCCGACGATGCTATTGGGCATGCATCAGGGGGATGCAATCATCATCGGTACATCCGGATAACGACCCTGACCGATCTTGGTTCCATCCGGATCCGAAAAATTTCATTTTTTCTTCATACTGGCCATCACGCGAAAAATCGGCCTCTCCTGCACCCGGCGTGAAGCGCCGCCAGCTCCGAACATCGCATTTTTTCGACTTTACGCCGCCTACGTGATCCCCGCGAATTTAAATACATAAAAACAGCGAGTTAAACGATGAATATGGCTCGCGCCATCGGCGATCCACCTCATCAAAACAGCTGCTCAAGCAGATTCGCGGTCAAAAATTTTACCGTTTGATAAATTTTTTAACCTGAGTTACCGTTCCTGTACTAGCCGTTTACTATAAGAGGGAACTTCAATGGGACGACTGGAAACTGGGATTCATAAGGGCAGGCTCACGCCCGCCGAATATGATGCAAACTTTTCCGATCTTCACCCGCGCCTCAATAAACACGAGGCGCTGGTCGCATCCGACCGATGCTATTTCTGCTACGACGCGCCGTGCATGACGGCCTGTCCCACCTCCATCGACATTCCGATGTTCATCCGCCAGATCTCGACGGGTAACCCGCTCGGATCGGCCAAGACGATCTTCGATCAGAACATCCTCGGCGGCATGTGTGCCCGCGTCTGTCCCACCGAACAGCTCTGCGAGCAGGCTTGCGTACGCAACACTGCCGAAGAGCGCCCGGTCGAGATCGGCCGGCTGCAGCGCTATGCGACCGACGCCGCGATGGCCGAGAACAAGCAGTTCTATTCGCGGGCCGAACCCACCGGCAAGAAGATCGCCGTCATCGGCGCCGGGCCGGCCGGTCTTGCCTGCGCGCACCGTCTGGCCGTGAAGGGTCATGAGGTCACCATCTTCGATGCTCGTGAAAAGGCGGGCGGCCTCAACGAATACGGTATCGCCACCTATAAGGCGGTCGACGACTTCGCGCAGAAGGAAGTCGATTACGTGCTCGCCATCGGCGGCATCGAGGTGAAGAACGGCCAGGCTCTCGGCCGCGATTTCAGCCTCTCCGATCTCTCCCAGCAATATGATGCCGTCTTCCTCGGCCTCGGGCTCGCCGGCGTCAACGCGCTGCGCGCCGAAGGCGAGGATCTCGATGGCGTTGCCGACGCCGTTGCCTATATCGCCGAACTGCGCCAGGCCGGCAGCAAGGCCGATATCGCCATCGGCCGCCGCGTCGTCGTTCTCGGCGGCGGCATGACCGCAATCGACGCCGCCGTGCAGGCCAAGCTGCTCGGCGCCGAAGAGGTGACGATCTGTTATCGCCGCGGCAAGGAGCATATGAACGCCTCGGAATTCGAGCAGGATCTCGCCGCCTCCAAGGGCGTCATCATCCGCCACTGGCTGGCTCCGAAGCGCATCGTCGACAAGGATGGCAAGGTCGCAGGCATCGAGGTCGAATATACCGAACTGCGCGACGGCAAGCTGACCGCCACCGGCGACGTCGGCATCATTGCCGCCGACCAGATCTTCAAGGCCATCGGCCAGACATTCGAGGCGTCAGGCCTTGGGGCGCTGCGCATGGAAGCCGGCCGCATCGCCATCGATGGCGAGGGCCGAACCTCGATCGAGGGCGTATGGGCCGGCGGCGACTGCGTGCTTGGCGGCGACGATCTGACGGTCTCGGCCGTGGCACAGGGTCGCGATGCGGCTGAATCCATCAACCATGCGCTCGCTGCTGCCAAGTCGGCCGCTGCAGTCGCCTGAAAGGAGAATCGATATGGCTGATCTCCGCAATAATTTCATTGGCATCAAGTCGCCAAACCCGTTCTGGCTGGCCTCCGCGCCGCCGACGGATAAGGCATACAACGTCGAGCGCGCCTTCAAGGCGGGCTGGGGTGGCGTGGTCTGGAAGACGCTCGGCGAAGAAGGCCCGCCCGTCGTCAACGTCAACGGCCCGCGTTACGGCGCGATCTGGGGCGCCGACCGCCGTCTGCTCGGTCTCAACAACATCGAGCTGATCACCGACCGGGACCTCTACACCAACCTGCGCGAAATGAAGCAGGTGAAGAAGAACTGGCCGGATCGGGCCCTGATCGCCTCGATCATGGTTCCCTGCGTCGAGGATGCCTGGAAGGCGATCCTCCCGCTGGTCGAGGAGACGGAAGCGGACGGCATCGAACTCAACTTCGGCTGTCCGCACGGCATGTCCGAGCGCGGCATGGGTGCCGCGGTCGGGCAGGTGCCGGAATATATCGAAATGGTCGTGCGCTGGTGCAAGCAATACACCCGCATGCCCGTCATCACCAAGTTGACGCCGAATATCACCGACGTCCGCAAGCCGGCGCGCGCCGCCAAAGCGGGCGGCACCGATGCAGTATCGCTGATCAACACGATCAACTCGATCGTTTCAGTCGATCTCGACAATTTCGCGCCGAACCCGACGGTCGGCGGCAAAGGCAGCCACGGCGGCTATTGCGGCCCGGCGGTCAAGCCGATCGCGCTCAACATGGTGGCCGAGATCGCTCGCGATCCCGAAACCCACGGACTGCCGATATCAGGCATTGGCGGCGTCACCACATGGCGCGATGCGGCAGAGTTCCTCGCACTCGGCGCCGGCAACGTGCAGGTCTGCACGGCGGCGATGACCTACGGCTTCAAGATCGTCGAGGAGATGATTTCGGGCCTTTCCGACTGGATGGACGAAAAGGGGCATCGCAGCCTGGACGACATCATCGCCCGTGCGGTGCCGAACGTCTCGGACTGGCAGTATCTCAACCTCAACTACATCGCCAAGGCCAAGATCGACCAGGACGCCTGCATCAAGTGCGGCCGTTGCTACATTGCCTGCGAGGACACCTCGCACCAGGCAATCACCAACATGGTCGACGGCGCCAGACACTTCGAGGTCATGGACGAGGAATGCGTCGGCTGCAACCTCTGCGTCAGCGTCTGTCCCGTCGAGAACTGCATCACGATGGAAGAACTGCCGCCCGGCAACCTCGACAAGCGCACCGGCAAGATCGTCGATCCGAACTACGCCAACTGGACGACCCATCCGAACAATCCGATGGCACGGCAGGCGGCGGAATAGAGTCGGACAAGATCCGCATCGGCATGAATTGGCGGTCGCAGCTTGCTGCGGCCGCTTTTTTCCGCAAATTTCAGCGTTGCTCATGTCAGAGGCCTGCCAGCTCGCGGAAGCGGTTTCAAGAACTGTTGCTTGAAATCAGGCCGGTACGACAGCTTCAAACGGGGCTACTATTTTAGAGAGCGGCACTGAGAATCATCAGCCCCGCGCGGCACGATCTTCCAGTGGACTGCGTCGCCGTTCAGTTGTGGCGAATACGAAGCCCATCGACAAAAAGTTGTTCCAGATAGCGCGCGGCGTCTTCGAATCGCCCCTCGCCCGCGTGCTCCTGCCCCAGGACCGCCCGCACCTGGACGTCAAAATCGGCATAGTGCTGCGTCGTAGACCAGATGGAGAAGATCAGGTGATAAGGATCGCATTTAGCGATCTTGCCGGCTGTCGCCCAGGCACGGATAACCTCGGCCTTCTCGTCGACAAGAGCCTTCAAGGGTCCACGCAGCTCGTCTTCCACATGCGGCGCGCCCTGCAGCATCTCATTGGCAAAAAGCCGGCTTTCGCGCGGGAAATCGCGGGCCATTTCCAGCTTTCGGCGGATATAGGAGCGGATCTCGCTTTCAGGATTGCCGTTGGCATCGAAAGCCCGCAACGGCTCCAGCCAGGTAAACAGCACCCGGTCGATCAGCGCTCGATGCATCGCCTCCTTGGTGCGGAAATAATAGAGCAGATTCGGCTTCGACATGCCGGCGACCTCAGCGATCTGGTCGACGGTCGTGCCGCGGAAGCCGTTTACAGAGAATACGTCGAGCGCAGCCTCGAGTATGATTTCCTCTTTTTCTTCCTGGATTCGGGTGCGGCGCTGAGTCTTGGCGGCTCTGGGGATGGCCATGGGTGCTCTGTTTCTCCTTGAAATCCAAGCCTTTCGGCCGCGCCCTTATTCGCCCTGTGGATGCATGGAATTTAGGCAATCGCCTGAAATTTTATCGGAAATTTTCGTGCTTTTCGTCTTGAGCCGCGCCACGGAAGTTGTAATGTTTACCAATCGGTCAAATTATCCGTCAGATGTTTCTTAAACGCAACTGACGATTTTCCGGGCGAGAAAAACAAGACGCCGCTCGGGAATTTGGAATAAGACCAACGGGAACATTCGGGCATGCGCTTTGCATGCCCTAGGACAAACAGGTGAGGATTGCATCATGGTGGCAGCGCCAGGAGAGAACATGCGTATCAATGGCGACCGCCTTTGGGATACGCTGATGGACATGGCGAAAATCGGCCCCGGCATTGCCGGCGGTAACAATCGTCAAACGCTCACTGATGCCGACGCCGAGGGACGCAGCCTTTTCAAGACCTGGTGCGACAAGGCCGGAATGACTGTCGGCGTCGACAAGATGGGCACGATGTTCGCGACCCGCGCCGGCACTGACCCGAATGCACTGCCCGTCTATGTCGGCTCGCATCTCGATACCCAGCCGACGGGCGGCAAGTACGACGGCGTCCTCGGCGTGCTTGCTGCGCTCGAAGTCGTCCGCACCATGAACGACCTCGGCATCAAGACCAAGCATCCGATCGTGGTCACCAACTGGGCCAATGAGGAAGGCGCTCGTTTCGCCCCCGCAATGCTGGCCTCCGGCGTCTTCGCCGGCGTTCACACGCTTGATTATGCCTACGGCCGCAAGGATCCGGACGGCAAGACCTATGGCGACGAGCTGAAGCGCATCGGCTGGCTCGGCGATGAAGAGGTTGGCGCCCGCAAGATGCACGCCTATTTCGAATACCATATCGAGCAGGGTCCGATCCTCGAAGCCGAGAACAAGACCATCGGTGTGGTCACGCACTGTCAGGGCCTGTGGTGGCTGGAATTCACGCTGACGGGCAAGGAAGCGCATACCGGCTCGACGCCGATGGCCATGCGCGTCAATGCCGGCCTTGCCATGTCGCGAATCGTCGAGATGGTGCAGAGCGTGGCGATGGAAAACCAGCCGGGCGCCGTTGCCGGCGTCGGCCAGGTGTTCTTCTCGCCGAATTCACGCAATGTCCTGCCCGGCAAGGTGGTCTTCACCGTCGATCTTCGCACGCCCGACAAGGAAAAGCTCGATCGCATGCGCACCAAGATCGAAGCCGAAGGCAAGAAGATCGCTGAAGCCCTCGGCGTTGGCTGCTCGGTGGAAGCGATCGGCCATTTCGAACCGGTTACTTTCGATCCCAAGCTCGTGACATCGGTGCGCAACGCAGCCGAAAAGCTTGGCTATAGCCACATGAACATCATCTCCGGCGCAGGTCACGATGCCTGCTGGGCCGCCAAGGTCGCCCCCGCCACGATGGTCATGTGCCCCTGCGTCGGCGGCCTCTCGCACAACGAGGCCGAAGAAATCTCCAAGGAATGGGCTGCCGCCGGCGCGGATGTGCTGTTCCACGCAGTCGTCGAGACGGCGGAGATCGTGGCCTGACGGCCACGATTCCCAACATCGGAACTTCACACATCTGGAGCATGCGCCATGAGCACAGTCATCAAGGGTGGAACCATCGTCACGGCTGACCTGACCTATAAGGCAGACGTCAAGGTCGAAGGTGGCAAGATCGTCGAAATCGGGCAGAATCTCTCGGGCAACGAGGTGCTGGATGCATCCGGCTGCTACGTCATGCCCGGCGGCATCGACCCGCACACGCATCTCGAAATGCCGTTCATGGGGACCTACTCTTCCGACGATTTCGAAAGTGGTACGCGCGCTGCCCTTGCCGGCGGCACGACGATGGTCGTCGACTTCGCGCTCCCCTCGCCCGGCCAGTCGCTGCTCGAAGCTCTGACCATGTGGGACAACAAGTCCACCCGCGCTACCTGCGACTATTCCTTCCACATGGCCATTACCTGGTGGGGCGAACAGGTCTTCAACGAGATGGAAGCCATCGTTCGCGACAAGGGTATCAATACCTTCAAGCACTTCATGGCCTACAAGGGCGCGCTGATGGTGGATGACGACGAGATGTTCTCGTCCTTCCAGCGCTGTGCCGAACTCGGCGCCCTGCCGCTCGTCCATGCCGAAAACGGCGACGTCGTTGCACAGATGCAGGCAAAGCTGCTGGCCGAAGGCAATAACGGGCCGGAAGCGCATGCCTATTCCCGCCCGGCAGAGGTCGAGGGCGAGGCAACGAACCGCGCCATCATGATCGCCGATATGGCAGGCTCGCCGGTCTATATCGTCCACACCTCTTGCGAGCAGGCCCATGAAGCCATTCGCCGCGCGCGCCAGAAGGGCATGCGCGTCTACGGCGAGCCGCTGATCCAGCACCTGACGCTCGACGAAAGCGAATACGCCAACCCGGATTGGGACCATGCCGCCCGCCGCGTCATGTCGCCGCCCTTCCGTAACAAGCAGCATCAGGACAGCCTCTGGGCCGGTCTTGCCTCCGGCTCTCTGCAAGTGGTGGCGACCGATCATTGCGCTTTCACGACCGAACAGAAGCGCTACGGCGTCAACGACTTCACCAAGATCCCGAACGGCACCGGCGGCTTGGAAGACCGCATGCCGATGCTCTGGACCTATGGCGTCAACACCGGCCGCCTGACGATGAACGAATTCGTCGCCGCCACTTCCACCAACATTGCCAAGATCCTAAACATCTACCCGAGGAAGGGCGCGATCCTCGTCGGCGCCGATGCCGATATCGTCGTCTGGGATCCGAAGCGCTCGAAGACCATCGCCGCCAAGACCCAGCAATCGGCAATCGACTACAACGTCTTCGAAGGCAAGGAAGTGACCGGTCTGCCGCGCTACACGCTGACACGCGGCGTCGTCGCCATCGAGGAAGGCACGGTCAAGACCAAGGAAGGCCATGGTGAATTCGTCCGGCGCGACCCCTTCACCGCAGCCAACCGAGCCCTTTCGACCTGGAAGGACGTCACCGCGCCGCGCAAGGTTCAGCGCAGCGGCATCCCCGCCAGCGGGGTGTAAAGCTTGGGCTCAGCGCTTCGGCTCATCCGCCGCTTAGCGCGGCACATACCGCTCCAGATCCGGCAGCAGGACGACGCTTTCCTGTTCGTTCGGATCGGTGCGGGCGATGATGGCTGTCGCCGGCCGGTCGCTGAGGTTGGCGGGAAGATGCGGAACGCCGGCCGGGATATAGAACATCTCCCCCTCGCGAACGACGACGTGCTCTTCCAACTGGTCTCCGAACCAGCAATGCGTTTCGCCCGAAAGCGCATAGATCGCTGTCTCATGCGAAGCGTGAAGATGCGCCTTGGCGCGACCGCCCGGCGGGATGGTCAGAAGATGCATGCATATGCCCGTCGAACCCACTGTCTCGGCGGCAATTCCTTCAAAATAGTTGAGGCCCTGTTTTCCGGCATAGGCACCGCCGGGCCGCACGACACGGCAGGTGGGCTTCGATGACACACTCATGGCATTGCTCCCCTGGATCCAGCAGCCGCAAGGCACCCTCGCCAATCCAGGCTGCAGCAATGTCAGACAAGATAACACGCAATCCGCCCCGACCGTGCGGCGAAAACAGGACTGGTAGGTGTTAATGACGTCATCCGCTTCCTCCGTCGTCTCCGCGCGGAATCTCTGTCTCACCTACGATACGAACGACGGGCCGGTGCATGCGCTGAGCAATGTCGATCTCGACGTTCGCAAGGGCGATTTCGTCTCCTTCATCGGCCCTTCCGGCTGTGGCAAAACCACCTTTCTGCGGGTCATTGCCGACCTCGAACGCAAAACCTCGGGCGATATCACCGTCAACGGCATGACGCCCGATGAGGCGCGCAAAGCCCGTGCCTACGGCTATGTCTTCCAGGCGGCGGCCCTTTATCCCTGGCGCACCATCGAAAAGAACATCGCGCTACCGCTCGAAATCATGGGCTACGACAAGACAGAACGGGCCAAGCGCATCGCCCAGACGCTGGAACTCGTCAATCTCGCAGGCTTCGAAAAGAAATTCCCCTGGCAGCTTTCGGGCGGCATGCAGCAGCGTGCGTCGATCGCCCGTGCGCTCGCCTTCGATGCCGATCTGCTGCTGATGGACGAGCCCTTCGGCGCGCTCGACGAAATCGTCCGCGACCATCTCAACGAACAGCTATTGAAGCTGTGGAAGCGGACGAACAAGACCATATGCTTCGTCACGCATTCCATTCCGGAAGCGGTCTATCTCTCCACTAAGATCGTCGTCATGTCGCCCCGCCCAGGCCGCGTTACCGACATCATCGAATCGACGCTGCCGACGGAGCGACCGCTTGGCATTCGCGAAACGCCCGAATTCCTGGAAATCGCCCATCGTGTCCGCGAAGGTCTGCGGGCCGGTCACAGCTACGAGGAGTAGGATCGCCATGAACCCGCAATTCCTCCTTTGGCTTGCCGGCGCGATGGCGATCTTCATCAGCGGAGCGACCGCTTCGCGGGCCTATGTCGCAAGCAACAACATTCTCGTTCTGATCCTGTCGCTCGTCCTCTATTGCGTCGGCAATCTGATGATGGTGCGGCTCATGCGCGAGGGCGGGCTGGGGCTGGCAATTTCAGCCTCCGCCATCACCCAGCTCGTTATCGTCAACATCATCGCCTTCATCGTCTTCGGCGAGCGCCTGAGCGTGCAGCAGTTGGCCGGCGTCGGGCTCGGCGTCGTCGCCATGGCATTGATGCTGCTTCCGGCGCAAGGGAGGGCATGACGATGGAGAAGGAACAGGTCTTCAAACATAAGATCCTGCCGGTCGGAACCATCGTCCTTGCGATCCTGGTTCTCTGGTATGTCTTTGCCGTCGTTCTCAACGCGCCGTTCCAGCGCGATCTCGACCGACGCGCCAACGTCACCTCGACGACGATGGAATTCATTGCCAAGACGCTGGCGCAACCCAAGCCGATCCTGCCCGCACCGCATCAGGTGGCGCAAAACGTCTTCGAAAATACCTTCCTTCGCGCTCCCACGAGCAACCGCAGCCTCGTCTACAATGCCTGGGTCACGCTGTCCTCCACCGCAGTCGGCTTCGCTTTCGGGACCGTCCTCGGCATCCTGATCGCGGTCGGCATCGTCCATGTCGTCGCGCTGGACCGCAGCCTCATGCCCTGGATCATCGCATCGCAGACCGTGCCGATCCTCGCAATCGCGCCGATGGTCATCGTGGTGCTGGCGGCGGTCGATATCACCGGGCTCATTCCAAAGGCGCTGATTTCGACCTATCTTTCCTTCTTTCCCGTCGCCGTCGGCATGGTGAAGGGGTTGCGCTCGCCGGAGGTCATGCATCTCGACCTGATGCGAACCTACAATGCCAGCGCCTCCCAAACCTTCTGGAAACTGCGCGTGCCGGCCTCCATCCCCTTCCTCTTTACCTCGATGAAGGTGGCGATTGCCGCAAGCCTCGTCGGCGCGATTGTCGCCGAACTGCCGACAGGCGCCGTCGCCGGCATCGGTGCAAAGCTGCTGGCCGGGTCCTACTACAGCCAGACGATCGACATATGGGCGGCTCTTGTGGCGGGCTCGGTTCTTGCGGCAATTCTCGTTGCCATCGTCAGCATCGCCGCCCGCATTGTCGATCGCTCGATGGGAGGGAGAACGGCATGAACCAGTTTCATTTCTCCTGGCAGGGCCTACTCTCCCTTCTCCTCTGTCTTCTGGCGATCCCGGCGCTGCCGTTGATCGCCACGGATGCAGCCATACCCGTCAGCAGCGGCACGACCTTCGTCATCTTCATTCTGATCGGCGCTGCCGCCCTTCTTTCGTTCACGAAGCTATCCGAGGGACTTTGCGCCGCCATTCTCTTCTTCGCCGCGCACGCCGCCGCCTGGCTGCTGCTGGCAGGAATCTCGGGGAACGAAGGCAAAGCACAGGCCTCCTTCTTCATTCTGATCGCCGCCGCCTGGCTGCTTGCCTGGCGTTGCGTCTCCATCCTCTCGGCCACCCGATCACGCTCGGCCGCCGGTAGCTACACGCTGCGGCTGCTGATCCCTGCCATCTTCGGTGCGTGGATCCTCGTTATATGGGAAGCGGCCACGCGCGGAGCCGGCATTCCCTTCATCCTGTTGCCGCCGCCGAGCGCCATCGGCGTGCGGATAGCAGGGTCCCTATCGATCCTATGGACTGATGTTCAGCAGACGATCTTCAAGGCTGTCCTCATCGGCTACATCGTCGGCTGCGCCAGCGGCTTCATCGTCGCCATCCTCGCGGATCGCGTCGCCTTCCTGCGCCGCGGCCTGTTGCCGATCGGCAACCTGGTCTCCGCCCTGCCGATTATCGGCGTCGCGCCGATCATGGTCATGTGGTTCGGCTTCGACTGGGAATCGAAAGCCGCCGTCGTCATCATCATGACCTTCTTCCCGATGCTGGTGAACACGGTGGCTGGCCTTGCCGCATCGGGCAATATGGAACGCGACCTGATGCGCACCTATGCATCGAGCTACTGGCAGACACTGTTCAAACTGCGCCTGCCGGCGGCTGCCCCCTTTATTTTCAATGCGCTGAAGATCAACTCGACCTTGGCTCTCATCGGTGCCATCGTGGCGGAATTCTTCGGCACACCCATGTCGGGCATGGGCTTTCGCATCTCGACCGAAATCGGTCGGATGAATGTCGACATGGTTTGGGCCGAAATCGCGGTTGCCGCGGTCGCAGGCTCTGTCTTCTACGGTATCGTCGCCATTATCGAGAGAATGACGACGTTCTGGCATCCGTCTATCCGCGGTGGGCAGACGTAATCCGGGGTCTCCTCAAGGGATCAAGGCATAACTTCAGAGGGAAAAAGGGTGAAGACATGAAAAAAATAATGCTCGCATTGATGGCAAGTGCAATGACGCTGGCTGCCGCCCAGACCGCCATGGCCGCCGACAAGATAACTCTACAGCTGAAATGGGTGGCCCAGGGTCAGTTCGGCGGCTATTTCGTCGCCAAGGACAAAGGCTTCTACAAGGAAGAAGGTCTCGACGTCGACATCAAGCCGGGCGGCCCGGATATCGCCCCGGAACAGGTGATTGCCGGCGGCGGTGCCGACGTCATCGTCGACTGGATGGGTGGTGCGCTCGTTGCCCGCGAAAAGGGCGTGCCGCTGATCAACATCGCCCAGCCCTTCGAAAAATCCGGCCTGGAACTGATCTGCCCGAAGGATGGCCCGATCAAGACCGAGAAGGATTTCAAGGGCCACACGCTCGGCGTCTGGTTCTACGGCAACGAATACCCCTTCTTCGCCTGGATGCACAAACTCGGCCTGAAGACCGACGGCGGCAAGGACGGCGTCAACGTCCTGAAGCAGAGCTTCGACGTGCAGCCGCTCGTCCAGAAGCAGGCCGATTGCATCTCCGTCATGACCTATAACGAGTACTGGCAGGCGATCGATGCCGGTTTCAAGGCGGAGGATCTTCTCGTCTTCAACTATACCAAACTCGGCAACGACCTTCTGGAAGACGGTCTTTACGTCAAGGAAGACAAGCTGAAGGATGCGAAGTTCAAGGCCGATATGGTGAAGTTCGTTCGCGCCTCGATGAAAGGCTGGAAATACGCCGCCGAGCATCCTGACGAAGCAGCCGAGATGGTCATGGACAATGGCGGCCAGGATGAGAACCACCAGAAGCGCATGGCAGCCGAAGTCGCCAAGCTGATCGGCAACGGCAAGCTCGACATGAAGACCTATGACCGCACAGTCGAAGCCTTGCTCGATCAGAAGATCATCAACAAGAAGCCATCGGGCGCCTACACGCACGAAATCACGGACGCAGCACTGAAATAGCGTCCGCTATCAATGGCATTGGAAACGCGCGGGGATCACTCCCCGCGCGTTTCTTTTCATTTTGTAACAGCAGCAACAAAAAGCTGGCTTTACCGCCGTATTTGCCTAAAAAGCAGTCAGCCATCAACAATTCGAATTCCGACATCACAATGCCGTGATTGCTTCGCATGGTTGCGGCAGGTAGAAATACCCGCAAAATCATTTTCTCGTGATCTTGCGAGATTTGAAATCCGCTCCCATGTACAGAGCGTTTCTAGGATGAGGGACCTGCAGGGCATGACAGACGGATATTGATCCGCCGGTATAGCCGGCTCGCATGCATTGATCCCCCGTGTTCGCGACGGAAAACAGCGAAATCCCTTTGACCAATTGCCGAACTGGAACCGGACGCATGGCCTCCACGCCGCTTAGACTGCTGAACACGACTGCAATCCTGCTTTCATTGCTGGCAGCGCCTGCGGCGATGGCCGAGGAGCCCGTCGTCACCGCACCGAAACAGAACCTGCCCGCGATCGTCATCACCACTGCCGCAACGCGCAAGCTGACCGACAAGGTGGTCGCGACCGGGACGGTAAAGGCCGTCGAAGAGGTCTACATACAGCCGCAGGTCGACGGCCTGTCGATCCGCACACTCAATGCCGATGTCGGCGACAAGGTCGAGGCGAACAGCACGCTCGCCACACTGAACGACGATGCGCTGATCTTGCAGAAGAGCCAGATGCAGGCAACGCGCGCCAAGGGCGAGGCCAGCCTTGCGCAATTGCGCGCGCAGCTGGCCGAGGCTCGCGCCAATGCCGAGGAAGCAGAGCTGCAGCGAATCCGCGCGGTCACCATGGGCGCCAAGGGCACGATGTCGACCTCCGCCGTCGAACAGGCGAACGCCGCAGCCGCAGCCAACAAGGCGCGCGAGGCATCGGCCGAACAGGCGATCGTGGTTTCAGAGGCCGACCTTAAAGTCACCGACAGCCAGATCGCCGATACCGATCTCAAACTCGCTCGCACCGGCATCAAGACGCCTGTCGCCGGCACGGTCGCCTCGCGCAATGCCCGCGTCGGCGCCATCGCCAACGGTAACGGCGATCCGCTCTTCACCATCATCCGTAACAGCCAGCTCGAACTGGTGGTCGATGTTTCCGAAAGCGACATCACCAAGATCAGTATCGGACAGAAGGCGCGGATTGCACTCTCGGGCAGCCGCGAGAAGCTCGCCGGCACTGTACGCCTGGTCGCGCCCATCGTCGATTCCGTCACCCGTCTCGGCGCGGTACACATCTCCATCGACGAAGGCGACAAGGCCCGCGCCGGCATGTATGGCAGCGCCGAGATCATCATTCGCCAGGAAGAAGGCGTTGCCCTGCCCTTGACCGCCGTCAACACCGACGAGAACGGCTCCTCCGCCCGCAAGGTCGAGAACGGCGTGGTCAAGTTCGTCAATGTCGAAACCGGCATTCAGGACGGCGCCTATGTCGAGATCCTCAAGGGCTTGAAGGCCGGTGAGGATGTCGTTGCCAAGGCCGGCGCCTATGTCCGCGACGGCGACCGCATCACGCCCGTGCGTGATGCCTCGCAAGCCTCCAACTAAGCGGGAACGGCCCCATGAACTTCTCAGCCTGGTCCATTCGAAATCCGGTCGCCCCGCTCCTCGGCTTCTTCCTGCTGATGATCGTCGGCGCCCACGCCTTCTTCAATCTGCCGATCACACGCTTTCCGAACATCGACGTGCCCGTCGTCAACGTCACCGTGACGCAGAGCGGCGCATCGCCCGCCGAACTCGAAATGCAGGTGACGAAGGAGGTCGAAGACGCCGTTGCCGGTATCAACGGCATCGACGAAATACAGTCGACCGTTACCGATGGCCAGTCGCAGACCGTCGTGATCTTCCGTTTGGAAGTGCCGACGCAGCAGGCCGTTCAGGATACCAAGGATGCCATCGATCGCATCCGTGGCAACCTGCCCTCGACGATCGACCAGCCGATCGTCTCGAAGGTTGACGTCGTCGGCCAGGCGATCCAGAGCTTCGCCGTCTCCTCGCCGAACATGACGCTTGAAGAGCTGTCCTGGTTCGTGGACGATACGGTCAAGCGTGCGCTGCAAGGCAAGCCCGGCATCGGCCGCGTCGACCGCTATGGCGGCGCCGACCGCGAGGTCCGCATCGAGCTCGATCCGAACAAGTTGAACGCCTATGGCATCACGGCGCTGTCCGTCAGCCAGCAGCTGCGCAGCACCAACATCGACCTGGGTTCCGGCCGCGGCCAGGTCGCCGGCAGCGAGCAGGCAATTCGTGTCCTCGGCGACGCCCGCAATGTCGCGCAGCTCGCCGACACGACGATCGCGCTCACCAACGGCCGCTTCGTCAAGCTTTCCGATCTGGGTGTGATCAAGGACACCTATCAGGAACCGAAGTCGTTCTCGCGGTTCAACAGCACCCCTGTCGTCACCTTCGGCGTGTTTCGCTCCAAGGGCGCCAGCGAAGTGACCGTCGCCAATACGGTTGCCGACACGCTCTCCAAGGTGCGCTCTGAAAATCCGAACGTCTCGATCGAGATGATCGACGATTCCGTCTACTACACCTACGGCAACTACGAATCCGCCATGCATACGCTGCTCGAGGGCGCGATCCTGGCCGTTATCGTGGTCTTCCTCTTCCTGAGGAACTGGCGCGCGACGCTGATTTCAGCGGTAGCTCTGCCGCTTTCCGCGATACCGACATTCTGGATCATGAACCAGATCGGCTTCTCGCTGAACCTCGTCAGCTTCCTGGCATTGACGCTGGCGACGGGCATTCTCGTCGACGATGCCATCGTCGAGATCGAAAACATCTCGCGCCATATCAAGATGGGCAAGACGCCCTACCGCGCCGCCATCGACGCGGCGGATGAAATCGGGCTGGCCGTCATCGCGACGACCTTCACGATCATCGCGGTCTTCGTGCCCGTTTCCTTTATGCCCGGTATTCCGGGCCAATACTTCATCCAGTTCGGCCTGACAGTTGCCTTCTCGGTGTTCTTCTCGCTGCTTGTCGCGCGTCTGATCACACCGATGATGGCCGCCTACCTCATGCGCGCCGAAGACGGTGTTGACGACCACCATGACAATGATGGTCGCTTCATGCGCGGCTACAGCTGGTTGGTTCGGGTGACGACGAGAAAATGGTACACGCGTTACCCGACGCTCATTGCAGCATTCGCTTTCTCCATCGCCTCTGTTGTCGCGCTGATCGTGTTCGTCCCCGGCAGCTTCATCCCGCCGGAAGACTCCTCGCGCATCGTGCTATCAGCCGAACTTCCGCCGAATGCACGGCTCGACGACACCGAACAGGCGACCAACGAGATCTATCGCCGCGTCAAGGGCATCGACGGCGTCGCGAGCATCTTCGTTCTCGGCGGCGCCTCGCCGAAGGGTGATCTGGAACTGCGTCGCGCCACGGTGACGCTGACGCTCGGCAAGCTTGATCAGTCGCTCGTCAAGAAGCTTGTCAACGACGTCCTCGGCTCGTTGCCCGTCATCGGCCCCTATCTGCCGAAGGTCACTGTGCACGGCCGCGTGCGTCCGCAATGGGAAGTGGAAAAGGAAGTCTTCGCGAAACTGCGCTCGATCCCCGACGTGCGCATCACCAAGCTCAACGACCGTGGTGATCGCGACCTGACCTACAACTTCCTTTCGCGCAACGAGAAGGACCTGAAGCAGGCGGTCGGCATTCTGGAAGCCGAGCTGCGCACCGACCCGACGCTCGCCAACGTCAGTGCAGACGGCGCATTGCCGCGTCCGGAGCTGCAGATCTATCCGCGCAAGGATGAGGCAGCACGCCTCGGCATCACGCCGCAGATGATCTCCGATACAGTCCGTGTCGCCACCATCGGCGATATCGACGCATCACTCGCGAAAATCTCGCTCGACGACCGCCAGATCCCGATCCGCGTGCAGGCGTCGCTCGGCATGCGGCGTGATCTCGCCGCCATCCGCGCCTTGCGCATCAAGACGTCAACGGGCGCAACCGTTCCGATGTCGACCGTCGCCGACATCAACTACTCGGAAGGTCTGTCCTCCATCAAGCGCAACAACCGCTTCCGCGTCGTCGCCATCGGCGCCGACCTGCCTCAGGGCGTGGCGCTGGACACTGCGTCCGAGCACTTCCTCGATATCGTCAACAAGGCCAAGATCCCGGTCACCGTGCATCTGGCGGAAAGCGGCGATACCAAGGTGCAGAAGGAAATGCAGCAGAGCTTCGGCAATGCCATGCTGCTCGGCCTGCTGCTGGTTTTGACCGTGCTGATCCTGCTGTTCAAGGATGTGATTCAGCCCTTCACCATTCTGTTCTCATTGCCGCTGGCAATCGGCGGCGTGGCGCTGGCGTTGATGATGACGGGCAACGCGCTTTCGATGCCTGTGATGATCGGCATTCTCATGCTGATGGGCATCGTGACCAAGAACGCCATCCTTCTGGTCGACTTCGCCATCGAGATGATGCATCAGGGCATGCCAAGGCTGGATGCCGTCATCGAGGCCGGCCGGAAGCGCGCCCGCCCCATCATCATGACCTCGATCGCCATGTCGGCCGGCATGCTGCCATCGGCCCTCGGCGTTGGCGAAGGCGGCTCCTTCCGCGCGCCAATGGCCATCGCCGTCATCGGTGGCATCATCGTGTCGACGGTGCTGAGCCTGGTGGTCGTGCCGTCCTTCTTCCTCATCATGGACGACGTATCGCGCCTGCTCGGCTTCCTCTTCGGCAGGCTGGTCGGCAAACGGGATGCGGACGATGAGGTCGTCACCAAGGAG
>NZ_JAELUG010000200.1 GCF_016429255.1 Rhizobium sp. ASV8
GGCTACAGCCTGCGTTTCGAGGGTATGCAGCCGGCAGTCGGCCCGAACTATACCGAGGATCGCGCCCGCTTCACCGTCAGTCGCGGCGGTGTCGCCTTTGCGGAAATGTCTTCATCCAAGCGGGTGTTCACCGCCAGCCGCACGGCAACGACCGAATCCGGCATTCTGACGCTCGGGCCGAACCAGCTTTACGTATCGGTCGGGGACGCTAGCAAGGATGGCGGCATGGTCGTGCGCATCTGGTGGAAGCCGTTCATCCTCTGTATCTGGATGGGTGCCCTCGTGATGGCGATCGGCGGCTTCGTGTCGCTCAGCGACCGACGCCTGCGCGTCGGCGCACCGAGCCGGAAGGCAAAGCCGGTTCGTCCTGCCATGGAGCCGGCCGAATGAGCCGTACCCGGTCGATAGCGATGTTTGCCAGCCTCCGGCGCTTGTCTGGCTCTTTGCGGCTTTGGTTGTGCCTTGCAGCGTTTTTGACACCGCTATCGGCCTTCGCCGTCAATCCGGACGAGGTTTTGCCCGATCCGGCTCTAGAGGCGCGAGCGCGCACGATATCATCAGAATTGCGCTGCATGGTTTGCCAGAACCAGTCGATCGACGATTCCAATGCAGACCTCGCAAGAGACCTGCGCTTGCTGGTCCGCAAGCGCCTCGGCGACGGCGATACCGACCAGCAGGTCCTGGATTATGTCGTGTCGCGTTATGGCGAGTTCGTGCTGTTGAAGCCTCGCTTCACCGAGAAAACACTCATACTCTGGGGCGCGCCGATCACGCTTTTCGTCCTGGGTGGCATTGCCCTTGCCGTCTACGCCCGCCGCCGCGCAGGCAAGCCGACCGGCAAGCCTTTGAGCGCAGAGGAAGAAGCCCAGCTCAAAGAGATTTTGGGAAAGTGACGCAGACGCGTTTCCTTTCGCCTCATTGGAAACATTTCCTTACATTACGAATTTTTCATGGGGCGGACAGTTCGCCGTAAGGTCCCATGCCCTATATCTTTATCACCGCAAGTCATGGCCGGTTTGCGCCGGCAAAAATCTGACGAGAGAAGAGAAGGTAACTCGCATATGTTCAGGAATATCAAGGACACCTTGTCCCGTAGCACGGCTATGAAGGCTTCTATCGTCGCAGGCCTCGCTGTTGCTGCGCTGGCCACGGGTGTTCCCGCAGAAGTCAGCAGTTCCTATGCCGATGCCGTCAATGTCCAGGCTCCGCAGGTCCCGAGCTTCGCCAATGTAGTGGATGCCGTATCGCCGGCGGTCGTCTCGGTCCGTGTCGAATCCCGCGTCAACGCAGCTGCCGATGAAGACGACTCCTTCAGCCTCGGTCGTGGCTTCGACGACCTCCCCGACAATCACCCGCTGAAGAAGTTCTTCCGTCAGTTCGAGCAGCAGCAGGGCCGCGGCCAGCAGAAGAATTCCGAGGATGGCAAGGGTCGCCTGCGGCCGGTGGCACAGGGCTCCGGCTTCTTCGTGTCTGAGGACGGCTACATCGTCACCAACAATCACGTCGTTTCCGATGGCGCAGCCTTCGTCGTCGTTCTCAACGATGGCACCGAGCTTGACGCCAAGCTGGTGGGCAAGGATTCGCGCACCGACCTGGCAGTGTTGAAGGTCGATCCGAAGGGCAAGAAATTCACCTATGTCGGCTGGGCCGATGATGCGAAGGTTCGTGTCGGTGATTGGGTCGTTGCCGTCGGCAATCCGTTCGGCCTCGGCGGTACGGTCACCGCAGGCATCGTCTCGGCTCGCGGCCGCGACATTCATTCCGGCCCGTATGACGACTACATCCAGATCGATGCGCCGGTGAACAAGGGCAATTCCGGTGGCCCGACCTTCAACCTCAACGGCCAGGTGGTCGGCATCAACACTGCCATCTTCTCGCAGTCGGGCGGCAGCGTCGGCATCGCCTTCGCCATTCCGGCGACCACAGCCAAGGATGTCGTCACCGATCTGATCAAGACCGGCACCGTTTCGCGCGGCTGGCTCGGCGTTCAGATCCAGCCTGTCAGCAAGGATATCGCCGAATCGCTCGGCCTTTCCGAAGCAAGCGGTGCTCTGGTCGTTTCTCCGCAGGATGGCTCGCCCGGACAGAAAGCTGGCATCAAAAACGGCGACGTGGTGACGGCGGTCAACGGCGAGCCGGTCAAGGATCCGCGTGATCTGGCTCGTCGCATCGGTGCCATGCAGCCGGGCGCGAAGGTCGAGGTTTCCCTGTGGCGTAACGGCAAGTCCCAGTCGGTCACGGTTGAACTTGGCACGCTGCCACTCGATCAGAACCAGGCTTCTACCGACGACAGCAACTCGCAGCAGAACCAGTCGCAGCCGTCCTCCGAAAAGGCGTTGGCTGATCTCGGCCTCACCGTCGGCCCTGCCGACGACGGCAAGGGTGTCGCGATCACCGCGGTCGATCCGGACTCCGACGCTGCCGACAAGGGCGTGAAGGAAGGCGAGAAGATCACATCGGTCAACAACCAGCAGGTCTCGAGCGGCAAGGACATTGTCAAGGTTCTTGAGCAGGCCAAGAAGGACGGTCGCACGCGCGCCCTGTTCCAGATCCAGTCCGGTGACGGCAGCCGTTTCGTCGCCTTGCCGATCAATGCTGGCTGATCCTTTCAGTCTTTAGAATGCAAGGGAAGCCGCGCAGCCACGGCTTGCGCGGCTTCCTCTTTAAGTGACGTAAACGATGACTGGCTCCAAGGCAGGTGAAAGATGACAACCGCTGGCCAACATGCCGTAGATCCTTCCGAATCCGGTTGTGCCGAGACGCCCTCGGCGGGTAATGTCGCCCACATGAAGATTCTGATCATCGAAGACGATCTCGAGGCGGCAGCCTATCTCACCAAGGCGTTTCGCGAGGCCGGCATCATTGCCGATCACGCCAGCGACGGCGAGAGCGGCCTCTTCATGGGCACTGAGAACACCTACGACGTCGCCATTATCGACCGCATGCTGCCGCGCCGTGATGGCCTTTCGGTTATCAGCGAGCTGCGCCGCAAGGGCGTTCACACGCCCGTTCTGATCCTCTCGGCGCTTGGCCAGGTTGACGATCGCGTCACCGGCCTGCGCGCCGGCGGCGACGACTATCTGCCAAAACCCTATGCTTTCAGCGAGTTGCTGGCGCGCGTGGAAGTGTTGGGGCGCCGCAAGGGAACGCCCGAGCAGGATGTTCTCTATCGCGTCGGCGATCTCGAACTTGATCGTCTGTCGCACGAGGTTCGCCGCGGCGGCAAGGAAATCCCGCTGCAGCCGCGCGAGTTCCGCCTGCTGGAATATCTGATGAAGAATGCCGGTCAGGTCGTCACCCGCACGATGCTGCTTGAAAATGTCTGGGACTATCATTTCGATCCGCAGACCAACGTCATCGACGTCCACGTCTCGCGACTGCGCTCGAAGATCGAAAAGGATTTCAGCCAGCCGTTGTTGAAGACGATTCGCGGCGCCGGCTACATGATCAAGGACGAGGGATGAGTCGCTTCCGCGTCCTCTTCAAGTCGACAGCAGTCCGCCTTTCCGCCCTTTATATCCTCCTCTTTGCACTGTGCGCCGCGACGCTGGTGTTCTATGTCACGGCCATGTCCGAGCGGCTTCTGACCGGACAGATCCGCGATGCCGTCCAGCAGGAAGTCAGTCAGGTCAAGCGCGCATACGATATCGGCGGGCTGAACCTGCTGCTGCGCACGATGGAGCGCCGGGCTCGCCAGCCAGGCGCCAATCTCTACGTGATAGCCGGGCCCTCGGGCGATATTCTCGCCGGCAACGTCGCCTCGGTGCAGCCCGGAGTGCTCGGTCAGTCCGGCTGGACGGAGCTGCCCTTTATCTACGAGCGCTATACGGACGCCTCGAACGATCCTGAGCGCCGGCATCTCGCGATCGCCAATATCTTCATCCTCGACAATGGATTGCGCATCCTCATCGGCCGCGACCTGGGCGAGCCGGAGCGGTTCCGCGTGTTGGTGCGCCAGGCTCTGATGCTGGCACTGGCAATCATGGGCCTCGGTGCGCTGGTCATCTGGTTTGGCATCGGCCGTAATGCCCTGAAACGTATCGACCGGATGACGGATGCCAGCCGGAAGATCATGGCCGGCGACCTTTCGCAGCGCTTGCCCGTCGGCGGTTCCGGCGACGAGTTCGACCGCATGTCAGCATCGTTGAATGCGATGCTGGAGCGCATCGAAAAGCTGAACGAAGGGCTGCGGCAGGTCTCCGACAATATCGCCCACGACCTCAAGACGCCGCTGACTCGCTTGCGCAACAAGGCGGCTGATGCGCTCGATAATGCCGATAGCGCCGGCCGTCGCGTCGCGCTGGAAGGCATTATCGGCGAATCCGATCAGCTGATCCGCACCTTCAATGCGCTGCTGATGATTTCTCGCGTCGAAGCGGGCTCGGTGGCCGCCGAGATGACCGGCGTCGACCTCTCCTCCATCGTCGCCGATACGTCCGAGCTCTACGAGCCTGTGGCCGAAGAGGCGGGGCTCGCGCTGACGGCCGATATCGAATCGAATGTTGAGGTGCAGGGCAATCGTGAACTGATCGGCCAGGCGCTTTTCAACCTCATCGACAACGCCCTCAAATATGCGGCCGGCTGCCAAGGCGAACCGAAAGTCACCCTGAAACTGTCGCACAGCCATGATGCGGTGATGCTTGCCGTTGCGGATCATGGTCCGGGCATTCCGGCTCATCAGCGCGCCGATGTCGTCAAACGCTTTTTCCGGCTGGATGAGAGCCGTTCCAAACCGGGAACCGGGCTCGGTCTTGCGCTGGTGGAAGCCGTTATGGAATTGCATGGCGGTCGGTTGGAGCTTTCGGATACCGATCCCGATAGCGTCGATGCGAAGGGGCTAACGGTAACGATGATCTTCCCCATGCAGAAACAATAGGTTAATCCTGCACTAGAGCTGGATGATTTTAGGTCGAAACGACCTAAAATCTGAATCCGCTCTAGCGTCGAAGAAGTAGAGCATGATGTTGTCCGAAAACCGCTCACACTTTTCGGCATCATGCTCTATCCGATTGCTCATGGGGAGCGCTGCATGACGATGACGCAAGGCGATATGTTACGGGACGTCCCGCCTGGGCGGCTGAGGCCGCTGAACCAGACAGAGGCGAAATCCGCGCTCGCCGATCTCAAGCAGATCGCCGCCGCAGAGCCGGCCATTGCCACCTTGCTCGCCGGCGAAAGCGCTCTGCGGGACTTTGTGGTCGCCGTCGTTGCTCTATCACCACATCTGCGCGAAACGGCCAATCTCGAACCGTCCTTGCTCGTTGCCGCAATCGAAAAGCCGTTGTCGCCGCAGATCGAGACCTTGGTCCAGCAGGCTCGCAATGCCTGGCGGCCGGCCGATGGCGAGGATCAGTCGCCTTCGGAGTCCGAGGTGATGAGCCGCCTGCGCGTCGCCAAGCGCCGTGCCTCCTTTCTTGCAGCCCTTGCCGATCTCGCGCGTATCCATGACGGCAGGACAACGACCCGTTGGCTGAGCGAGCTGGCGGAGGCCTCGATATCGGCGGCGATCGATCACCTTCTGCTGTCGTCGCACGAAGCCGGCAAGATCTCCGTGGCCGATCTCGCCGCGCCAAGCCGAAATTCCGGTCTGCTCGTGCTCGGCATGGGCAAGCTCGGGGCCAAGGAGCTGAACTATTCGTCCGACATCGACCTCGTCGTCTTCTTCGACGAGATGGCCGGCATTGTTCCCAATCCCGAAGATGCGATCGATATCTTCCCACGGCTGATGCGCCGTCTGGTGCGGATCCTGCAGGAACGTACGGCCGATGGCTATGTTTTCCGTACTGATCTGCGTCTGCGCCCCGATCCCGGCTCGACGCCGCTGGCGATCCCGGTCGACGCGGCGATGATCTACTATGAGGGCAGGGGCCAGAACTGGGAGCGTGCCGCCTTCATCAAGGCGCGGCCGGTTGGCGGCGACATTGCAGCAGGCCAGGCGTTCATCCGCGATCTCGTGCCGTTCGTCTTCCGCAAATATCTGGATTACGCCGCCATCGCGGACATTCATTCCATCAAGCGGCAGATCCATGCGCATAAAGGCCATGGTGCGATTGCCGTGAAGGGACACAACGTCAAGCTTGGTCGCGGCGGCATTCGTGAGATCGAGTTCTTCGTGCAGACGCAGCAGCTGATCGCAGGCGGCCGAATGCCGGCGCTGCGTAGCCGCGCGACGGAGGAAACGCTCGCCGAGCTGACCAAGGCAAACTGGATCGACGCGGAAACGCGCGACGAGCTGGCCACGGCATATTGGTTCCTGCGTGATGTCGAGCACCGCATCCAGATGGTGCGTGACGAGCAGACGCATCTTCTGCCGGAAACGGATGCAGAGCTGCGCCGCATTGCCTTCATGATGGGCTTTTCCGACGTATCGTCCTTCTCCGAGGCCCTTGTCAGCACGCTAAAGACGGTCGAGCGCCGCTATGCACAGCTGTTCGAGCAGGAGACGAAGCTCTCGTCCGAAACCGGCAACCTGGTTTTCACCGGACAGGGCGACGATCCCGACACGCTCGAAACGCTGCGCCGTCTCGGCTTCGAGAGACCGTCTGACATCGCCAATGTGATCCGCACCTGGCACTACGGGCGCTATCGCGCCACGCAATCGGTGGAGGCGCGTGAGCGGTTGACGGAGCTGACGCCGGAACTGTTGCGCGTCTTCGGCGAAAGCAAGCGTGCCGACAAGGCGTTGTTGCGCTTCGACAGCTTCATTTCCGGTCTGCCGGCGGGCATTCAGCTCTTCTCGCTGCTTGGGACCAACCCGGCATTGCTGTCGCTCATCGTCAACATCATGTCGTCGGCGCCGCGGCTTGCCGAGATCATCGCGGCCAAGCCGCATGTCTTTGACGGCATGCTGGACCCAAGCCTGATGGCCGAGCTGCCGACGCGCGATTATCTGGCCGAACGCCTCAAGAGCTTCCTTGCTCCGGCGAGACATTATGAGGAGACGCTCGACCTGCTGCGCATCTTCGCGTCCGAGCAGCGCTTCCTGATCGGTATTCGCCTGCTGACGGGCGCGATCGGCGGGATCATGGCGGCCCGCGCCTTCACCTATCTTGCCGATCTGATCGTCGAGGCGGCGCTGGATGCCGTGACGAAGGAAATCCGGTCGGCGCATGGTGATTACCCCGGCGGCCGCGTTGCCGTGATCGGAATGGGTAAACTCGGCAGCTTCGAGCTCTCGGCCGGGTCCGACATCGATATTATCTTGCTCTACGACTACGATGACACGGCGGCAGAATCCTCCGGTCCTAAGCCGCTGGATGCAACGCGCTATTTCACGCGCATTACGCAGCGCCTGATCGCGGCCCTTTCGGCGCCGACGGCCGAGGGAGTACTTTACGAAGTCGACATGCGCCTGCGTCCATCCGGCAACAAAGGCCCGGTCGCCACACGCATCAACTCGTTCGAGAAGTATCAGCGCGAGGAAGCCTGGACCTGGGAGCATATGGCGCTTTCGCGCGCGCGCCTGATCTGCGGCGACGAGGAGTTTTCGCTGGATGCAGAACGGATCATCGGCGAGATCCTTTCCTCGACGAGAGATGTCGCCAAGATCGCCAAGGATGTTCGCGAGATGCGGGGGCTGATCGAGCAGGAAAAGCCGCCTGAAAGCATCTGGGATCTGAAGCTGATCCCCGGCGGCCTGATCGATATCGAATTCATCGCGCAATATCTGCGGCTGATTGCGCCGGCCCGCGGCGTCGGCATCGACGCAAATGGCCTCAGCACGGCCGAGGCGCTAAAATTGCTTGGCGGCAGCCTGATGGATCGCAACGATCTGGATGTTTGCCTGGAGGCCCTGCATCTCTACACGGAAGTGTCGCAGCTCATCCGCCTTTGCATCGACGGTACGTTCGATCCGAAAAATACCCCTTCCGGTCTGATCGAGCTTGTCTGCCGTGCCGGCGACTGCCCCGATATCCGCACGCTCGAGGCGGAGCTGAAGCGGCTGTCGAAGGC
>NZ_JAELUG010000201.1 GCF_016429255.1 Rhizobium sp. ASV8
GGCTGCGGCCGCGTTTCCGCGATGGGCGTCAGCAGAATGCGTTTGCGGGAAGGAAAGGAAACGCTGACCTTCCATTCGCCGTCGCGGCCGTTGAAGACTAGCAGCTCGGCGCCGTCTTCCATGCGCAGAACGTTGGCGAGGTAGTTGAATTGCTCCTGATCGGCCTCGATGGCGAGGCCCGCCTTGATGTCTGATGTCACGAACAGCCGCTGCATGCGGAAATTGGCGCGCATGAATTACCCCCTAAAGCAATTCCGGGAAAAGTTCGCAGCGGCTTTCCGGACGAAATTGCGTACAGCAAAAGATTGAGCCGTTCCGATCTCGCATGAACCGCCCTAAATGAAGAGCGCGACCATAACCCAATATACGCCGGCGGCAAGCAGGGCTGCGACCGGAACGGTGATCGCCCAGGCGGCGATGATGGTCATGAAGTGCGACCGGCGCACCAGCCGGCGGCGATGGATTTCGTCGGGATTGCGCTCGTCCGTGGTCTCCGGCTCGTTCCACGGAATGCCCGCAGCCTCTGCTCTCTTGCGCATATAGGCAAGACGCCGTTTCGAGCGGACGGTCGACCATTCGCGGAAGAAGCCGACCCCGAAAACCGCGCCGACGGCAATATGCGTCGAGCTCACGGGAAAGCCGAACCATGCAGCAACGATGACGGTGAGCGCTGCAGACACGGCCACGCAATAGGCGCGCACCGGGCTAAGCTTGGTAATCTGCTCACCGAGAAGGCGGATCAAGCGCGGTCCATAGAGCAGCACGCCCACGGAGATGCCGCAGCCGCCGATCATGACAACCCAGAAAGGCGCTTTATGCACAGTCGTTTCGGCCACCACGTTGAGCGAGCCGCCGATGCCGATGTCACGCACGATCGCCGCCAGCGGGCCGATGGCGTTGGCGATGTCGTTGGCGCCATGGGCAAAGGACATCAGTGCCGCAGAGCAGATCAGCGGCAGACGAAAGAGCTTGCGCAGCGAGCTGTTTTTGTTTTCGAGCCCAACGGATTGTGCCGCGACCAGAGGCCGCGCAACAAGCCAGACGCCAATGCCGACGCCAACCCCGATGGCGAGGTTCAGGATGTTGGGAATCGTACCCTTCGGCTCCAGCTGAACGACGAGATAGCCGCTAAACGCGCCCGCCATGAGCCCGATCAGGATTGGAATCCAATGTCGCGCAGCGGCGATTTTGTCATCGCGGTAGATGATGAAGGTTTCGATGAAGTAGAGGATGCTGGCGGCGATGGTGCCGCCGAGGAAGGGGGTTATCACCCACCCCGCGGAGATTGCCGCCAAGACATGCCAGTTGACCAGTTCCGGGCCGACGGCCGCCGCACCGGCACCGACGACCGCTCCGACGATCGTGTGCGTGGTCGAGACCGGTGCCTTCAGCCAGGTCGCGAAATTGATCCAGAGGGCTGCGGCCAGCAGCGCGGCCATCATCAGCCAGGCCAGCTTGCCGATGCTGATGATCCGGTCGGTATCGACGATATGGGTGGAAATGGTGTTGATGACCGGGCCGCCGGCGATGGTCGCGCCCAGGATCTCGAAGATGGCGGCCATGACCAGCGCCTGTGTCATGGTGATCGCACGCGCACCCACCGCAGCGCCGACGTTGTTCGCCACGTCCTTCGCGCCGATGTTCATGGCCATGTAGCCGGCAAGTGCGACTGCGGCGAAGATAAGCGTGGCGCGCGGCTTGTCGAACACGTAGATGCCGGCGAAGACCATGGCAAGGCCGAGGAAGATCAACCCCAGGCCCGGCGCCACCAGGCGCTTGGTGACATGGTGGGTCGCATCCTCGACATAGGTGAATTTGTCGAGGTCCTTGTCGAGCGTCCGTTTTACTGGTGTGGCCGGTCGGTCGGGCATGCAATTCTCTGAAACAAAACTCTCGTATTGCGCCGCATGAGAGGCCGCGCAATATCCACGATGGATACTGACACAATTTCTTGTGAGTATTGTGGCTTACTTCGTCTGCGCGATCGCGCCGGTTTGGGTCATCCGCTGTGAGAAGGCGAGGATCAGGTCCCGCAATTCCGGCTCGCGAACGCGCTTGACCGCTTCGTCGCAGGAAACCCATTCCATCGAGCGCTCGCCCTTCTCCTTGAAGTTCTTGACGAGTTCGCTGACCTCGAGCGCATAGACCTGCACGCGGCAAGGCACCTGAATGCCGTCCTTCAGCACCTTGTCGTAACCGAACGAGCCGAGCGGTGCGGTCTCCACAGTGCCGCGCACGCCGGCCTCTTCATAGGCCTCGCGTGCCGCGACTTCATGGGACAATTTGCCGGGCATCGGCCATCCCTTCGGAATGACCCACCGGCCGGTGTCGCGGCTGGTGAGCAGCAGCATCTCGAGATCGCCCGTCTTTTTCTTCACCCGATAACAGAGCGCAGCATACTGCTGTCGCGGCGGACGCCGAAACATGAGTTGCACATCATTTGCTATACGGCTGAGTATGGCCAATTGTCGGTTCACCTTTGGGGTTTGGGATGCTGCTTCGGCTTAATCATAACATTATGTGGAAAAAAATTGCGTCGCATATGCGGATATATGGTATTTCCCCACAAATTTATTGAGTGGTGAGTAGATAAAAGTGAAGCGGTTTGTCCCCTGATATTCGCCAGGGATTGTGCAGAAAGCGACATTCGGCAGCATTTTAATGCCGCAGATGGCGCAGTTGCTTGGGCATGTCCGCCATTGCCTTGGAAAGAAAGATAAAACCTTGTCATGCCAGACCGCATTGTGCCCCGATATTTGCCACCCCTGAACGCATTGCGCGCCTTTGATGCCGTGGCGCGTCGCGGCAGCATCTTAAAGGCGGCGGAGGAACTCGGCGTCGTGCGCGGTGCCGTCAGGCAACAGGTGACCCTGCTCGAAACCCATTTCGGCGTGCCTTTGTTCGATCGGGAAAACGGCCGGCTCGTGCTGACGGCAAAGGGCAGGGCATTCGCCGATTCCGTTGGCGTTGCCTTCGGGATTCTCGCAAGGGCGTCCGCCGAGATGTCGGAGGGAAATCGCCGCATGCTCCGCCTCGGGGTTCCCTCGGCCTTCGCCATCTGGTGGCTGATGCCGCGCGTGGCCGACCTGCAGGCGGCTCTCGACGGCGTCGATATAGACATCGTGCCGATGGCGACGGTCGAACCTCTGGCGAGGCGCGCCGATCTCGAGGCGGTCATCATGGGCGGGGAATACAGGCCGACGCGGGATATCACGGCCATTCGCTTCATGGAGGATGAGTTTGCACCCGTCGCCACGCCGGACGTCTCGGCTCGCTTGGATCTTGATGCCGGCGTCGCTGCCTTGAGCGGTGCGGTCGCGCTTGGCAGCCGTTCGGCCCCGAGCCTCTGGGATGACTGGTTTGCCGAAAGTGGTCACGCATCTGTCCGGTTCGCCCGCAAAAGCGAATTCGAGGATCTGCTGCTCGCCATCGGTGCGGCCCGTTCGGGCCTCGGCGTTGCCATCGCGCCTCGGACGGCCGTGGGCGAGGATCTGGAACGCGGGACGCTGGTCGCGCCCTATGGCTTCATTCGGCGACCGGCCGGCTACAGCCTCAGCATCCGCAGCAGCGACACGAAGGATCCGGCGCTCGTCCGGTTGGCCGATTGGCTGAGCAGCGCAGGGGCTGCGCAATCCTAGCAAGACATTCGACCTGATATCGGCTGCCGACAGGCATGGCAGATTTTCTGCCATGCAGCCTATTCCAATGTCCATCGACAGGCTGTTGCCCGTCGTGCCAGATCGGCCCAACGAACCAGCCGCCAGGAGCACGTCATGCATCAGCCTTCTTCTTTGTCCCGTATCGATTGGGTTGCCCAAAGCTGCCGTTTGCTCGCCGCCACGACCAGTGAATTTCGCGAAACAAAGCCCTTTGCCGGCCTGACCATCGGCACCGGCATTCATCTGGAGCCGAAGACGGTGGCATTGCTGATGACCTTGCGCGCTGGCGGCGCCGGTCTCGTCTGCACCGGCAATCTTAACAGCACCCAGCCTGAAACCGTGGATTATCTGCGCGCCCAAGGCATCAAGGTGTTTGCGACACAGACGCGCGATGCCGATGAGCATGGCGCAAGCCTTGATGCGATTCTGGCCGAAAAGCCGGACCTGCTGCTCGACAATGGCGGCGATCTCTTTGCCCGCGCGGCCGATCGGCCCTATGCCAATCTCCTCGGCGGCACGGAGGAAACCACCTCCGGCCGTACCCGCCTCATGCCGATGCGCGACAAGCTCAACATGCCGATCCTTGTCATCAACGACAGCCCCATCAAGCAATTCGCCGAAAACCGCCACGCCGTCGGACAGAGCATGTTCGAGAGCTATCTGCGCTTTACCAATCGCTCCACCAACGGCAAGCGCGTCACTGTTTTTGGCTACGGCGCCTGTGGCAAGGGGACGGCGGCCTGTTTCCGCAACGCCTTTTCCGCGGTCAGCGTCGTCGACATCGATCCGGTCACGGCACTCGAAGCGCATCTTGATGGCTTCACGACGCCATTGCGCGAAGCGGCGATCCGCTCTGCCGATGTTCTCGTGACCGTTACCGGCTATCCGAACATCATCACGGCAGCCGATCTGTCGCTTATCAAGGATGGCGCG
This sequence comes from Rhizobium sp. ASV8, assembly GCF_016429255.1. Lineage (GTDB taxonomy): Bacteria > Pseudomonadota > Alphaproteobacteria > Rhizobiales > Rhizobiaceae > Rhizobium. Next base: position 4,593 of record NZ_JAELUG010000201.1, read on the forward strand.
ATCCTGATGAATGGCGGCCACTTCCCGCATGAGATCGACGTCGAGGCATTCCGCACCAGCCCGGAGGTCGCCGGCATCGATCGCTACGAGGCCGAGCATATCGAGACCGTGCGTATGCGCGATGGCCGCACCTTCCACATTCTCGGCGGTGGCCACATGGCCAATCTCGCCGGGCCGCGCCCGCTCGGCAACACCGTCGAATCCATGGATCTCGGTTTCACCCTGCAGGCTCGCTGCCTGGAGCGTGTCGCCAAGGGCGGGCTCGGCAAGGAGGCCTGCGTCATCCCGGTTCCCGCCGATATCGATGCCGTGGTCGCCTCCGCCTACCTGGATCTGGCGCGGTAGGTGTTTGGCTCGTGAGCGTGCGGGCGCGGCATCGACCTGGATTGGTTGGGAAGAAAATGCATTGAGAGAAGTATTCTTCACGGCAATGCCCCACGCCTTGGAGGCGAACTCCAGGCCTCGCAAGAGAGCACCCGGTCCCTTGCGGATCGAGTGCAAGATTCACACGAAATCCAGGCTAGACTGACTGGTCGCAGGTGCAGCACACGCTATCTTGTCAAAACGGATCCAACCTGCTCCTGGAGGACAGTCATGTGGCGTCGTGCAATAGGGTTGATAGGCGGCGTGATGCTTCTGGCGGAACCTGCTGTGGGGCAAGACGACCAGCCGACGACGTGGAAGGGGTTTTGCCAAATCGATCAGCAAGGGGTAAAACCTTGCAGCATCAGCGATCGTGTTTCCTCAGACGGTCAGCACCATCTTCAATTTTCGTTTGGGGGCAAATCTGTCGGCTTTCTCGGCAGGAGCAGCGGCCCCTGGTGGTCGGGCGAGCTGGATGGACGGCCAGCGATGGGCTATGAGCCATGGCGCGGTCACACCATATTCTCCACCCGGGACCTGAAGACGACCTTCGAGTGGTGCGACAAGCAATCGTCGGATGGATCCTGCTGACGGCGTTTTTGCTTCGAGCGAAAAGCCGGCGAGGAGCTTGCGCCTTGCCTCAAACGGCGTCCGCGCTGCTTAGCGCGGCTGGAAACCGTTTGCGGTTAGAGTGAGCCGGCTCATGTCGATCCCCTGTTGTGACAGGCTCTGCTTCACCTCTTGCGCCAGTGTCGCCAACATTTCGGGCCTGTTCTGCGTGACCGCCTGCTCGCGTGTGACCACGGCCGAACAAATTTGATACATTGCGACTTCGGCCTTGGTTTGACGCTGTGCGGCGTCCTCCCTTGGAGACCTCCATGTCGAAACGATCTGGTAGCGGACCGCCTGCACTTGGGCGACGGGAGGTAACGCGGTTCGCTGATTTGCGGACATCCACATGACGACCATATAGGCGGCCATCACGTCGGCAAAATTGTCGTCGCGCAGACCATAGGGCTGCACCATCTTCGCAAAGGTGGTGCGGACGTTGCCGAAAAGACGGTCGGCTTGGTCCGCCACTGCCTTTCCTTTGTCCTTGGCCAATTGTCCGATGACGAGATTGCGCACCTTGCTCGATATGGCGGGATCGCTGCCGATCTGAAAATCCGCTGGGTTGGACGACGCCTGCGGGCCGGGACGATGGCGCTCACCCATACGGCTTGTCTTTCCTTGCCCGGCCCTTTGTTCGAACATCCGCTGCTGGTCGATGAGTTGCCCCGTCATGACCATGTTGTTGAAGCTGTTGGGGAAGGTCGTCTGCGCCTTGGCCGGCGGAGCGACCGCCATGGCAAGGAAGGGGAGCAGAAGGAATGCGGATAACCTTCGTGACGTGATCATGATCCAATCCTCTGAATAGAACGAACCAATCGGAGAGCGGGTTTTGTGCCAAGCCTGGTCGTCGCTCGTCAGGCACAGGGATTATCATGAATCTCGTGCTGGCGCAGTGGAGCCTCAGTTTTCCGGAACCGCGATCAAGGCAATCTTGAACGGCAGTCGCTCCGGACAGCCATTTTCATTCAGGAGCGCGAGGGCGAGATAGCGAGGCGACCAGCCGTCGCTGCCCCATGATGCGAGCCGATAAAGGGCGTGCTCCGTCGAATAGGGCGAGGCTTGCCAATCCGCCGGCAATTGTTCGCGGTAACCGGCGGTGAGCTTTTCCCAGTCGATCGTCTCGGGCACTTTGAGCCGCTCGATGCTGACATGCTTGAATGCCGGTTTCAGCACCGTGACGAGATCGAGCGCCGCGGAATCGATTGCGGGACCACAACCGAGGTCTTCCCGCAGCTGCGCCACGCCTGACAAGGGCTGCGGCTTTGTTGCTGGCGGCTGCGGGGCGCTGCAGCCGCAAAGCAACCCGAGCAGCACCGCAGGAAGCAGCAACCGCGACCCCGACTGCACCACAGGCACCGAGATGACCGCGTAGATGATCAGCAATGCGAGCGCGAGCATGCCCAAGAAGTCACCTTGAGTTTGGACCGTCGGGATCGGCGGTTAAGCGTTGCCAACGATCATGATGGCTGGCACATGCGACTGCCTCAACCTATCATGAGATCCATTCGAGGTGCATGGCGATCTTCAAAGTTTGTTTCTTGCGCCTTAAACCCCCGGTCCCTGCCGCCTATCGCTCCCAATAGGGCACGGGCCCATAGAGTTCCGTCAGGAAGTCGATGAACACGCGCACTTTCGCCGGCAGGAACTGCCTGGTCGGATAAACGGCCGAAAGCGTGACATTGTGTGACCCTTCATAGGCAGGCAACACCTGAACGAGGCGGCCATCGCGCAATTCGGGACCGACGTCCCAGGTGGAGCGCAACGCAATGCCGAAGCCGGCGATGACGGCTTCCCGAATGACTTCACTCGAATTGGTAATGAGTTTGCCCTCCGGCCGGAAGGTGAGGCCTCCACGCGGGCCATCCAGCCGCCAGGGATCGTGGTTGTGCGCCGGCAGGCAGATATGCCGGCGCAAATCCTCGATGTCCTCGGGCATGCCATGGGTCTTGATGTAGGAGGGTGCGGCGCAGAGCACCCGGCGCACGGGCGCAAGCCTGCGGGCGACGAGGCTCGAATCGGTGAGTTCGGCGATACGGATGGCGATATCGAAGCCGCCGCCGACGATATCGACGAACTCGTCGCTGAGCACCAGATTGATCGCCAGATCCGGATGCGCCTGCATGAAGGACTTCAGATGTGGGGCGATGTGTAATCGACCGAAGGAGGTCGGCGCGGAGATTTTCAAAGTGCCCTGCATCTGCGCCGAGCGGCCGGCGATATAGGCTTCCGCCTCTTCCAGCCCGGCCAAGATGGCAAGCACCCGGTCATAGAAGCCCTGGCC
>NZ_JAELUG010000202.1 GCF_016429255.1 Rhizobium sp. ASV8
CGCCTGGCTCAGGCCGGGCAGTACGACATCGCTTATATAGTCGCCGTTTCGACCCTTGTATTCGGCCGGCGTGGCATGGGCACCGAGATAGGACGTGACGACCCGGACGGGACGCACCGTCTCCAGCTTGCGCGCCGCCTGCAGCATCTTCAATTCGGATGGGATATTCAGGCCGTAGCCCGACTTCACCTCAATGGTGGTGACGCCTTCGGAAAGCAGCGTATCGAGGCGCGGCAACGCAACGGCAACCAGTTCATCCACCGAAAGCGCACGCGTCGCATTGACGGAAGAAACGATACCGCCGCCGGCGCGAGCGACTTCTTCGTAGCTCGCCCCTTCCAGCCGCATTTCGAATTCGCGGGCGCGATTGCCGCCATAGACAATGTGCGTGTGGCAATCGACGAGGCCTGGGGTCACCCAGCGGCCTTCGAGATCGATGCTTTCTGCGCCGGCAACGTCGGGCAGATCCGCTTCCGGACCAGCGAAGACGATGCGGCCGCCCTTGGTCAGGATCGCACCCTTCTCGATCGTGCCGAGCCGGGCCTCGCCCTCTTTCAGGGTCGCAAGGCGGGCATTGCGCCACACGCGGCTTGCCGCACCGTTTTCCTTGCCACCGTTGGGGCCATCTTCGGAAAAATTGTTCCCACCCATAAGCTTTACGCCTTTCCTCGTTGGCTCATAATGTATATACATATTAAAAAGGCTGACAAGAGGGATTTTGGACTCTGTGTCCGAAAGGAAAGGGTGAGACCATGACGATACTTCATGCACGCTCGGCACTGCTTGGCGACGGATGGCACGAAAATGTGCGGATTACCCTCGAAGGTGGCCGCATCATCGACATCGCGACAGACGTCGCGCCAGAGGCCGGCGACGACAGACAGGATATTCTGATACCTGCGATGCCGAACCTGCACAGCCATGCCTTCCAGCGCGCCATGGCCGGCCTTGCCGAAGTGCGCGGTCCGGCGAACGACAGCTTCTGGAGCTGGCGCACCGTGATGTATAAATTCGCGCTGTCGATGACGCCGGATCATGTCGAGGCGGTTGCGGCACAGCTCTATATGGAGATGCTGGAAGCAGGCTTCTCCCGTGTCGGCGAATTCCACTACCTGCACCACGACAAGGACGGCAGCCATTATGCCAACATCGCCGAGCTGGCGGAGCGCATTGGCGCCGCCAGCACCGAAACCGGCATTGCGCTGACACTGCTCCCTGTCTTCTACGCCCATTCCGGTTTCGGAGGTGCAGCGCCCATTGAAGGCCAGCGCCGCTTCATCAACTCGCTCGAAAGCTTCGAAGCATTGATGGCCGGTTGCCGTAAGGTGACGAGCCGTCTGCCCGGAGCCGAACTCGGCATTGCGCCGCATAGCCTGCGCGCAGTCACGCCCGAGGAACTGGCAAAGCTTATTCCCATAGCAGGCGATGGACCGATCCATATCCACGTCGCCGAGCAGGTGAAGGAAGTGGAAGACTGCATCGCCTGGTCGGGTGCCCGCCCGGTACAATGGCTGCTCGACAACGCGCCCGTCGATGAGCGGTGGTGCCTGATCCATGCCACGCACATGACCGAGGATGAAATCCGGCGCATGGCAAAGAGCGGCGCGATTGCCGGCCTTTGCCCGATCACCGAAGCCAATCTCGGCGATGGCGTCTTCGCAGCGCCCCTCTTTCTTGATGAAGGCGGCCGCTACGGCGTCGGATCCGATTCCAACATCATGATCTCCGTTCCGGAAGAGCTGCGACAGCTGGAATATTCGCAGCGCCTCGCATTGCGCGCCCGCAACGTCATCGCCACGACAGGCAGTTCGACCGCCCGTAAGCTGTTCGACAGCGCCCTCCTCGGTGGCGGCGCGGCACTGAAGGCGCAGGCAGGAATCGCCATCGGCAACTACGCCGACATCGTCTCCCTCGACGCCGGCGCCGTGCCTTATCTCTCCGGCGACCGCGTTCTCGACCATTGGACATTTGCAGGCGGCTTTAAAGTCGATAGCGTATGGGCCTTGGGCAAGAAGCAGGTCGAAGGCGGCCGACATATCAAGAGAGAGGCGATTTCCGCGCGCTTCCGCCAGACGATGGCCGAGCTGATCGGTTAAGAAACCGCTTTTCCTGCCGCCGATTGGCCCTTAAATAACTCGCGGAAAACCCGATGTCTTACACGGAAAAGATGGGCGGCATGGCCACAGGCAAAGAGGCGACCCTACATCAGCGGATCCTGAGCGATATCGAAAGCCAGATCGTCTCCGGCGCTTGGCCTCCCGGTCATCGTATTCCGTTCGAAATGGTGCTGGCCGAGCAATATGATTGCTCGCGCATGACGGTGAACAAGGCGCTGACCCAGCTCGCCCGTGCGGGACTGATCGAGCGGCGCAAGCGCTCGGGCAGCTTCGTCACCCATCCGCACGCCCAATCGGCCGTGCTGGAGATCCACGACATCAAATCGGAAATCCAGTCGCTCAACCTGCCCTATTCACACAGGCTGGTGAAAGTCGCCGAGCGACGAGGACGAACGGAAGATTCCCGCCGGCTGCAATTTGCCGGTCCCGTCAATGTGCTCGAAATCAGCTGTATCCACTATGCCGGCTCACGACCCTTCTGCCTGGAGGATCGCGTCATCAATCTCGATGCCGTGCCCGACGCAGCAGAGGCCGACTTCGCGACCCTGCCGCCCGGCCCGTGGCTGCTCAATCAGGTGCCCTGGAGCACGGCCGAACACCAGATCCGCGCCATCGCGGCTGAGGGAGATGCCGCCGCGAGCCTCGATGTCGCCAAGGGCACGGCCTGCCTCGTGGTCGAGCGGCGCACCTGGAGTTCGACCGGCCCGATCACTCATGTCCGGCTGACCTATCCTGGCGATCGTCACAGCCTGGTGGCACGTTTTACGCCTTCAAGCTGACCGACAGCTGCAGCTACGGCCGTTGCTGCGCCGGCTCGGTGTGCATGGGAATGAGGCTTTCCGATTGCCGAAAAGGCTGCGCGGGATCGACAAGCAGAATGCTGAGCGCAACCAGCACCAGTGCCAGAATCAAAAGAATCCCGATCAACAGTGGACGAATCGCGGTCATTTCGTTCTCCAATCTCCCCAGCCCGGCGCCGTGGCGCGATAGGGAATTCGAGACAGCCCGCATAGTCTAGCATGAAATATTAAGTAATGTTTTATGTTCCGGAAATTATCCGGCTACAGCATCGGCCCGAAAATCGGAATCGATTTTCGGAAAGCCTGATGCGTATATTCAAAAAGATGGAGCGACCTTTGTGCTTCCCAAAGGAAGCACGGCGCATCAGTTCAAAGGATTATACTGCCCTGAGAGCCGGAAAGGCCGCCTCACGCTTGTTTGAATGGCGAACCGCAGAAGGGACGAATAGGATTTCGGCTGCTGGCGGCTATGCTCGCCTGGCCGCGGCCGGAAATCCTGCCGCCAAGTCCCATTCATTGCTCGACCGACAATTCAAGAGAGGCAATGCCCATGCATCGCAAACGTCTGACTACGGGCGTGCTGACGCTCACCATCGCAACGCTCGCCGCCCTTCACAGCGTTTCTGCCGCAGAACGCGTCAAGGTGCGCGGCACCGTCGAAAGCCTTGACGGCGACACGCTCAAGGTCAAATCCCGGGATGGCAACGAGGTGAAGGTGGCGCTGAAGTCCGGCTGGAACGCCACCGGCGTCGTCAAGGCAGACGTGGCCGACATCAAGCCGGGCGATTTCGTCGGCATCGCCTCGCAACCGACCGATAGCGGCATCAATGGCGCCATCGAAGTCGTGATCTTCCCAGCCGCGATGAAGGGAACCGGAGAAGGCGATCGTCCCTGGGATTCCGCGCCGAACGGCTCCATGACCAATGCGACGGTCGCCAATGCCGTCACCTCGGTCAACGGCCCGACGCTGACACTCACCTATAAGGGCGGCGAGCGGAAGATCAACATTCCCAAGGGTACGCCTGTCGTCACGCTGACATCGGCGACGAAAGCCGATGTGAAGCCGGGCGCGGGCGTCTTCATCACCGGAGAACGCACCGACGATAGCACCGTATCAGCCGACCGCGTCGCTGTCGGTCTCAACGGCACTATGCCGCCGATGTGACCTCGCCGTTCGACTGCTTCCGCATTATCGGATAGCCGGCAATCAAACGAAAACTGGCGGATCGCAAGACTGCGATCCGCCTGTTTTCATCTCAATTCGGCGCAAGACGCTCGCACCGGATAGGAAACCCTACTCCGCCGCTTGCGCATGCGGGCGTTGCTCGATTGCTTCGTCCTCGTCATCCTCGTCCGGCTTCGGCTGTTTCCAGGCGATGAGGCGATAGAACATCGGGATGAAGAAGGTGGCGATGAAGGTCGCCGCCAGCATCCCGCCGATGACGCCGGTGCCGATGGCATGACGGCTCGCAGAGCCCGCACCGCTGCTGATGGCAAGCGGCACGACGCCGAGGATGAAGGCGAGCGAGGTCATGACGATCGGGCGGAAGCGCAAGCGCGCCGCCTCGAGCGCCGCCTCGGCCGCACCCATGCCTTCCTTGCGTTTCAGCACCGCGAACTCGACGATCAGGATGGCGTTCTTTGCCGCCAGGCCGATCAGCGTCACCATGCCGATCTGGAAGTAGACGTCGTTGGTGAGCCCGCGCAGATAGGTGGCGAGCAGCGCACCGAACAGCGCGAAGGGGATCGCGGTGATGACGGCGAGCGGCAGGCTCCACTTTTCATACTGGGCGGCCAGGATCAGGAACACCATGATGATGCCGAAGATCATCGCCTGTGTGCCCGCGCCGCTGGTCTCCAGTTCCTGATAGGCGGAGCCCGTCCAGGCGATCTGGAATCCCTCAGGCAGGCTCTCCGCCGCCACCTGCTGCATGGCCTTGATCGCATCGCCGGACGTATAGCCGGGCGCCGGGTTGCCAGTGATCTTGGCGGCATTGAAGGCGTTGTAGCGTTCGAGCTGGTCCGGCCCGATGACGCGCGACACCTTGATGAGCGTGTCGAGCGGGATCATCTTGCCGCTGTCGGAGCGCACGAAGACCTGACGAAGATCCTCGGGTGATTCGCGGAACGGTGCCTCCGACTGCAGGTTGACCTGATAGTTGCGGCCGTAGAGCGTGAAGTCGTTCACGTAGAGGCTGCCGAAGGTCGCCTGCATGGCGTCGAAGACCAAGTTGATCGGCACGCCGAGCGCCTTGGCCTTCTCGCGGTCCAGATCGGCGCGGAACTGCGGAACGTTGGTGTCGAGCGTCGTGCGGACACCCGCAAGCTCCGGACGCTTGGAGGCGGCCGCGACCAGCTTCTGTGCCTGATCGGAAAGCCCTGCCACGCCCTTGCCGCTGCGATCCTGCAGATAGACTTCGAAACCGCCCGTCGTCGACAGACCCATGATCGGCGGCGGATTGAAGGCAAGCACCATGGCATCCTTGATGCCCATGTTGGCGCCGATGATCGGACCTGCGAGATTGCGGGCATCGAGTTCGGGCGTCTTGCGTTCGCTCCAGTCCTTCAACGTCACGAAGGCGACGCCGGCGCTGGTCTTCAGGCCACCCGACAGAAGATCGAAGCCCGAAACCGCAAAGACGTTTTCGACGCCCGGCAGCTTCTTGGTATTGACCAGAGCCTCGTCCATGACAGCCTGCGTGCGCGTGAGCGAGGCAGCCGGCGGCAGGATGGCGATCTGGAACAAGGCGCCCTGGTCTTCATCCGGCACCAGCGATCCCGGAAGCGTGTAGAAGAGATAGCCGGTCACGCCGAGCAGGCCGGCAACCAGCACGCAGCCGACGATGACGCGCTTCAGGAAGAAGGCGACACCGGCCGCATAGCCCGCCGTCAACCGGTCGAAAGCTCGGTTGAAGATACGGAACGGCAGGATCGGCTCATGATGGCCGGGCTTCAGGATCAGCGCGCAGAGTGCTGGCGTCAGCGTCAGCGCCACGATACCGGACAGAGTGACCGAGATCGCGATGGTGACGGCGAACTGCTTGTACATCTGGCCCGCCAGCCCGCCCATGAAGGAGACCGGGATGAACACGGCGCAAAGGACGAGCACGATAGCGATGACCGGGCCTGTGACTTCGCCCATCGCCTTGATGGCAGCCTTTTTCGGCGACAGCTTCTCCGTCGCCATCAGGCGCTCGACGTTTTCGAGCACGACGATGGCGTCGTCCACCACGATACCGATCGCCAGCACCAGGCCGAACAGCGTCAGAAGGTTGATCGAGAAGCCGAGCAGATACATGCCGGCGAAGGTGCCGACGATCGAGATCGGCACCGCGATGATCGGGATCAGCGTCGCCCGCCAGTTCTGGAGGAAGACGAAGACGACGATGACGACGAGAAGGATCGCCTCGATGAAGGTGTGCACCACCTCCTCGATCGACACCTGGATGAACTTCGTCGTGTCGTAGGGAACCTCGTAGGCAACGCCGTGCGGGAACGACTTCTGCAGCTCGTCGAGGCGCGACTTGAGCGCGGCCATCGTGTTCAAAGCATTGGCGCCCGGCTGCAGGTAGACGGCGATCGGAACCGCCGGCGTGCCGTTGAGACTGCTCTGCACCGAATAGCTCTTGGTGCCGAGTTCGATACGCGCCACGTCCTTCAGCCGGAGCGTTGCGGCATTGGCCGTCGAGCGAAGGATGATTTCGCCGAAAGCATCGACATCGGGCAGGCGTCCCTGCGTCGTCACTGTGTAGGTGAAGGCCTGCGGATTGTTGCTGGGCTGATCGCCGAAGCGGCCAGCCGCAAACTGGGAATTCTGCTCCCGGATCGCAGTCGCGACGTCGCTCGGTGTCAGATTGTATTGCGCCAGCTTGTCCGGCCGCAGCCAGATGCGCATCGAGTAATCGACATCGCCAAGCAGGTTGACGTCGCCGATGCCGGGAATGCGCTTGAGGTCGTCGATGACGTTCAGAAGTGCATAGTTACCGACATAGGTACGGTCATAGCGGCTGTCGGTCGAGTACATCGCCACGAAGCCGAGGATCGACGTCGAACGCTTGGTCACGACGACGCCCAATCGCGTCACGTCCTGCGGCAGCGTCGAGACGGCGCGCTGGACGCGATTGTTGACGTTGATCGCAGCCTGGTCCGGATCCGTGCCGAGCGCGAAGGTCACGGTGATCTGCATCGCGCCGCTGTTGGAGTTCGTCGACTGCATGTAGAGCATGTTTTCGACGCCGTTGATCTGCTGCTCCAGCGGAGCGGCAACGGTCTGCGCTACCGTCTCGGCGCTGGCGCCGGGATAGGTTGCGGTCACGACCACCTGCGGCGGCGTCAGCTCGGGATATTGGGCGATCGGCAGGATACGCAGGCAGACAGCGCCCGCCAGCAGGATGACGATCGAGATCACCGCCGCGAAAACCGGGCGGTCGATAAAGAATCGGTTGCCTAACATCAGTTCTGCACCACCTTTTTCGCGTCCTTAGGCGTTGCGTCCGCCGTCGCCTGCACCGGTGCGCCGGGGCGCACCTTGATGATGCCTTCGGTGATCAGCTTGTCGCCGGCCTTGAGGCCGGACAGCACCAGCCAGGTGTCGCCGATCTTCTGGCCGAGCGTCACAGGATTGATGTGTGCCTTGCCTTCCTGGTCGATCGTATAGACGAACTGGCCCTGCGGGCTCTGCATCAACGCCACTTCCGGGATGGTGATGGCGTTGTCGAGCGACACGCCCGTCACCCGCGCACGAACGAACTGGCCGGGCAACAGCCGGCGGGTGGGATTGTCGACCACGGCTCGAGCCTGCAGCGTCCCCGTCGACACGTCGATCGTGGAGGAGGTGAAGTCGACGACACCGTCATGATCATAGGTGGTGCCGTCACCGAAGGAGATCTTGACGCCCAGGTTCGGCGCCTCGCCCTTGGC
>NZ_JAELUG010000203.1 GCF_016429255.1 Rhizobium sp. ASV8
GGTCGAAGCCGGCGCGGTTTCATGGGATGTCCTGGATCAGGGCGCTGCCTTCGCCGAGCAGAACTGCGGTAAGCTTCTGGAAAAGCTAGATTTTTCTAAGATCGATACCTCGCAGTTTCCCGAGGGGTCCGTGAGCGATTGCGGTGTGCCTGTCTATTTCTTTGCCCTGACATTCGTCTACAATACCGAGAAATACAAAGATCATCCGCCCACGAAACTTGCCGATTTCTTCGACTTGAAGAACTTCCCCGGAACGCGCGTATTGCCGCCCGACATCAGCCTCGGCACGCTCGAATATGCCCTCATGGCGGACGGCGTCGATTCCAAGAACCTTTATCCAATCGATGTGGATCGCGCGCTCAAGAAGCTCGATACGATCAAATCGTCGATTATCTTCACCAAAACGAATGGCGCGCTTCAGCAGGCCCTCGTCGATGGCCAGGCCGATATGGGGTTTGCCGTGACCGGCCGCGTCATGGCATCAGCCAAGGCCGGCGCGCCGATCGCTCCCGTTTGGGACAAGACGATCCTCGGCTGGGATGCACTGATCGTCCCGAAGGGCACTGCAAATCTTGCGACGGCGATGGATTTCGTCCAGTTCGTCTCGCATCCCGAACAGAATAAGCGCTTTGCGGAACTCGCAGGTGTCATCGCTGCGACAAGCAAGGCGACGCCGGACTACTCCGACCTCAACAAGACGTTCAATCCACGTCTGCATGACGAAACCGGAGACAAGGTACTGCTTTCCAATGTGAAATGGTGGTCGGCGAATCTCAACTCGGTCATCGCCAAGGTCACTCCCTGGATGTCCCGATAGGTCAAATGATGGAAGCAGTTATCGACAACCGCGCCTCTGAAGGACGGAAAATCACGGTGGCGCCAATCAATATTGCTGTCTGGCTGCTGCTTCCATCGACCGTTCTCTTGCTCGCGACCTTCCTCTATCCGTTGTTTTCCATCGCGGTTAGGAGCTTTACCGACCCTGAGTTGGGGTTACAGAACTACACATCGCTCCTGACCGACGACATCTCCATCATCATCATTTTGAGAACCCTGCGTATCGCTGCCATTGTTGCGGTCGTAACGCTGCTCATAGGTTTTCCTTATGCTTACATGTTGACGCTGGTCACGCCCCGCATGCGTGCCGTATTGATGACGGTTGCGCTGCTGCCATTCTGGACCTCGGCTATCGCTCGGAGCTTCGCATGGACATTGTTGATGCAGCGGGGCGGCCTGATTGAAACGGCATTCTCCTGGGTCGGCTTGCCCGGCATGGTGCTGGTCCGCACATCGACCGGCGTGACGATCGCGATGGCGCAAGTTCTGCTGCCCTACATGATCCTCCCGCTCTATAGCAACATGCGCGGGATCGACCGGCGCCTATTGGACGCTGCGGCCTCCATGGGCTCGCCGAGATGGCGAGCATTTTTGGAGATTTATCTGCCTTTGTCGTTACCCGGTATACTTGCCGGCCTGTCGCTCGTTTTTGTTATCGCTCTTGGCTTCTATGTTACCCCTGCGATCCTCGGGTCACCACAGGAGGCGCTTGTTTCGCAGCTCATCGCGACGCGAGTCGACACATTGCTCGACTTTGGGGGCGCCGGCGCACTTGCCGTTATCGTTCTGCTTGCCGCCGCAGCACTGATGGCGCTGATCGGCCGGCTGAATGCCCGTCTCGATCTGCAACCCAATACGGCTGGAAAGTGAGGTGAGGGCGATGTCTCCTTTCTCGACGCGTCGCGAAGGCGGTCCTGGCCTCTTCCTGCGGCTCATGACGCTGTTGACGGCGATCCTGATTGTCCTGCCGACATTCGTCGTTATTCCGGCGAGCTTCACCGCCGGCGAGACGTTCCAATTCCCACCGCGGGAATGGTCACTGCGGTGGTATGAAAACTTCTTCACGTCGCGCGTTTGGCTTTCGTCTCTGCTGCAGTCGCTGCAGATCGCCTCACTTACGGCGATTTTGGCCACCGTTCTCGGTGTCTCTGCGGCGATCGGGTTGACGCGCATTCCGCGCAGGACGGGTGCGGCCTTAAGAGTTTTCTTTTCGCTCCCGTTGACTGTCCCGAGCGTGGTGATCGGGATCGCCATATATGCCGTATTCCTCAAGTGGCATCTTGCCGGCACCCTGTCGGGCTTGGTTCTTGCGCATACCGCGCTTGCCATCCCATTCGTCATCACGACGGTTGCCGCCAGCCTCACTGGCTATGACAACACGCTCGATCTTGCGTCATCCAGTCTGGGGGCTGGAAGTGTCACGACGCTTTTGCGGATCAAGATCCCGCTGCTTGCGCCCGGCGTGATTTCAGGTTTCCTTTTCGCATTCGTCAGCTCCTTCGACGAGTTTGTCGTTGCGCTCTTCCTGCAGACTCCAAAACTCAGAACGCTGCCGGTCCAGATGTACAACTCGATCGCCCTTGACATGGATCCAACCATATCTGCCGCCTCCAGTGTGATTGTCGTCGCAACGACGCTTATCTTCCTGTTCGTCTCGCTCAGAGCCGGCAACAAGTTGTAGAAACGCGATTCCGTAACAATGATGAAAAAGCACTCGATCAAAATCTCGAACGCAACCCGTTACTATCCGGGTGCTGCAAAGCCCGCCATCGACGATATTTCGCTCGACATTGCGCCCGGCGAGTTCATGACGTTTCTGGGTCCCAGCGGTTCCGGCAAGACAACACTGCTGTCCATTATCGCCGGTTTCGTTGGCCTGAATGCCGGCTCGGTCGAAATCGATGGCCGGGACATCACCAACCTTAAGCCGCACAAGCGCGACCTCGGGGTCGTCTTTCAGCAGTATGCGCTTTTCCCGCATATGACAGTGTTTCAGAACATCGCCTATCCGCTTCGTCAAAGGGGAGTTTCGAAGGCGGAAATCGAAACCAGGGTGAAGCGCGTGCTCGACCTCGTGCAGCTTGGCGACTTCGCGCATCGACTGCCGCGGCAACTTTCGGGCGGACAGCAACAGCGCGTTGCACTGGCGCGCGCCGTTGTCTACGAGCCGAGAGCGCTGTTGCTTGACGAGCCGCTGGGCGCCCTTGATAAGCGCCTGCGCGATCGCTTGCAGCTTGAGATCGCCCGTATGCACCGTGAGCTTGGGATGACATTCGTGTTTGTGACGCACGATCAGGAGGAAGCGCTTACGCTCTCCGACCGCATCGCGGTTTTCAACAACGGGAAAATAATGCAGGTCGGCACGCCGACGGAATTGTATCGTAGTCCGAATTCGTTGTTCGTCGCAAAATTCCTCGGGGAATCCAACATTATGGAGGGATCAAGCCGGGAAACGAGCATTGTTGTTCGTCCGGAGCATGTTCATCTGAAGATGCCGACCAACAGGCTCTGCGAAAATGAGCTTTCGAAGGCCGCGAGAATTACGGAGATCGCCTTCGCGGGTGCCCACCTCAAAGTGGGATTGGCCTTCTCCGGTGGCGAGACCGGTTCGTCTTTGATCACCGCTGGAAACCCACTGCAGTTTCAGCGCGGCGAAGAAGTGCTCGCCGTCTGGAACATGGAAAATCAACACATCGTTGTGAATGACGAACAAGTCGCCGATATATCCAAAGGCCGACCCTCCCTGTTGTAGTGTTTCAGCGGGCTCGTGTCCTTGTTGATGCCTGAAGCCAGACTATCGGTCTATGAGGCAGGGTAGATCGTACTTGTTGCTCTGGGAGGGAGGTCCCATGAGTGTCATTCTGACTTCGATGGTGGCGCCGGGTTCACCGGCAGATTGCCGAAGGTATTCGGCAAGTTTGGGGTCATCTTACCCTCTATGGCTTCTTGGGTCTCGCAAGGGATCGCCCTTGTCGCAGTGCGGTTCACAAGGAAGCGCCAGACGCGCGGCTTTCCTTCTGAGGAGCGGAGGGATAGCGCCCGAAACTCCTGGGAAAATGCCTCGGCCAGACGGGTGGGTCCTGTCCTCGAAGGCTCTTCTGGCACAGCTGCAAGACGTGGATAATGCGGACAAGGTCTTGCGCTCGCACAGTGTGGACACTTCCAGCGAAGACAGATCCCGAGCGAGGGAGCCGCGTTAACGGCGGACGCTGGAGTTAAGCAGCACGCAAGAAACCTGAATCATCCGAGAATTCGCGATGGACGGCGCCCTCTTTTGATCAGGGCTTGAAGCTGTCGCGAATGATCAGCTCGGGAATCACGCGTTCGTGGGCCGGTGGCAGATCCGGATTGGCGAGCCGTTTCTCGATGAGCTCGATGGCTTGCTTTGCCATGACGATCGGGTCCTGGCGAAACGTCGTCAGGCGATAGCTGAGCCACGCAGCCTCCGGCACGTCGTCGAAACCGATGACGCTGATATCTTCAGGGATCCTTAGGCCGAGCGTGGTCCTCACGTAATCCATCAGGCCAAAGGCGATCTGGTCGTTTGCGCAATAGACGGCGTCGGGGCGCTCCGGCTGCGAGAAGAGCTGCCGCGCCGCGGCAATGCCGCTGTCATAGTCCGAATCCTTGCCACGCCCGATCGAGACGCTGGCGCCGAGTGCGACGGCCGTTGTCATGAACGCTGTCTCGCGCTCCGCAATGCTCGATGTTGCCGAATGCGATCCGGCAACCGCCAGGCGACGGCGGCCTTTTTCGAAGAAGATGGTGGCGGCCTTTCGGGATGCCTCCGAGTTTCCTGCACGCACATGGTCGGCATCCGGTTCCGAGCGTCCGATCACCACCAGCGGCTGGCCGTTTCGGCGCGCCAATTCGACGAAATGGGCAGGCGGCGAACCGGACAGGATGATCGTCGCCTCCGCACGATGGCCGATCAACATCTTCTGCGCCGCCAGCAGTTCTTTTTCCGTCTGGCCCGTATTGATGAGGATCGGAATGCTGCCACGCTGGATGAGCGCCTTGGAGAGAGCGGCGGCCAGATGGGCACGAAAGCCGACTTCAGGGCGGGTGGCAACGATACCGACAAGGTGACTCTGATTGGCAAGGACGCCGCGTGCCAGATCGTTGACGTGGTAGCCGAGTTCCTCAGCGGCCTTCATCACCTTTTCTCGCGTGAGCGGCGCAACGCTGGCCCCGAGTGTGAAGGTTCGGGAAACTGCCGAGCGGGATACGCCCGCAAGTCGAGCGACCTGCTCGGCGCTTACGAAGCGCATCCGCTCCTTGCGTTGGGTCTTTCCATCGCGTCCCGACCCGTCGTTCATGCCAATCTCTCTAGTGCCCCACTCGTGACAGGACGTCCGCCTTCAGGAATCGCTCGACGATGAACATAAACACCAAGGATGGCACGAGCAGCAAGAGGGCGGTGATGGAGGCGATCTGATAGTTGCCGCCTGACCCTGCGGTATAGAGCAGTAACGGAAGCATATTCACATCGGGCGCGCCGACGAAATAGCTCCCGGTGAACTCATCGAGGCTTTCCAGGAAGACGAAGATCGCGCTGGCCATCAGGCCGGGGGCTGCGAGTGGCAGCGTGATATCGAGAAAGGCCCGCAATGCGCTGGCGCCTGCCGAGCGCGCCGCTTGTTCCAACTCCTCGTCGATCGCCGAAAAGGCTGCCGTCGCAATCCACACGGCATATACGAGACCGTGAGAGGCGTGCACCAGCACGACGCCCAAGATCGTGCCGTTGAGGCGAATTTCGTAAAAGATGCGGGCGACGTTCACATAAACGGTGAGATTCGGGAAGGCCTGGGGGATCAGGAAGGCGAGCAGAATCAGCGCCCGGAAAGGCAGCTTCAGTCGAGCGAGCGCGTAACCGGCAGGAATTGCAAGCAGAAGCGAGAGCACTACCGTCAGGAAGGCGACGATCAGTGAGTTGGTAAGCGACTGAGCCGCTCCGCCACGCGGCGCAAATACGCGAGCCCAACTGCTGAAGCCGTATTCAAGTGGCAGGCTGTGCGGGAAATACCACTTTTCGGCAATCGTCCAGAGAAGCAGGTTGGCGAGCGGGCCGAAAATGAAGAAAGCCAGCATGGCGAAGATGATGGTGCGCGGGATCCACCAGAGCACGGTCAAGGGATGCGATTGTGTGGCTGTGACGCCTACGGCAGCGTTTGTCATGCTCGCTCCTTGAGGCTCTGGCGAAGATAGATCCATGCGACCGATGAGGCGAGTACCAGCGAAACGAGACCAAGCGCGTTCGCGACTCCGTAGTCTCCATAGGCGTTCACCCGGAACGCGATGTCGGCCGTCAGCATGGTCGGCGATTGTGCATTGATCATCAGCGGCACGGACAGAACCGACATCATGGTGACGAAGGATAGGATGAGACCAACCGTGAGCGTTACCGACACTTGCGGCACGACGATCTCGAAGAGAACGCGCAGGCGCGAGGCGCCGAGATTGCGCGCAGCCTCGATCGTGTCGCGATTGATGGAGGCCATGGCGCCTGCGACGAGCAGCGCGACGAACGGCGTCTGCTTCCAGACAAAGGCGATGACGATCCCGCGCCAGTCGAGATAGCTCTGGGCGCTAAGTGGCGTCAGCAGGCCGAGGCTGATCAACGTACTGTTCATGAGGCCGCTTTTCGCAAGAAATGTCCGCAGGATCTGGCCGACGACGATGAAGGGAATGAACATCGGCCAGCGGTAGAGCCAACGCAGGATGGCAACGGCAACCGGGTGCTCTCCAAGCGTCAGATATCCGCCGATGGCAATCGAGCCAATACCGATCAGCGCCGTGGAGATGGTAATGATGACGACCGTAAAGATGATGTCATTCGTGTAGAGATCGAAGGTCTTGTAGAAATTACCCCAACCGAAGGCTCCGCCGTCTACGCGGAAAGCGCCGACCGCCGACATGATCAGCGGCAGAATGAAAAGAAAGGCGATCACCGCCAGCGCCGGCAGTACCAGCAATAGACCGAAGAGGCGTTTGGACATGGCTCGACCTCGTCAACGAGAAAAAGGCTCCCCGCCGTTTCCGGCGGGGAGCGGTGCGGCTTACTTCACGGACTGTTCGTAGGCTTCCAGGATCGCGGAGTTGTAGGGCGCGATCGGAAAAGGCTTGCCCTTGGAGGCAAGGTCATCCGGTGTGATATCGACAAAAAGCTTGTTCCAGGTCGCTTCGTCGAGCTTCGGCTTGACGAACTGAGCGTCGATGCCAGGATACCAGTTGAACTTCTTGACGATGCCGTCGGCCTGAACTTCAGGGCTGGTTGCAAGAGCGATGAACTTCTCGGCGAGTTCCTTATGCGAAGCCTTGGCCGGGACGACGTAATGCATCGGCTGGCCGGGCATCCCCGGGGAGGGCAGGAACAGCTTCAATTCGGGCGGCAGTTGGCCGTTTGCCTGCCAGGAATAGAACATGTCGACCCAGACCGGTCCCATGGCGATTTCGCCGCGAGAAAGAAGGTCGAGCGTGCCGGCGTTGCCGGGCGTCAGGGTCGCATTCTTGGTGAAGTCTGCGAGGCTCTTGAAGGCGTCGCCCCATTTGGCGGTTTCTTCCTTCTTGAAGGGGCCCGTCATCAGGTTGTTGGCATCGCCGCTACCGAAAGCGTAGATCCAGCCCATGACGAAGCTAACGCCGGAAGCGCCGCCCTTGATGCCGTTATAGCCGAACTGCTTCGGATGCTCCTTGGCCCATGCGGCGAGTTCCGTGTAGCTCTTCGGCGGGCTTTGAACCAGCGTGGGATTGTAGGCGATTGCCGTCTGGCTGTTGAACATCGGCATGACGTAGCCATCGACGTCGGCACCGAGAGCGTTCTTGGCATTGCTGCGCGAAACGAGCTTGCCGGTGTCGATGTTGGCGCGGTACTTTTCGAGGTAGCCCTTCTGGACCATCGGGCCAGCGAACTTCTCGTGCACGACGGCGACGTCGATATCCCACTTAGCGCTGCCAGCTGCCTGCTGAGCGTCAAAC
>NZ_JAELUG010000204.1 GCF_016429255.1 Rhizobium sp. ASV8
CGCAAACTCGGACAACATCTCCGAGGGCGAACTGGTTTACGTTAGCGATGGCACTGAAGATGGCACGAAGGGTCTGACCGAGAATGGCATCGAAGAACTTCAAAGCCTACTCGCCGACATCAGGACGTGGGATGGCGGTATCCGCGAGTTCCTCATCGACACACAGTGCGTTCCTGAAATAATCGACCGAATCATGGCCGACGAGATGAAACGCGGCCTATAGCTTCCATCTCTCGACACCCAAAAAATGCGTTCGCCGGACGCTCACAACTGACCGGGGGACTGGCCCATGACTTCAACAATCTGCTCACCGTCATCAGCGGTAACCTGGAAATGATCGAAGCTCGGCTGCAGGATGCCAAGCTGCTGTCGCTGACGTCGGAAGCGCAGGCGGCAGCTGAGGACGGAGCCAAGCTGACTGCGCAACTGCTTGCCTTTGGCCGCCGCCAGCCTCTCAATCCCAAGCTTATGGACATCGGGAGGTTCGTCTCCGGTTTTTCAGATCTTTTGCGTCGCACATTGGGCGAGGCGATCGAATTGCGAACCATTATTTCCGGCGCCGCTAATGAAGCGCTTGTCGACGGCTCACAGTTGCAGAACGCTCTCCTCAATCTCGCGATTAACGCACGCGATGCTATGCCTCGCGGCGGGCGTTTGTCGATCGAGATTTCGCGTCTGCGGCTCGATGCCGACTACGCACGCATGTATCCGGAGATCCGCACCGGCGAATACGTGCTGATCGCGGTGACCGACACCGGTGTCGGCATGTCGAGCGAGACAAAGGAGCGGGCCTTCGAGCCGTTCTTCACAACCAAAGGCATGGGCGCCGGTACTGGCCTTGGCCTCAGCATGGTCTATGGCTTTGCCAAACAATCCGGCGGTCTTGTCCAACTCTACAGCGAGATCGGTCAGGGGACGAGCATTCGAATCTTCCTACCAGCCCAAAAGACGCGTTCGGCAATCGACCCAGAGCCTGCTGACGAGGGCAGGAAGCCTGACTTTCCAAGAGGGTTCGAACGTATCCTTGTCGTCGAAGACGACGCGCGCGTTCGTCGCGTCACCGTCTCCCGGCTTCTCGATGCGGGATACAGCGTCCTAGAGGCAAGTAATGGCATCGAGGCCCTGGCCCTCTGTGATGAGAACCATGACATCGCATTGCTGTTTACCGATGTCGTGATGCCGGGCGGGATGGCAGGGGATGAACTCGCACATAAAATCCGGGCCATGCGTCCCGAAATCAAGGTTCTATTCACATCCGGCTATGCCGAGCCGACGATCGCCGGTCGCGAATTGGCAGAGGCCGGCAGTTGGCTGAAGAAACCCTATACCGCCCGGCAGCTCGCCGTCCGTCTGCGCGAACTCCTTGATTGATTGTCCGCCTCAAACGGCAGCGCTTTGTCGCATATCAGGTCGCGATCGAAGTGGAAGGTGATTGCGCGAGCAAAACTCCTTCCTTCCAGCTTCACCGAATAGCAATCAAAGGAAACCTTAGCGCTTTACGACGCAGCAATTCCCGGCACCTCGACGGACAGCGGGTCGACGTTGGCTCCGAATGCTTGCTTCACATTGGAAATGGAGAAGTTGCATGCGATACTATCAATCAACTTATCATTGATGCCGCTTTCTACCAGGAGGGCTACATTCCACCGGGTGAGATTGCAAAGCGGCCAGCGATCATTTGGCGCGCATTGTTCTCGGCAGCCGGTCGTTATGGGGAACACTGTTGGATTGAGCTGTCGGCGACGTCGGTCTCCGCCTCGCGTCTGACTTCCGATCCCGTATCGAAGAATGCGGCGGTCATAGTGCCTTCCTCTTGTCGCTAGGGTTGGGCGCTCATGCGCTTGCGGTCGAGCAGACGGCGCGCGCTTTCACTGCCCCGACAAGCCAGTGAGATTGAGGGAGGACTGGACAAGAAGCACAGGACCCGCCGTGACCTCCGTCGCCTCAGTATCTTTAGAAAAATCTCATTGCACCCCACTCGGTGCAAAATTCTTGGATTGGTCCGGACTGTTTGCACTGCGAACTCGACATTTCGTAATCTGCCTGAGACTCTTCAACTTTGTCCCAGGTCAACGTCGAGAAACGATGACAGATAGGTTCTGCTTGGCACGGTGGTCGCCGTGCGGAAGAACGCGGTCGTCACCGACAGCTCGTTTTCGGCTGCCAGAGGAATCCTGACGGCGGCTAAAACGGGGTGTCGAGTCACTTCGCCGCCGCCAATATCGTCTTTTCTTGCGCCTAAAGGCATTGCGTCGTTCAGACCGTATCACTCGACGTCGGCATGACAATACCGAGATAGGGATCGATCCATGTGATCTGATCGGTAACGGACTTGACGCCTGGCACGTTCTCCGCTGCCACCTTGGCAGCCAGTCGCTCTCTTTCATCGAAGATGGTCCCGGACAATTCGACCACGCCGTTCTGAACGCTGACTTTTATGAAGCCATTGTGGCTCCAGCTCTGATGGGACAACTCGGCAATGACCGCCTCGGTGATTTGATTGTCGGTGGCTTGCACCTTCTCCTTGGGCAACATGTTCGCCAGCGCCCGCAACAGGTCTGATCGACAGACTATACCGATCACTTCGCCCTCTACGACGACGGGCAAGCGCTTGATCCCATACTTCTCCATCAGCTCGACGGCGATGGTGAGCGTGGCATTGGGACCAATAGTGACAACCTTCGACGTCATCACTTCTTCAACGCTGCGTCCATGCGAAAGAACATATTCATCAGCAAGCTTGCCGGGGCTGGTCAAAAACTCGAGCAGCCAGGATCGCTTGCGCTCCGTCTGCAATTCCCCGCGGCGAAGGAAATCGCCTTCGCTGACAATTCCGACAATGTCTCCGCCGCCATCAACGACTGGAAGACCGCTGACGTGGCGGTCGAGCATGATCCTCGCCGCGTCGACAACAGATGTTTCGGGACTCACGGTGATAGCTGGTGCGTTCATGATTTCTCGAATGAGCATGGTCGTCTCCCGGCGTTGAATTTCGTTTGTGATTACCGATTGCGGATATGTTGCATGCCGAGAAGGTTACACTGCGCGCAATTGCTATGCTTTGATCGACATCAAATGACGGTGGTAATCTGTGGCGCGCTTCTGGGACGAAGATGGTGCCGTCGAGGGAGCGGCGTAAATACAAGGCTCGTCAGGCTACACGCCGCTTCAGCATCTCTCCCGATCGAAGGCAACACAACTGTCGGACGGCTTCCTGTGCGACGCAGATTGAGACCGAACGGCATCATCGACGATACCGCCACAAGGTCAAGCCGACGCAGCTGGCCTAACCGCAAGATCTTCCGTTCGACGATGGCGCAGGTCTTTGACGAGAAACATCGATTGGTCAAACTGGAAGGTCTCCGCTGCTAGATTATTGTGGAACGAACATCATCACGGTTGCGACCGCCATTAACGCGACCGTAGCCCAGCCGATGCATGCTGCCAATGTCCCAATCGTGTATGGACCCATGATCTTGCGGCTCGCCGCCAACACCAGGATGACGGCAATCAGGGGGACCGCGAGTATCCCATTGATAACGGCGCTCCAGAACAGTGCGTTCATCGGCGTGATCGGCGAGTACTGAATGATCAGCGCCAGCAGCACACTGATGGCGATCACACCGTAAAAGCCCCGGGCGTCATTCGGACTGCGTTCCAAACCGAATTTCCATCCCATGGCCTCGGCAAGCGCATAGCCGGCGGAGCCCGCGAGAACGGGCACGCCGATGAGACCGACGCCTAAAATTCCGAGCGCGAAGATAAGTGCGGCAAAGGGTCCGGCCAGCGGCCGCAGCGCGCTTGCGGCTTGCGCGGCCGTATCGATCTGCGTGATGCCCGCGACATTCAGCGTCACGGCGGTCGCCAATATGATGAAGAAGGCCGTGAGATTGGAGTAGAGCATGCCACTCCATGTATCCCAGCCAATGCGACGAAGCTCCTTGGGAGCTGTTGCATTGTCTCTGGACAGGGGCATTGAATCGGGAGCGGCATTCATATCCTCAACCTCTTCCGATGCTTGCCAGAAGAAGAGGTAAGGACTGATCGTCGTACCGAAGACGCCGACCACGACTGCAGCATAGGTCGACGTCGGCGTGATCCTCGGCCAGATCGTCCTCAAGGCGACTTGCTGCCAGTCGATATGGACGGTGAAGAGGACCGCGGCATAAGCCAAGAGCGAAATTGTCAGCCACTTCAGGAACGCGACATAGCGGTGATATGGGATGAAGACCTGAAGCGCGAGCGTCCCGAAAACGAAGAACATGGTCATCAGGTGCCGGTTGAAGCCAGTCACCAGCTCCGCGACCTCGCCCATGGCGGCAACATCGGCGGCGATATTCAGAATATTGGCGATCAGGAGCGAGAAGACGACGGCATAGAGGACCACCGGTGGAAATGCCGCCTTGATATTCGCCGCCAAGCCCTGTCCGGTTACACGTCCGATCCGTGCGCAGGTCGCCTGGACGACCGCCATCATTGGAAATGACACCGGCATGGTCCAAAGCATGTTCAAACCGAATTGCGCTCCCGCCTGGGAGTAAGTGGCGATGCCGCTCGGATCATCGTCGGCGACGCCGGTGATAAGCCCCGGACCCACACTGGCGAGTGGATGCTCTCGCAGGCGAGCAAGACGACCCGACAATCGCGATCGCCACGAGGTTTGTCCAACAGTGACGAGGTCCTGTGTCATTGACCACCACCTGCGGTTATTGAGGCACTGACGACCCGCGAAGGCAGGAGCGTTGTCCGATCAAGATATCCGTTGATTCCTCGAATTCCCTCCACAAGCGTTCGGATCGCCTTTTGTTGGATATTGGGCTCCGGGATTCCCTGTACTTGCACCTGGCCGTCTTTGACGACGAGATCGACCTTGTCGCTGCCAATCCCAAGATCTGCTGTCAACCTGGCCTTGGTGGTAAGCCGCATGGCATCACTACCTTTAGCGGCGCGTCGACCAGGCGCGTCGATGACCAGATTGATCAAGTCGCATGGACTGACAACACCGACAGGACGACGGTTGCTCATGACCGGAGCTCGCTTGATTATGTGGGTCAGCATCAGGTTACCGATCCGCCCGGCAACCGTTTCGGGAGGTGCGCTGATAGCCTCATGGTTCATCGCCTCGCCGACCGACCAACCGTGGATTTGAATGTAAATGTTCAAACCGTGCCGATCATCTTGCTCGAGCATGTCTTTGGCTTGCACGGCGGCTCTCCATCTTCACTTGCTTTAAGCATTTCCGTTATGGCGGCGTCCACGCAACCGCGGGCGCGCTAAACGCTGCTCGACGCCATCCTCAGACATGGTTTCGGATTGCTCCCTGAACAATCGCCTGTTCCTGGGCTGAAGCCAGCAATTCTTCCGCATATGTCTCCGCGGACTGCGTGTCGGTTCCACACAGTCTGGCGTCATGGCATTTGCGATCGATGGCATGACGCATTGCTTTGATGAGATCCGCTCTCTCGCCGATGTCGTGAAGACGCATCAGTCGAGTAAGCGCCGTCAGCGCAATGAGTTCCAGGATCATCATACGCCCCTCAACCTCGCCGAGGGAAGGAATGGCTTTGGAGGCTGCACCGCCGAGGCTGTCGCGTTTGGCTCTGAGCATTGGCTTGTTCCTTCATGGATTATCCGTACGAAACAGTCTGCCGACAATCGACGCAGCGACATTGATCGGTATCAATGGAGGTCGAAAACTTTCCGCCAGGCGCTATGCGCAGGCCCGGTTCGGCGATCCGTGTCAGGAGAACCGACAATTGGAGGCAGGTCCTGCCGGAGCATTGGCGTGTTGTTCGAACGAACCATCCTGCAATTCGGACGGCAATCGCAGGACGCGCAAGGCATTTAAGATGACTGCGACGTCGATGACTTCCTGCAGCAAAGCCCCATGTAGCGGTGGCAGATACCCGAACGCTGCGACAATCATGCCGACGACCGAGAGGCCAAGCCCCGCGATGACGCTTTCGCGCGCGATTGCAACGGTCCGGCGTGCAACGACCAGCGCGTTCACCAGAGGGTCGAGCCGATCCACCAGCAGGACGACGGATGCAGCCTCCGATGAGGCTGCGGCTCCACGTGCGCCCAGAGCAACACCCACATCCGCCGCCGCCAATGCCGGCGCGTCATTGATGCCATCGCCCACCATCATGACCGGGCCGAAGCTTCTCGCGGCAGTGACAGCCTCAACCTTTGAAGCCGGGGTCTGTTCGCCGAGTACTTGCTCAATGCCGAGCATGCTGCCGACATGCGTGGCAACATCCATACGGTCACCGGAGGCAAGAACGATCTTTTCAATTCCCGCGCTGCGCAATCGCTGCAAAACGCCGGTTGCTTCCGCACGCACCCGATCGGCGAGAACGATCGTTCCCGCGACAGCGCCGTCGATCGCAACCGATACTGCAGCTTCGCCCGTCCGGTGCTGAACGGCTTGAGGTATGGTCCCCGAGCTCCGACTGTTCACGAAGCGATCGCCACCGATTATGACACGGTGCCCATCGACGGTCCCTTCAAGTCCAGTTCCACCTACCTCCACAACGTCCGTCGGCGGCGAAAGCGCCAGATTTCGCTCCTGCGCTCCTTCGATCAGAGAGGCCGCCATGACGTGGCTAGAGGCTTGATCCAACGAGGCGGCAAGACGCAGCAATTCGTTTTCATCGATGCCATTGTTACAGTGAATCGCCACGATTTGCGCCTTGCCGTGCGTTAGGGTGCCGGTCTTGTCTAGCACGGCAACCCGCACTCTGCTGAGAGACTCAAGAGCACCACCGTCTTTCACCAGGCAGCCTATCGAGGCGCAGCGCGAGATGCCCGACATGAGCGCGACCGGGACTGCCAGGATAAGCGGACATGGCGTCGCGATGACCAGGACCGCCAGGGCGCGCCGCGGATCGTCGGAAAGCAGCCATGCCGAGCACGCTATCGTCACCGTCATGAGCAGAAATGCCAAGCCATAGCGGTCGGCGAGGCGTGTCATGGGCGCTTTACTGTTCCGCGCCGTTTCGACGAGGCGAACGACCGCGGCGTAGGTACTCTCAGACGCGGGGCGCAATGCCTTGATTGTAACGACGGGGCCCATCGATGCACTGCCGCTTAGCACCTCTTCGCCTGCCTCACGGTCCGCAAGCTGTGCCTCGCCCGTCAATGCTGACTCATCGAGAACAGCTCGGGGAGACAGAAGAATGCCATCAACTGGCAGCACCTCGCCTTGGCGGACCATAATGTGATCGCCTGCGGCAATGGTCTCGATCGGGATTAGTTCCAACCGATCACCAGAATAACGAAATGCGGTGCGTGCAACTCGCCCCATCAGGGCTTCCATCTCACGCGCGGCGCGCCCCGACGCGTATCCTTCCAACATCTGTCCACCCGAATACATCAGGGCAATGACGTTGGCGGCCAGGTACTCACCAAATAAGAGCGCGAACGCCATTGAAAGAGCGGCCAGGATATCCAATCCAAAATCACCGCGACGCAAGGAGCGACAGGCCTGCAGCAGCAATTCGGCCAGGACCGGCAAGGTAGCGAAAATCCAGATCAGAGAGGCCGGACCGGCGGCGCCGACCGACAGGAAGGCAAGTCCTGCGAGAAGCCCGGATGATGCGACCAGCAGCAATAATCCCCCTTCGACCTTCAGCGGGGATACGAGAATGCTGATCACTCCGTTCGACGACATTTGAGGGTAGCGTCGCCTTAACGGCTTGGTTGGATCGACTTGGTATTCGGGTTGCCATGACCGAAGCTGCTCATGTTCACTTCAGACGCCACCGCTTTCCCGCTGAGATCATTGCCCACGCCGTATGGCTCT
>NZ_JAELUG010000205.1 GCF_016429255.1 Rhizobium sp. ASV8
CTTGCGGCATTGGCGACAACCGTGATCGCCCGCGGCGTCACTGTCAGGTCGGCATCGCTATAGGTGATGGTATAGTTGGCGTTACCCAGCGATCCTTGCGAGATCGCATAGGTGCCCACATTCGAATACTGCATCGCTGAAGTCGAGAGCGCCCCGGAAAGACTGTCGCCATTGACGAGCCCGGCGCCACCGACCGTGTAGGTCAGCGCCGGGTTGGCATCACCGTACGCGCGACTCGCAGCATTGGCGGTGACCGTGATCGCACGGCGGGCGATATCGCCAAGCGTGGTGCCGGTTGCATCAGCCAGCGCATAGTTGCCGGCGTCTGCACCGGAAAGACCCAGACCAGAGATCGTCACTGTCTTGCCGGTACCGGCATTGGCATCGGCAAAGACACCGAGCCCGCCGCTGACCGTCAGGACGTCATTGCCGAAGATGCCGTTGAAGGTCGCACCGGATGGGTCGAGCGTCGCACCGGCATTGCCGTCATAGGTCTTGCCGTTGGCCGTGATGCCGGAGATCGACGAGATCGTCGCCCTGGCGATATCGACGGTGCCGGTGCCCAGCGTGTAGTTCGAGGCAAGGCCGCCATCTCCACCATTCCCCAGCGTCAGCAAGCCGAGCGTCACCGCCTTGCCGGAGCCAACATTCTTGTCGGCCATGGAGCCGGCGCCCGACAGTGTCAGCGTCTCGTTGCCCACCAGGTTCGACAGGCTGAAGATCGAGTTGTCCAGAACCGTCGTGCCATTGTAGATACGGCTGCCCGACAGGGTGAGGATCCGCTGGCCGATATTGGCTAGTGTTGTGGCTGTCGTATCGGCCAATGTGTAATTGCCGGCGTCTGCACCGGAAAGACTGAGGCCAGAGATCGTCACTGTCTTGCCGGTACCGGCATTGGCATCGGCAAAGACACCGAGCCCGCCGCTGACCGTCAGGACGTCATTGCCGAAGATGCCGTTGAAGGTCGCACCGGATGGGTCGAGCGTCGCACCGGCATTGCCGTCATAGGTCTTGCCGTTGGCCGTGATGCCGGAGATCGACGAGATCGTCGCCCTGGCGATATCGACGGTGCCGGTGCCCAGCGCGTAGTTCGAGGCAAGGCCGCCGTTTCCACCATTCCCCAGCACAAGCGAGCCGCGCGTCACCGCCTTGCCGGAGCCGGCATTCTTGTCGGCCATCGAGCCCGTGCCCGACAGCGTCAGTGTCTCGTTGCCGACCAGGTTCGACAGGCTGAAGATCGAGTTGTCCAGAACCGTCGTGCCGTCGTAGATGCGGCTGCCCGACAGGGTGATCACCCGCTGGCCGATATTGGCTAGTGTTGTGGCTGTCGTATCGGCCAATGTGTAATTGCCGGCGTCTGCACCGGAAAGACTGAGGCCAGAGATCGCCACGGTCTTGCCGATACCGGTATTGGCGTCGGAGAACAGGCCGGAATAGCCATTACCCAGGCCTAGACTGTCGCCATCGACCTTGCCGTTGAAGATGGCGCCGCCGGTGTTCAGCGTCGCACCGGCATTGCCGTCATAGGTCTTGCCATCGGCTGTGATGCCGGAGATCGACGAGATCGTCGCCCTGGCGATATCGACGGTGCTGGTGCCCAGCGCGTAGTTCGAGGCAAGGCCGCCATTTCCACCATTCCCCAGCACAAGCGAGCCGCGCGTGACAGCCTTGCCGGAACCGACATTCTTGTCGCCCATCGAGCCCGTGCCCGACAGCGTCAGCGTCTCGTTGCCCACCAGGTTCGACAGGCTGAAGATCGAGTTGTCCAGAACCGTCGTGCCGTTGTAGATGCGGCTGCCTGACAGGGTGAGGATCCGCTGGCCGATATTGGCCATTGTCGTCGCAGTGTTGGAGGCGAGCGTATAATTGCCGGCATCCGCACCCGAAAGACCAAGACCAGAGATCGTCACTGTCTTGCCGGTACCGGCATTGGCATCGGCGAAGGCGCCGCTGACGCCGTTGCCAAGCACAAGCGTATCGCCCGCCACCATGCCGTTGAAGACCACACCCGACATATTGAGCGCGACCGTGGTCGCGCCGTCATAGGTCTTGTTGCCGGCGATAATACCACCGACGGAGGAAATCACCGCCTTGGCGATGTCGACCGTGTCGGTGCCGCCGACCAGCGTATAGTTCGAGGCAAGGCCGTCATCGCCATTGATGCTGTTGCCCAGAGCCAGCGAGGCGAGCGTCACGCCCTTGCCCGAGCCGGCATTCTTGTCGGCCATGGTGCCGGTGCCCGACAGCGTCAGCGTCTCGCCACTCACGAGATTCGACAGCGTGAAGATCGAGGCGGCCACATCGGCGGAGCCGTTATAGGTTCGGCTGCCTGAGAGGTTGATCACCCGTTGGCTGATATCGGCCGTGGTCGTCGCCATCGTATCGGCTAGGTCATAATTGCCCGCATCCGCGCCGCCGAGCGTCAGCCCGCTGATGCCAACCGCCTTGCCGGCACCGGCATTCTTGTCGGAGAAGGTGCCGATCGAGGTCGCGACCGTCAGCGCGTCCCCGCCAACCATGCCGATGAAGCCCGCGCCCGAGGTGTTCAGCGTCGCATTTGCACTACCGTCATAGGTCTTGTTGCCAGCGGTAATGCCTGAGATCGCAGAAATCGTCGCCTTGGCGATATCGACCGTATCTGCACCACCGATCAGCGTATAGTTCGAGGCAAGACCACCGTCGCCATTGATGCTGTCGCCCAGCATCAACGAGGCGAGCGTCACAGCCTTGCCCGAGCCGGCATTCTTGTCGGCCATGGTGCCGGTGCCTGACAGCGCCAGCGTCTCGCCACTTACCAGGTTCGACAGTGCGAAGATCGAGGAATCGAGATTGACCGAGCCGTTATAGGTGCGGCTGCCCGAAAGACTAATAGCGCGCCGGCCGATATTAGCAAAGGCTGAGGCCGTCGCCCTGTCCAGTCTGTAGTTATACGCGTCAGCACCGCCCAAGGTCAGACCGGAGATGTCGACCATCTTCCCGGCGCCGGCATTCTTATCGGAGAAGGCGCCGAGCGCGGTGGCGACCGTCAGATTGTCACCCTGGATCATACCGTTGAAGACGGCGCCAGACATATCGAGCGGCGCATCGGTAGTGCCGTCATAGGTCTTGTTGCCGGCGGTGATGCCGCCGATCGAAGTGATGATGGCAGGCGTTATGGTGCCGTAGCTGGTCGTGTTGGTGATGCCAAGCTGGTAATTGCCGGCATCCGCGCCGGTTATGTAAAGTCCATCGACGGCGACCGCCTTGGACATGCCGGCATTCTTGTCGGAGAAGTTGGCGCTGGTGTAGCCAACATGCATGTCATCGCCGCTAATCGGTATCGTGTAGATATTGACGCTGGCCGCGGTCGTACCGTCATAGACTTTGGTGTTGGCGCTGATGCCGCCGAAGAACACATAGGCCTTGGCGATATCCCCAGTCGTCGTCGCGGTGCTGGAGGCAAGCGTGTAATTGCCCGCATCCGTGCCGCCGAGCGTCAACCCGGTGATGCCAACCGCCTTGCCGGCACCGGCATTCTTGTCGGAGAAGGTGCCGGTCGAGGTCGCAACCGTCAGCACGTCCCCGCCAACCATGCCGGTGAAGCCCGCGCCCGAGGTATTCAGCGTTGCCGTCGTGTTGCCGTCATAGGTCTTGTTGTTGGCGGTGATGCCGGTGATCGAAGAGATCGTCGCCTTGGCGATGTCGGCTGTGGTCGTCGCGATGCTGGAGGCAAGCGTATAGTTGCCCGCATCCGCGCCGCCAAGCGTCAGCCCGCTGATGCCAACCGTCTTGGAATTGCCGGCATTCTTGTCGGCGAAGGCGCCGGTCGAACTCGCGACCGTCAGCACGTCTCCACCGACCATGCCTGTAAAGCCCACACCCGACGTGTTCAGCGTTGCCGTCGTGCTGCCGTCATAGGTCTTGCCCGAAGCCGTGATGCCGGTAATCGCCGAGATTGTCGCCCTGTCGATGTCGGCCGTCGTCGTCGCGGTGTCGGAGGCAAGCGTATAGTTGCCCGCATCCACGCCGCCGAGTGTCAACCCGATGATGCTGACCGCCTTGGAACTGCCGACATTCTTGTCGGAGAAGGTGCCGGCCGAGGTCGCGACCGTCAGCACGTCGCCGCCGAACATGCCGATAAAGCCCGCACCCGAGGTGTTCAGCGTCGCAGTCGTGTTGCCGTCATAGGTCTTGCCGGAGGCCGTAATGCCTGAGATCGACGAGATCGTCGCCCTGGTGATATCGACAATGCCCGTGCCGCCGATCAGCGTATAGTTCGAGGCAAGGCCGCCATCACCATTGATGCTGTTGCCCAGAGCCAGCGTGCCGAGCGACAGCGCCTTGCCGGTGCCGACATTCTTGTCGACCATGGAGCCTGCACCGGCCAGCGTCAGCGTATCGCCATTTGCGAGATTGCCGAGCGAGAGATTGGTGGCCGCGACGTCTGTCGTGCCGTCATAAGTACGGCCGCCGGTCAGGCTCAGCACGCGCTGCGAAATCGTCAGCGCGCCGCCATAATCAATATAGGCCGTGCGGGGACCGTTTTCCGTCACGGAAACAATATTCGGGTCGGAATAATTGTAGGTGCCGGCATTGGTCGTGCCCGCAATTGCGCTGCCCCAAGCAAGCGAAACATTGCCTGTCCCGACACCCGACAGCGTCGCGCCGGTGATCGTGGAGTTCGCATCGCCATAGATACGCGTGCCGCTGCCGATCTTGACATAGTCATCATAGAGGCCGCTGCTGAGCGAGCGCAGCATCATGAAGCCGTTGTTGGCGCCGCTTGTCGATTTGCCCCAGACGTTGGCGAAGTCCCAGCCGGCATTGATGAAGCTGAACGGATCGGCCATCTGAGCACTCGTCAAGCCAATGTAGCCGCTGAAGCCGGTACTGCCACTGAAGTTGACGCCGTCTCCAATTGTCGTGCCGCTGGTCGTCACGTCCCAGAAGGTGTTGAGTTCGTTGCCAGAGGGAGCCCCCGCAAAGCCTCCGACGTGGCTTTGGTCGCCGGCCGCCGTTGGCGCCCCGGCTGCATAAGCATTGACCAACTCAGACCCACGGTTGATTCCAACAAAGCCGCCAACATAGGCAGGACCATTCCCTGAGCTCGACACACCCCCGGCGGCGTAAGCATCCGTAATCCAGCCGAGATTCACTCCCACAAAGCCACCAACAACGGGAGCGGCGCTTGCGTCCGTCACTGTCCCAGTAGCATAGGATTCGGTGATGATGCCTTGGTTCATCCCAACTAGGCCGCCAGCATAGCCGTTGTCGCCCGGATTACTGCCGCCTTGATAACTACCTGTGTTAAGGCCAGTTACCGACCCCGTGCTATAAGACCTAGTGATCTTGCCGACGTTATTACCATTGATGGCATTAACCCCCACGAGCCCGCCGACATTGCCACCCTTCACCGCCACACTGGAGTATGCATTCACAATGCTGCCTACGTTAGAGGCAACGAGGCCGCCAGACGTCGCCTGGTCCCCACCTGATATCGACCCGCCCACCAGGCCCACATTACTGATGAGCGCACTGCTTCCCGTAGCGCGAAATAAGCCCGCACTGCCAAGTGTGATGACAGCCAGATTGGAGATGGTGTGCCCTCGCCCGTCAAAGCTACCCGTAAAGTCTCCTGAATTCGTACCGATTGGGATGAAACCGCTTTGGGAAAGAAAATCCGGCGCGGTCCTCCACATCGATGAGCGGTTGGCGAGATCTGATGCAAGATCGATATTGGCGACAAGACTGTAGGCCGCCCCCAAGTTCATCGACATCAGCTGCAACTGGTGACTGTTCGCGACGGTGGTGGACCATTCCGAGCGCAGGAAAGGCCGCGTCGCTCCAGCGACGATGAACCAATCATTGGTAAAATCGAACCCTGCATATGTACTCTGGGTGAAGGCGTCGGCCAGCGCTATTCCAGTCACCCCGGCCGTGGTGCCTGAGAAATTGTAACCGACGCCCGTCGACTGCCCGGTCGTAGTCTGATCCCAGTAGCTGGCAACTATAGCGCCGGAACTGTAGTTAACCCCGACTAGGCCGCCGCCGTCACCATGGAGTGCTGAGACGGCGCCAGTCGCATAGGTATTGGTTATCGTCACATTATTGGCACCGACGAGACCGCCGACGGTACCAGACCCGCTGACCGCGCCCGTGGCATAGGAAGAACTGATCGTGCCCCAATTTTGCCCGATTAAACCACCGACCATTGAGGAGCCGCTGACCGCGCCCGTGGAATAGGCATGACTGATGGTTCCGTAATTGAGCCCAACTAGGCCGCCGACAGGAGTGTAGCTGCCCATGACCGAATTGGTGGAATATACATTGCTGATCAGGCTGTCGCTTCGACCAACAAGTGCGCCGACGTCGTAGCCGCCGATGATCGAGCCGCCGACGAGACCGATGTTCGAAATGGTCGAGGAACCAGTAAAGCCGAACAGACCGACGTTATCGACGGACGGCCGATTGATGGTCAACCCGGATATGACGTGACCGAGACCATCGACGTTGCCGGTGAAGGCGCTATTGATATTGCCGATCGGCACGAAGCCTGCACCGGCATTCCAGTTCGTGGTTGCGGAGGCGTCTATGTTGTTGGCGAGCCGCCAAGAGGCGTTGAGAGAGGTACTCGACGAACCGATACCCTGCAGGCCATAGACATCCGCGACCGTATAGGGTGTGGCGCTTGAGCCGTCGCCGCCGGTGACACGCAGGAAGGACGCACCGCCGGTGATGCGGAAGTCCCTGGCCAACAAGGCGGGCAGTGCAGCGCTGTTCTGCAGCCAGCTGCCCGAAGCCAGCACGAATGTGTTGACATTGACCGCCGCCGACGCGGAAACCACGCCACCGGATGCGAGCGTCAGCCCACCCGGAGCGGCGGTGATCGCACTGTTGATGTTGATGTCAGAAGCCGCCGCGAGTGTCAGCGTCGTTGGTGCATTCCAGGCGACTGGCGCAGCAACGGTGATCGTGCCGGCCTGCGATCCGGCGGAGCCCGCTCCGCCGGTCGATACCGTGACATTGGCGGTTGCGAGCGCGTTGGTCAGCGTGTTGACGTTGATGATACTGTCATTGCCTGACGCCGTGAAGGCGGAGGAGTTGCTGTCCGTCGCCGTCGAGATCGTCACATTGTAGGGATCGAGCAGCAGATTGCCGAAGGAACCACGCGCTGCCGTCAGGTCGGTGAGGCCGGTGTAGGACAGTTTTGCCTTGCCCGAGACCTCGACCTCGCCGCCATTGCCGGAGACCGCGCCGCCCTTCGCCGTGATCGTGCCGGCAAAGCGCGTCAGATCATCCGACCACAACACGACATTGCCGCCATGACCCGTCGTGACCGCATCGGCATTGATGACGGTGTTGGCATCGACATCAAGCGTCCCGGCATGCTGAAGTGGCCCCCTGCCCTGGCGGTTGCCGCCGATATTGACCGTGCCGCCGCCCACCTTGCCCGAGGCATTGATCTTCGCATTGGCAAGCGTGATCTTGCGGCCGGTCACCTCAACCTTGCCGCCGGTTCCGCGCCTGCTGCTGGCATCCACCTTGCCTGA
This sequence comes from Rhizobium sp. ASV8, assembly GCF_016429255.1. Taxonomy (GTDB): domain Bacteria; phylum Pseudomonadota; class Alphaproteobacteria; order Rhizobiales; family Rhizobiaceae; genus Rhizobium. Next base: position 7,530 of record NZ_JAELUG010000205.1, read on the forward strand.
GATCGCCACCTCGCCATCGCCGCCCGACAGCACGATGTCGCCGCTTCTGCCCGACACGCCCCTCGCCTCGATCGTCCCCGACATGTTGACCGCCT
>NZ_JAELUG010000206.1 GCF_016429255.1 Rhizobium sp. ASV8
GGCCTTGGCCGTTTCGCCGGCCGGGGCTTTCCCCGCACCATCGATCGCGAGCGATGACACCACAGTGGCGGCGGCCAACATTGCCGCGTCCGGGGGCTGGATGACGCTGGCAGGCGCGGTGGTTGTCGACGCAGGCACATCAACCGCCGCAGGTACGTCGGCCGTCGGGGCCGCCTTCTCCGGCGTTGCCAACGAGGCTGGCTTTGCAGGCTCTGCCTTTGCCTGCTCGTCCGGTTTCGGTTGGCTGGTGGCGACCGCGTCCTGCTTGGCCGGTTCGCTAGGTTTCGGCGTCTCGATCTTCTGTGGAGGGGCCGTGTCGGCCTTGGCAGTCGCTGCGGGAACGGCAGCGGGAGCCGGTTTTGCGGCCGGGTGGTTGTCTGCCATCGAAACGTTGCTGCCGCGGCCAGGCAGGCTGAAACCATGTCCACTGAACTGGACCGCGATCAAGGTCAACCAGGACCCGACGATCGCGCCGGCAACACCCGCAAGCAAAATATCACGACGCATAACGAGAAAACTTTCCTATTGGCTGGCCCATATGATGCGGGCAATCCATTCCACATCCGCGAGATCGAAGCTGCGGTTGGGGTGTTCGGGGTTGAGCGACAAGAGTTCTATCGATTTCGCGCTCTGCCGCAGCAGGATCTTGGCCATGACTTCACCCTCTCGGGTCTTCACGACGACGCGGTCGCTTTTCCTGATCTGCGCACCTGGCTCGACAATCAGAATATCGCCGTCGCGGTAGAGCGGCAACATGCTTTCGCCCTGCACCTCAAGCGCATAAACGCCGGTCTTTCGGCCGGTTGCGGCGGGAAATTCGACAATGTCCCAGCCCTGGCCGGCCGGAAAGCCACCATCATCGAAGAAGCCGCCGGCGCCTGCCTGGGCGAAGCCGATGAGGGGGATGGCATTTTCGGCGGGAGCAGCAGGCTGCGGAGCGACGGCGCCATGCGTTTCGCCCGGGCGGATGAAGCTGAGAAACTGTTCCAGGCTGGCGCCTGTCGCCTCCAGCACCTTGGCGATCGATTCCGTCGACGGCCAACGCAAACGCCCGTCCTGGCTCAGCCGCTTCGACTTGTTGAAGGATGTGGCGTCAAGTCCAGCACGGCGCGCGAGGCCCGAGGGCGTCAAGGCATGCCGCTCGGCAAGCCGGTCGATCGCCCCCCATATCTGCTCGTGTGACAGCATCGCCGCTCAGCATCTGTGCGCCGGCCAGCCCGGCGCTCAACTCTTTAAAAAACGTTAACCGAGGCGTTTTGGCGAGTAAAGACCGGCATAGGAATACGGTCCTTTATCCCCTTGCTTTCCTGGCGTGGCTTGTCCGTTCAGGTTTTCTGCGGCACCGGCTTCGCGTCCGGTTCCTCGTTCTGAAATTCCTTGGCCATGCCCATGAAGCCGCGCATGAATTTCTGCATGATGCCCAGCGTGCGGTCGACGTCAGCATCGCTCGGGAGGCTTGAGCCCTTGTTTGCGGCGACGGTTTTTTCCAGCTTCGTGACCCGGTCGGACAGCCGGTCCAGCTCGTCGTCATAGGCGGTACGCTCGTCGGCGGCCATGCGGCAAACGAGGTTGCCGTTCTGATCCTGACATATGGACATGGCGCCGGTCTGCCGGTCGAGGCGGACAAAATGATCGCCGCTGCGCTCGAGCTGGAAGCGCGTCGCATCCTGTTCAGCAGCTCTGCCCGGGGCTGCGAGCAGAAGAGCGGCAGGCAAGAGCAGGGCCGCAAGGCCGATTCCGATTTCCTTCGTCATGTCATCCTCCGGATTTTCTGCGTTAAAATCTCGAATCCATCACGGAAACCGTGGACATTGGCCGCCGTTTTCGTGCAAAGCCCTATCACGACAGGTTTACATAGGGATGATGACCGCCATGTCAGTGGTTTACAAGATCGTGCCGGGTGCGCTCTGGGAGCAAGCCAGACAAACCGGCGTTTTTCATGGCGCGCCGATCGACTTCACGGATGGCTATATCCATCTGTCCACGGGCAAACAGGTGAAGCAGACCGCGGCGCTTTATTTCGCCGGCCAGACGGACTTGCTGCTTGTTGCGATCGACGGCAACGCACTGGGCGAGAAGCTGGTGTTCGAGGTCTCGCGCGGTGGCGATCTCTTCCCGCATCACTACGCATCTTTGCCGCTCTCGGCCGTGCTGTGGGAAAAGCCCCTGCCGCTTGGGCCTGATGGCGCGCATATCTTTCCGGACCTGGCTGAATGATCGGCGCCTTTCGCGATCTCGGCCGGCGCGGCCTGTTCCTGTTCGATCCGGAAACGGCGCACGGCATGTCGATATCGGCGTTGAAGTCCGGCCTCGTCCCCGCCTGCCGCGTCAATGCCGATCCACGCCTGCGCCAGATCGTGGCGGGACTTGAGTTTGCCAACCCCATCGGTATGGCGGCTGGCTATGACAAGAATGCCGAAGTGCCGGAAGCGTTGCTGAAGCTCGGCTTCGGCTTCACGGAGATCGGCACGGTGACGCCGAAGGCACAGCCGGGTAATCCGCGCCCGCGCATTTTCCGCCTGGTCGAGGACGAAGGCGTGATCAACCGCCTCGGCTTCAACAATGAAGGCCATGAGGCGGCGCTCCAACGGCTCAAGGCTGTCCGCAGCAACGGCATCATCGGCGTCAATATCGGTGCCAACAAGGATAGCGCCGACCGCATCGCCGATTATGTTGCCGGTATCCGCCGCTTCTATTCGGTGGCGCGTTACTTCACCGCCAATATCTCCTCGCCGAACACGCCGGGCCTGCGCGATCTGCAGGCGCGCGAAAGCCTGTCGGCATTGCTGGCGGCTGTGCTCGCCGCTCGCGATGAGGAAGCGGCCAGGGCCGGCAAGCGCATTCCGGTCTTCCTGAAGATCGCTCCCGATCTGACCGAGGAGGGCATGGACGATATCGCCGCCGAAGCTACGTCCCATGCGCTGGACGGCTTGATCGTTTCCAACACCACGCTTTCGCGCGATGGGTTGAGGGATCAGCGCCAGGCCAAGGAGGCAGGTGGCCTTTCCGGCAAACCGGTCTTTGAAAAGTCGACCGCCGTCCTGGCCAAGATGCGCCGCCGCGTGGGCGCCTCCCTGCCGATCATCGGCGTCGGCGGCGTGTCGTCGGCGGAGACTGCACTGGAAAAGATCAAGGCCGGGGCCGATCTCGTGCAGCTCTATTCCTGCATGGTCTATGAAGGCCCCGGTTTGCCGGGGCAGATCATTGCCGGCCTGTCGAAACTGCTCGACCGCGAGCGTGTCGGCTCGATCCGCGATTTGCGCGATAGCAGGCTCGACTATTGGGCGAACCGGAACGTCTGATCCGCACGTTTCTTCAGGCCTATGGCCAGGAAGATACCGCGAAACAGCAGAAAGGCATTCATGGCCATCCACAGGCCGTGATTGCCGAGCGTCGGCACGAAAACGGCGAGCGCCACGAGATAGCCTCCGAACGAGAGCAGCATCTTGTTGCGCATCTCGCGCGACCATGTGGCGCCGATGAATACGCCGTCCATCAGAAAGGCCAGCGCCCCGGTCAGGCCGGTAACGGCAGCCCAGGGCAGATAGGTGCCGGCCGCAATGCGGACGTCCTCCGAGGTTGTCAGCAGGCGGATCAATGCCGGGCCGACGGTGAAGAAGAAGATGGCGGCAGCCAGCGCCAGCCCGAAGGACCAAAGCCCGGTCAGCTTCAGCCCGCGCTCGAAGGCAGGCCGATAGTTGGCGCCGATCGAGCGACCGGTGATCTGCTCTGCGGCATTCGCCAGCCCGTCGAGATAATAGCCCGACAGCAGGAAGAAGTTCATCAGCACGGCGTTGGCGGCCAGCATCACCGCGCCGAAGCTGTTGCCGATGCGCGTCATCAGCGTGAAGGCGCCGATCAGCACGAAGGTCCGGATCAGAATATCGCGATTGAGCGCGAAGAGCTGAGTGAGCTTGGTGCGTGAGAGCAACTCCGACCGTGGAGGACGTTCCTCGCCGGCAAAGCTGCGCAGCACGATCGCCAACCCCAGCAGCATGCCACATGCCTCGCCGATCAGCGTGCCCCAGGCAACCCCGGCGACACCCCAGCCAAGATAGAGGCCGAGCAGGATGGCAAGCACGATGTTGACGCCGTTGATGACGGTTTGCAGCAATAGCCCGATGCGGCCCTGGCCGCGTCCGAGCACGAAGCCGAGCAGGGCATAATTGGCAAGCGCTGCCGGTCCCGAAAGCATGCGGATGGAAAAATAGGTGCGGGTCGCGTCGGCGATTCCGCCCTCTGGCCCCATCAGCTTGATGCCGAGCAAGAGAAGGAGAGGCGACAGAACGACAATCAGGACACCGCAGCCGAGCGCGGAGATCAGCGCTCGCCAGAAGACGGCCTGCTGTTCACGCCTGTCATGCCGCCCAAACGCCTGGGCGGTAAGGCCCGTCGTCGAGGCGCGCAGGAAATTGAAGCTCGCGAAAAGGAGGTCGAACAGCACCGCACCGATCGCGAGCCCAGCGAGCGCGTCCGGCTGGCCCATATGGCCGACCACGGCGGTATCGACGAGGCCGAGCAGCGGCGTCGTCATGAACCCAAGCGTCATCGGAATGGCGATCGACAGCACAAGCCGATGCGTCACGTCGAAGGGCAGAACCCTTCCGCTCGCGTTCTGGACGTCCATTCTATCTTATGCCTCCTCAATCCGAGGAAAGCACCATGGACCAATAAGGCCTGCCACCGGAAGAGGGAGCGTAGGCAAGAGCGACGCCGAGGCCGTCATATTTGCCGAGCATGTTGTGCAAATGCTTCGGCGAATTGATCCAGGCCAGTACGGCGGCATTCACGTCTCGCTGTCCTTCCGCGATGTTTTCGGCTGCCGGCAGCTTGACGCCGCTGGCCTTGACCCGCTTGCCGAAATCGTCACCGATGCCGATCAGGTGCTCCATCTTACCGGCATCCGCCATGCGTCGCGCCTGATAGACGGCGGCAGCGCCGGCGGCCGTGTCGATCTTCAATGGCGGTAGGCCGTTCTTGGCGCGCAGCGCATTGACGAGCGGCAGGGCGGAGGCAGTCTGGTCGCTTGCGGGCGTATTGGAAACGCGGGCGGGCGGCGTGGCGCAGCTTGCGACGGATGCGGTGAGCGCAAGAGCGGCGAGGCGCAGCGCGTCGCGGCGTGAAAGGGACAATGTCTGGAAGGTCATATCAGCTGCGATAATTGAACAGGCGGAGGATGATGAAGATGGGAATGACGATGCTTGCGCCGACGAGCACATAATCGCCGAACTCGCCGAGTGCGGCAAAGCCGCTGTGCCAGAGATCGAGCAGGAAGCGACGGACGCCATAGAGAAAATCGAGCGGCCGCCAGCCGAAGAACTTCATGACGAAGCCGACGACGAGCGACACGATGACGAGCTTCACCAGTGTGCGACCGGGCGAGTCGCCAAGGAATCTGTTCACCTGATCGGACATGCTGACGTCTCCATAATGGCAGTCTGTGGCTGCTGAGATAGGGCCGGGGCCCAAGACTCGCAAGCACTTTTGCCTGATGCATACCTCAAACTGAAGCACCTCCGGGAAAGTGCACAGCGGTTTTCCATCCCGAATGCGGAAGGAAACAACGAGAGCGAGCGCCTTCGTGATTCGAAGAAAGGCAAAGGCGTTCTTGCGTCTGCCTGAAATAGGACTTGAGTTTTTTTATGGCCACGTTCAAAGCCGAGCGTCAAACAGGAAAAAAACCATGCTGCCAAGCCAGCTTTCCTCCGGCGATGTCATTGCCGACCGCCGCGCCGACTATGCGAAGATGCTTGCAGAAAGCGGAGACCCCGCAAGCGCCGGCGAGCTGATGGAGCAGGCGCTGGAGCTTGTTCCCCGTTGGGCGGCAGGCTGGTTCACGCTCGCGACCTATCGCGAGAAGGCCGGCGATGCGGCGGGCGCCATCGCCGCGCTGAATGAGGTGCTGACGCTCGACGAAGGGGATGTCTTCGGAGCGCGCTTGAAGCTCGCAGTTCTCGGAGGGGCCGAACTGCCGGATCGACCACCGAGCCTCCATGTCGAGCGGCTGTTCGACGACTATGCCGATCGCTTCGAAACCTCGCTTGTCGAAAAACTCTCTTATAGCGTACCCGGCAAACTTGCCGCTCTAATTGCCGGGACATCAGGCATTCCGGAACGGTTCCGCCTCGCGGTCGATCTCGGCTGTGGCACGGGCTTGCTTGGGCCCGAGATCCGCGCCGGCGTTGATCGGCTGGAGGGCTATGATCTGTCGAAAGGCATGCTCGCCAAGGCAGCTGAGAAGAATGTTTACGACCATCTGGGTCAGGCCGACTTGTCGGTGGAGCCGGATTTGTCCGGCATTTTCGATGCAGGATTTGCCTTGGGCCGCGCCGATCTGATCACCGCCGCCGACGTGCTGATGTACCTGGGCAATCTGCAAGGCGTGATGGCGGTCGCGCGCAAGCTTTCGGCTAATGGCGCCGTCTTCGCCTTTTCGGTGGAGGATGCACAGCAGCCAGAGGGCTATGTGCTGCGCGATTCCCTGCGCTTTGCACATTCCGAAGCCTATGTGCGGGAGATATTGGCTGATCACGGCTTTACCGTGCAGGATCTCGCCCGCAGCACCATTCGCATGGATGGCGGAAAACCGGTCCATGGCATTCTGTTCATTGCCCGCAAATCGAGCTGATTATTCGAATCTTGCGAATTTGAAATAGGTCAGCATTGCTTACATATTTTCACTTGATTGTCGCCTGAGCTTTCAGCAAAAAAGCCCTGGAAACACAGGGAAAAGCACATGGCGAACGCGAAGAGCGCCTTTGGCGTCTGGAATACATCCGCGACCCGGCATTCATGGGCCGAGGACTTCCAGGGCATCATTTCCGGCAGCCTGATTTCTTCCCTCGGGCTGTTCTGTCTTTCAAGCGCAGGCCTGTTGACGGGCAGCACGGCTGGCGTTGCTTTCCTGTTGCACTACGCGACCGGCGTGAATTTCGGCCTGGCTTTCTTCGTGGTCAATCTGCCGTTCTTCTATCTGTCGCTGAAGCAGCTCGGTACGGTCTTTACCGTCAAGACCTTTATCGCCATCACGCTGACCTCGCTGCTCACCAATCTGCAGCCGCTGCTGTTCGATGTGGCTCACATCAACGCTCTATGGTCAGGAATACTCGGCGGCATCCTTCTTGGTTTCGGGCTGCTTGCACTCTATCGTCACCGCGCCAGCCTCGGCGGCGTCGGCATTCTCGGGATCTATGTGCAGGAACGTTTCGGCATCAGAGCGGGGCTGGTGCAGCTCGCGATCGATCTCTGCGTGCTCGCTGTCGCTTTTGCGGTCACCACGCCGACCGTGGTCATCTGCTCGGTAATCGGCGCAATTGCGCTCAATCTCTTCGTCGCGATCAATCATCGCTCAGATCGCTACATCGCCTTGTGATTGGCGGCAGCCTTATTGCTTGCGGCTCGGATCCGTGTCGGTGATCGCGGCTTCATGATACCAGCTGTCGAAAGCAGCCGTTGCAATGCTCGCGCCGATGTCGGGCGTAAGGTTGACCATCGGGCGCTGCTGGCTCACTGCCGTAGCGCGGGCCGTGACCGGAAACTGATAGATTTTTGCCGTTTCATGTCGAGCAC
>NZ_JAELUG010000207.1 GCF_016429255.1 Rhizobium sp. ASV8
GAACGGCCCTGATGTCAACGCATGAGCGCCGAGCACGAACTCGGGACGACGTGCGAACCAGCGATTGACGCGGATCGCGCCTTCATCGTCTGTGGCCGGCTGGATCTCGTCGACATCAATCCAGGACTGGTCCCCCGCCGGTTCGCCGACCTTGCGTTTCCTGAAGAAGACTATGTCGACGACGACATCGGTGGCCGCATCGCGGCGAAAGCTGCCCTCGGGCAACCGGATCGCCGCGATCAGATCGGCGGATTTGGCGATTTGTTCGCGCGCCGTGGTATCGGCCTTGTCCATCGTGCCATGCGATGTAACGAAAGCAGCGAGTGCACCAGGCTTCAGGAGGTCGATCGACCGGGCGATGAAGTAGTCGTGCAGACGCAGCCCGAGCGATCGGTAGGCGCGGTCGGATCGGACGGTGCGTTCGGAAAAGGGGGGATTGCCGATGGCGAGATCATAGATCGCAGCAAGATCGGTGCGTGCAAAGTCACTATTGATGACCCGTGCCTTCGGCTGCAGAAGGCCCACGATGCGCGCCGTGACCGGGTCGAGCTCGACGCCCGTGACGGACGAAGAGTCGCGAAAGAGCTTCGGCATCAGGGCGGGAAAGAGGCCCGTTCCGATGCCTGGTTCCAGCACTCGGCCGCCGCGCCAGCCGAGCCTCTCGAAGCCCGCCCAGATTGCTCGAATGATGAACTCGGGCGTGAAATGCGCATATTGGGTGCAGCGGGCGAGCGACGCATACTCCGCTTCGGAGACGGCTGTTTCGAGCGAGGTACCGAGATCGTCCCAGCCTTGCCGGAAATCGACCTCGCCTGGCCGGCGGAACATGCCGTTGGCGAGTTCGCCAGCGCCGAAGCCGGTGAAACGGATCAGTTGAGCCTGTTCCTCGGGCGTTGCCGCTCGGTCCTGTTTGCCGATACCGTCGGCGATCAGGATCGCCGCAACATTGGCGCGGGCGCGATCTTTCCAGGACGCTGCCAGACCCCGGTCACCATCGAGATAGAAGTTCGTCCGAAGCCTAGTGTGCCGGGTTGGCATTGTAACGACGGACAACGCTGGTGCAGCCGCCGGCGGGGTCGGATCCGGATCGTCATCGTTGGCGGCGGTGGGCTTGAAATCGCCAAAAGCTGTCACACCAAGCCCAAGGCCGGTGGAAAGGGCGTTCGAGCCGAACATGTCTAGTGTGAATGGGTCATTGCTCATCGGAAATGCTCCTGTGAATTGAGGGCGTGCGGAACTGGTCGGCAGGGAAGCCGGCCGTCCGTTGTGCAGAATTTGCGGAGGGTTGATCCGGCTCAGGCGGCCAGCGGTGAAGAGAGGTGGCGCAAGTGGACAGGCAGCTTGGCTGCGATCTCTTGGTCGGTCAGAGTATCGAGCAGTTTCAGGGAGGTGCCTTCGCTACCGCCATAGATCATGACTGTGCGAATCCCTGCACGGTCTCTGGCCAGAGGTCGCCAGCATAGCCGCGGTAATCGTCCGCGGTCGTGCTCCAGATATGCTCGAGCCGTTCTTCACGGCTCATTGCCCTGACCGGCCGGCTCTCGCGCTCAATGATCGCAGCGCGCATCGCGTCCACCGAACCCGAGTCGCAAAGGTCGCAATAGGTGTGGAAATAGCGCACCGCTTCGTCGATCCGGATTGCATGGAAGACCGAAGTCACCGATCCGGTCCTGAACTCGCGCATCGCAAAGATCGGCCCGCGCATCCAGAGAGGCGGGAGGATATCGAGCATGTCGCTGTAGGAGATCTCGTCGATCTCGAACCATTCGCCTGCGTAGATTGCCGGCTGGTCGCTATCGAAACGGTTGGGACGCTTGGCATGCCGGTCGAACATGCGGAACATGTCCGGGCGCTTGGCCACGCCCTGGAAGATTTTGCGGGGGAGGATTGTTAAGGTCATCAACTTGATCCTTTCGGGTTTTTGGACCGAAGGCGGCGACGCGGTTACGACCTCACCATCCTCTTCAGTCCTTCATGACCCTTCCCGCCAAGCCGTCTTCGTGTCCGGCCGGGTCAAGGGCCGGCGCATGCCGGGCGAAGCCTCCCTTGACGCGACCGGCGCGCATGCGGCACGCCTTGCTTGTCTGTTCCACCCCCTTTCCCGATTTTCCTTGGCTCTCTTTTGCAGAACAGCGTTCCAATCGTCCGCCGGCGGCCGGAGGCGCTGCCAGTCACAGCCGGCCTGTTCAGCAACGACGCGCAGCCGGTCCGCATAGGTGTCCCCTTGAGGATTGGCATCGGTGGCGGCAACCAGGGTGAGCCCTGGCCATGCGGCCAACTCGGCAAGAGCCGCATCTGTCGCTGGCGACCAGCCGCCGCCGGTGCTGAGATAGAGGGTTTGTTCCCGCGGACCTTCAAGGGCTGCAAGGCTCATCGCGTCAATCGCCGCTTCGGTGACGCAAAAACGGCGGGCGCCGGTCGGACCCAGCCGAAACAGAAGTTTCGATCCTCCGGTCGAAAAACCTCGCCAGTCAGGACCGCGTTCCTCCCAGCCGACGACGCGGTAATTGCTATCGACATGGGCCGCCCACATGCTGCCGAGCGGTCCCTCTTTCAGAACACCTTGGCGAATTGCCTGCCGGACGATGGCGGTCGGAATCGACCGCGCACGGCAGAGGTAGTGCCAGGCGCCGGATCTCGGCGACGGCGAGCGACGCGATTGCCAGCGTTCGGCGATGCCCTTGATCGGCGCGGAATATCGTGGCGATGTCCACTCCGACCGCGATAGCTGAAACCCGATAAGCGACGCGACCGCTTCCACCGCAGACGGGAAATGAATGCGATCGAGGAACATGGCAAGGCCGAAGACATCGCCCTTCTCGTCGCTGAGCGGATCGAACCATCCGCGTCCAGCATGCGTGACAATAATGATGTCACTGCCTCGCCGGTATTTGACAGCGCGACGCGTGCTTTCCTTCAGGTCGATTTGGTAGCCAGCTCGCTCTAGCACTGCTTCGCAACTGACCTTGGCGCGTAGCGCCTCTAGCTCTTCTCTCTTCATTTTCCCTCGATCGCTTGTCGATCGCCCTTCTTTTCCGGTCCGCAAACCTGCGGCTATCGTCCGTCAAGCCGCGAAGAGTGGAGGGGGCAAGGGCGCGGCAATCAAGGTGCAGATTTGCACCGGCCGCGGCGCAGCTTCCCTTGCGGCCGACAGCTCGCCAGCGGCAGGGGCAAGCGGGTCTCAATGAGACCCGCGCGGGAAATATTCGTGTACGATCTCAAGATCGTCTTCGTCATCGAGTTCGTCGGACGGAAGGACGCCGAATTCGTCGCCGGATTTGAACAGGGTGATCGGGACCATCAGGTCGCGGCAAAGCTGGAAGGCGTGGGACTGAGCGAGAGAAAGATCGTGCGCCATGTTCGAGTGCTCCATCGGAAGCGGGCCAATTCCCGCTGATGGCTCCTCAAAGGAACAGGGGCGGTCGCGATCACCGCGAAGGCGAAGACGCAGCGGCGGCAGCTGGCTAGCCGACCCCTTGAGGGTTGATCGACGGAGATCCGGACCTGGTCCAGGACGCCATCACCAGAAGCGGGATTGGATTGCTTTCGTTGCGGCTAAGGCTTGACGCATGGTCTTCAACGGCCAGTCGGACTCGACCGGCTCACCGATCATTGCCACATCGTTGAAACGGGAAACGACAGCTTCCGCGTCAAGAACGGTTCCGCACAAGAACTCAAAACAACGACAACGAAGAGGAGGAACCTCATTGCGCACACGACCCCGAAACACACATAAGAGGCGAGTCAATTCTTCGCGGAAACGAGAGGGTCAGTTCCTAGCGAACATAAACAGGCGTTGATGGCGGGTTCTGTTTACAAAATGACAGATCGGAACGCAAGAATCGTGAATTCATAAGCAATATCATTAGCATCGACAGATGAAAGCGAAATGTCATGGCAATGTTGCAACAGAGCCGATGAAAGGTCAATTCGGACCAACGCTGCGAAGCGCTCAGGCAGGGGGCCGCCCAGACCGACGAGTAGGACCGAAGGGACGGAGCATGGAGAGGACGGCGCGAAGCGAACCCTTGAGGCCGCAGGCCGACCCCGCCGGGGCGGTCTGCCAGCAGTGTTATCGGGCGAAGAGAGGGTGCGAGGATGGCCTCAACGGAAACAGGGAACATCGAAATCAAACTATCGAGCAGCGATGGCTGGCAAGCTATCCTTCGGCATCTCGAGTCCGGTTTCCAAAGGCACTGCCTCGGGACCGTCAGGCAAGAGATGAAAGAGCCGTCCGAACTCGATCAGCAAGACTCTCGGCCCCTCGTGTTGAAATCCATGTCTGCCAAGCGACGTGAGAAACGCGGCCATCGGAAAGGCGACCTGCGAACAAACCCTGCGCCGCCGCTTTCGGTAATGCAACTGCGTCGTAGAACTCGAAGGCGCGAGTCCATCGAACAGCAGCGATCCAGTCGGATTTGTCGAGATTGTGCGGCTTAAGCGAGATGCGGGGGTATGGGCCGTCCGTTCCCAGTATGCGCGATTTCACCTCGATCTTTCCATATGTCGGGGAGAGGATGTCGCTACCACGGTTATTGCCGCCAACGACCTCCCCATTCGTGGCGATGGCGACAACCAGCTCGGCAAGAAGCTGGTGGCTGATGCTATCGTAGCGTTTGATACAATTTGCTGTCCGGAGGATGTTGTAGATCTCCGCAGCATCCTGCTCGGCATGCAATGCTTTCATTTCAATCTCCGCTTAGGGCGCAACGACGTGATACTTGGCGGCTTCAAAGTCGCGGCCGTGGATCAAGAAGACCCGCTTTCCGTTGCTGAGGCTGCCTCCCTCCTTTTTCATCAACAATCCGGGATGTGTGGTCTCAGTGATGTTGAACCTGACAACCCCTGCACTGAAATTCGGAAGAGGAGTGATAAGTGCGATCTCCAGCGCCGTTCCCGCAGGCAAGGTGACCTTTGATCGGAACATCGGACCCCACACTTCCTGCAGCTCTTTATCTATGACCTTTATTCGCTTCCGGTCACCTTGGCTGGGCTCCTTGGCGAACATTTTCGTAGTCATAACGCCGTTTTCGTTTGGCACCTGGACTGGAGCTATGGGGCCGACCCCTCTCTCAAGGATCGAATGCTTTTCAGCAATCAGCGCCCGCCCCCGCGCGTTTGCGGCAACATATTCTGGGTCTGAACTGCAACCAGCCGCTTCCCACATGCGATCGCTCACACGGCTCTCCTGAACAGGAAACGTCCAGTCCTCGAGCAATGATATTCGCGACCCGACTTGAAAGGGATGTGTATCTGCCAAAACGAATCTCCCCACAAGATACATCCGCTACTAGCTCACCTCCGGGTTGCATTGAAGCCACTTTCCAAATTTGAGCCGTTTTACCAATGCCGCGCTGCATGGCTGTCCATAGACCAGCTCGTCCACGCAGCTGACAAGGTAGCCAACGGCTACGAAAGGGCTATTCATCAAGTAATAGAGGAAAGGACGGAGCATGTCGGAAGGGGCCGAAACGGCAGTGCGTGAGGCGATGGAGCAAGCGGCACGGCTTCATGAGCAGGCGTCGATCGGCGGCTTGAAGCTCGAAGCCGACCAACTCGTCGAACAGATCCCACGCCCGATCGTCGATCTTGCTCGCGAGCTACTAAAGACCGAGGAAGGATCCCCAGATCGTGCGAAGTTGACCGAAGTCTTCCGGCTTCTGGCTGTCGAGGCGAATGCGGTCCTGTACCGGATGAGCGCCAACCGGATCGGCGCCAAGCTGCCGAAGGATGCTTTCGAGGGTGAGGCCGAGGATATCGATGCACCTGGCTACGAGCGTGTCGATCTGAAGATCGGCCTGCAGGGCAAAAAGAACCCCGCTGAGTGAACAGCGGGGTCTAGGCTCAGAGATAGGAGCGGGGGATGCCGTGTGGGCTTGGTCCGAAGACACAGGCCGTCTCCCGCGACCCATTGAAAAAGTGTTGCTGTCGGCGAAACTTGAAACAAGCGATATTTGCTGTCAGGGGCGAGAAGCGCTATATTAAGCGCATAGGAGATCAACGATGCTTTTGAAAAAGTACGACGAGAACAAGGAAGCCCTTAAGCAGATCGGCCGGGAAGCTATTGCCGAGCGCCGCCGTCTGGGCTTGCCGATCTCCGCCAAGGACCTTGCTAACGAGGCCAAGGATCGCGCCGAACACGAGGAAGTTCGTGTTCATGCCGCCACGGGGCGGTAATTGTCGAAACCATCGTGCATCATTCTGGGCGGTCCCAACGGGTCCGGCAAGTCTTCCGCTTATGCCAAGCTGCAGCTCGACGGCGTTTGGATCAACGCTGACGAGATCGCCAAGGAGCTGACCGGAACCAGCGACGGCCGGGCGGCGGCCATGGAAGCGGGCAGGGCGACGATCCGCAAGCTTGCGGAGATGATCGAGACCAAAACATCCTTCATCTACGAAACTACCCTAAGCAGCCAGCAGTCCATCAACCTGATGCGCGATGCCAAGGCTGCCGGGTTTTCGGTCGATCTCTATTACACTGCCTTGGATTCCGTTGAGACGAACATTGAGCGTGTCAGACAGCGGGTCGATGCTGGCGGCCATGACATTCCAGAAGACGACATCCGCAGGCGATATAAAGGATCCCAGGATAAACTCAGTGCGGCCCTAAAGCTGGCAGATGAGGCTCTGCTGATCGACAATAGTGCGATCCAGCCTCGCGAAGTAATCCGGGTCAGCGCCGGGAAGGTCACGGCCTTCGACATCGACGACAAGAACGAGCTGCACAAGCTGTATGTCGCAAAAGTCTGCGAAGCTCTGGGACTGGTGAGGACATACGACAGCTTCAGAACGCCGGAAGCAGTTGCTCAGGAGGTCGAGGATCTGACAGCTCGGATACTTAGGAGCATGCCGGGTCACAAACCGGAATCCCCGAGAGAAAAGTGAGAGCGGCATGTTCGAACTGATCAAACTGCTCGAAACGGTGTACCGAACCATCTCGGCCGATCTCGAAGCGTGGTTTAAGCAGTTTCCTGAAGGGCTGGCTTGGAACGTCTTCTCTGACTACTGCATCGGAGATCCCAACAAGGCTAATGACGTTTTCGCATTCGCGATCGTCCTCAACCACGACACTCAGGCGAATATTGAGGAATACATCGCGGCGGTAGCTCTGAGCGACATAAAGGGATCCCGGTCAATCTCGGAGGGCCTCATCTCCTATTTGAGAAGCCCTGTAACCTTCAGCATCAGTTACCTTGTCCAAAGGAAATCGAAGCTCCTTCGCGATTACATGACAGACGACAACATCCGCGGGGCCATTGAGGACAGGCGTGCCGTCGTCGCAGAGATGATTGTCCTGATCCCCGAAAAAGTTGGGCATTACCGGGAAGTTTGGAGAATCTGCTCCAAGTGCATCATGGCCAGTTTTGAGGGTAGGGGATCAGCTACCCGCTTGCAAATGTGCCATGAACACTTCGGTTGGTGTCTTATAGCCTAGGCACTTTCTCGGTAGGTCGTT
>NZ_JAELUG010000208.1 GCF_016429255.1 Rhizobium sp. ASV8
GTCGAGAAGCACGTGAAGAAGATTGGCGGGTGAATAGCACGCGTTGGTCGCGAGATTTCCCATTCGCATCAGCAGGGCGCCGTCGCCGTCGAGCGCGATGACCCTTCGCTCGGGTCTTGATATCGACAGTCCGAGTCCGATCGAGGAGATGCAGCCCATGGAGCCGACCATGTAAAAATTGTTTGGCGCGTCTTCGATCGTGAAGAGCTCTCGTCCGCACATTCCTGTTGTTGCGAGTAGCACTGTATCGTCGCGCTTGCGGTTGGAAATCACCTCCAGAACGTCATAGCGACGGGGTCGCTGTAGGTCTCCTCCGGCGATCGGAATTGCCAAAGTACCGCCCTGATATGCCTGAAATGGCGGGGATCGCAGATCCAGCGAGGAGAAAGTGTCCTTTGACACAAGAAAAAACACAGACTTGCCTTTTTGCAAAACCTCCTGAGCCTCCCCCAGCTGCCTTGCGGCAGCCGACAGCTCGGCCTTCAGATGGACCACATGCACGCCGCTGGTCTCCAGCAGTGGCCGAGTGATCCGTCCCATAAACTCATGCTGAACCTCATCAGGAACACCGGCTTCGCCGCGAAAGCCGACAAAGCCGGTGACAGGAATCTCACAGATGTTGGTTAGCGACGTCAGCGGCGCGAGCGCATTCGCCAGTCCGGAATTCTGCAGGAGGACTGCCGATTTCTTGCCACCAAGTTGGGCGCCTGTTGCGATTGCAACGGCTTCGCCCTCGTTCGTCGCGGCGACATAATCAAGTGAAGTGCTGGCGAGATTAATCAGAGGCTGCAGAAGAGAACAAGGAACTCCCGAAAACAGGTCGTAGCGGTGTGCGCGCAGCAAGGCCCCGAATTCATTCGTGTCGATCATGACCGACGGCCTGCAACGACATAATTTCTGGTGTCATGCCGCTCACCTGGGAGGTATTTCTCCTCAGCCCGCTGCAACTCATCCGCATCCTGGAGCCGAAATATCTCCGACACCGGGGCGATCTTGTCCTCTTGTTGCATGATGGACTGGGTGCTGAAGATGTCTTCGGCGGTCTTACGCATGACAGATACGGCGCAACGCAAGATATGGTTTGCCCAGATAACAGTGGAAACACCGAATTCGGCGAAACGAGGCGTCGGTGTGGAATAATAGGTCGTCGGAACGATGACGATGGGATGGCGATTGCCCCATTCCCTCATGAAGGCCTCGATCTCCTCTGGCCCGCGCTTCTTGCTATGCAGCAGTATGGCGTCCGCACCCGCCAATCGGTAGGCTTCGGCACGATCAAGTGCCTCCTTCAAGCCGGCCCCCACTATCAGCGCCTCTGTTCTTGCAACGATTACGAAGTCGTCGTCCCGTTGCGTATCCTTGCCGGCTTTGATCTTGCCGCAGAATTCGTCGAGTTCGGCTAGCCCCTGTTTTTCGCCGTCAATAAAGGAATTGGTCTTCGGGAAAAGCTTGTCCTCGATGCACACGCCGGCGATCCGGCGGGATTCGAGCTTCGAGACCAGCCGGCGAAGGTTGTTGAAATTGCCGTAGCCGGTATCGCCGTCAAGAAGGATAGGAACGCGTGTTGCGTCGCTCATGAATTCCACAAGTTCGAGAACTTGGGTCCAACTGGCTTCGTTGTTGTCGCGAACCCCCATCGAGCCTGAGAGGGTCAGACCACTGGCCCATATGCCTTTGAATCCTGCTTCTTCCACGATGCGGGCGCTCAAGCCATTGTGCGCCTCGCACAGGAAATCCAGCTCCTTCCGGCGAAGCATTTCTCTGAGTTGCGTTGTCTTCTTCACGGTCCAGTTCCTTCGATGTCTATGTTTTGGCGCGCGGATAATTCGGTGAATGGCAGCTGCGTGTGCTTCCCACGAACAGCTTGCTCCGTCGTCGGCGGCGTGGCGGCGATCGCGATGCATGTCCCGAGTCGCGATTGCGATTCAAAGGCGTCGTCTGCCAAGAGGCCCTGCGTTAAGGATGCTCTCCCGACAAAGCGCCTTTCCTTTTCGAGGCTAGAACCATCAAGCCGATCTCCAAAAGTGTGAACGGGACGGCGATGTAATAGGTCAGGAGCACGATACCCACGAGATCGAGTGTAGGAAGAGTGCCAATCTGGAGATTGAAATTAGGAAAGCAGAAGACGGCAACCATTAGAGCCGCGTATGCATAAATCTCGAAGCTCCAACCCAAGCGCGTAATGAACAATTGACCTGCGTATATGCGAATGACATATGTCCAGCACGCGAGAGCTTGCCGCAACAACATCGCACCGAAGACCAATGGTTCATGAATGTCAAACCGGTAGATGATGGCCGCCTGGAGAGCGAAAAAGCCAGCAGCGTCACCAAAATGGTCGAGAAAACCTCCAAATTCGCTACATTGCCCCGTATTTCTGGCATGAATGCCATCGCAGGAGTCTAGCAGAATCCATAGCACCAAAAGCGCAGCACAAATAAGAACGGAGTAGGGTTGCGTCGACACGACAAGCGCTGCCGCCGCAATGAGCCCAACACAGATCGCGGCAAGCGTCAGGGTGTTCGGATGAACCGATCGCGGAATATATGCAACAAATTTGGACAATAGTGGATATATCAGCCGATCCGTTATGTCGTGATTGGTGGCGGACGGCTTGGTAACAGATGGTTCCGGGCGGCTCATGTGCTTTTCCCAATGACCTTTGGTATGAATGTCCTGGCGTGACGGAAGCCGTGATCTTTCGACGAGGTGAAGATCCTCGTTTCCCAGTTGCGCGCCTTCGCGTGGCGACTGAGCTTGGCATCTGGATTGATCGCAACCGGATTGCCAACAATTTCAAGCATATGACGGTCTTGCCAGTGATCGCCATATGCATGGCATTGATCGAGCTCGATATTATTGCGCTCTGCGTAGTCTTTCACAATCTTGGCTTTCGCCTCACCGAACGGAATAGACCCTCTCACTTCACCTGAAAACTGATCACCGTTCGTTTCGAGAACCGTGGCATGGCATTCGTCGACTTTGAGATAGTCTCCCGCTTTCGATGCGATGAAATCGATCGTTGCAGATACAATGACGATCTTGTCTCCAGCCTCCCGATGTCTCTCGATCTGAGCAAGCATACCTGGAAAGAAGGCTTTGCTAAGCTTTGCGTCAAACAGTTCCTCATAGATATCAACACAGGGACTGACACTCTCCCCCGAGAACAACTCCCGCAGTATCTGCCGCTTTAAAGTTCCCGCGCCGTCGATCATATGCAGATCATAGCGGAGTTGCAGGCTGATAATCTTGAAGAACTGCTTCAGACTGATGCCACCACGCATAAGCTGGTGATATGCAAATGCCTTCTCTCCAACGCAATCCCACAGAGTCTTGTCAAGATCAAAGAACGCCGCAGCAGGCATTGGAAACCTCGCGGAGATATCGATATGTGTCGCAGGAAGAATGCGTCGTGGATATAAGATCAGGTGAGGCTATCATTACAGAAATTCACTTTGGTGCCTGTGATTGGCTATTACAACTAAATCAGAACGACAGCCGAAATCGTGTCGTTCAAGGTGATATCCCACGACCTGTGTTTCGCTGCTTCTGCACAGCGTTATAAAAATGTCGGACGATTTGAAAGGGGAATTGCTTGGCTGGTTTCCAATTTGGTGTCTCATCTTTGGGTATATCGAATGAATCACCAAGCAGCAGCGGGCTTTCATTACCTGTCGCGGTTGCGGCAATTCAGCAAGGACTTAAGTGCGCCTATCACGACCATCGCAATAGCTCGACATCCACGCAATTAGACTTCATGGGTAGCGATTGGTTCGGGTGGCTTGGATCACTGATGGATCAACCTTTATATGAAGCGGCTGATGAGCGTCAGGGCTGTGGCCTCCGATCGATATCTGCTGTGAGACAAAGCACTGCAATCGAAAGGGGTCTTCTCGTGGCCTGCTCGGTTTGCGACAACCAGATACCGAATCGTCCACTGATAAGACTCGTCGATAGCCGCGAATTTGAATGCATGCCAATATCGATGTCGCGGACCAGTCTTTCGGAAATCCAGAAGTTGCCGCCATTGCCGGAAAGGCCCCATCCGATCGCACTCAGGTTTCGCGCACGCACGAAAATGCGCTGGGCATGGGCGCGAGAGATGATGTAGCGTTTCGCGGATTCCCCGATGCGCAAAGTCCGATCGAGATCCGTGCCTCAGAGCTCCGCTCTGGCAATAGTCTCGATATCAGGTCGTGCAGGATGCTGCTGCCCCACGCCGTGTGAAGGAAAGAAAATAATGCGAAAGGCACGGGAACCCGTGCCGTCTCGTAGCAGGCTGCGTTGCAGGCGATCTGCTAGTCGCAGGTCTTCTCCAACTTGCGCTTGTAGAAAGCCCAGAAAACCTCGATGAGCCCGACATCGAAAACCTGATCTTTCTTGTTCGCCAACTCGGATGGCGGCGTAGCTCTAGATGGCAGCTGGGTGGAAATCAGTTGCATCTGCGCGCGGCAAGCTCCTTCAAGAAAGATTCCCTTCAGCGCCGCTTCCGCGACCGAGCTTCCAGCGAACAGAACGCCGTGATTGCGCATGAGCACGGTCGACCCCGAGCCGAGAGACCGTGTCAGGCTGGCGCCAACCGCTGGCGTATCGATCAAGCCGGTCGTCTCATCGAAACGCCCGATCGGAAGACCAAGGCTGACGGCCTCATTCGTGACCGCCTGCAACTCGACATCGAGCGCGGAGAAGACAGTTGCATGGAACGGGTGGCTATGGCCGACCGTGCACAAATCGGGTCGCGCGCGCAAGACCTCGGTGTGGATCGGCCATTCCTTGTGAAGGCGGCCCTCTCCCGCCAGCCTGTGCCCATCGAAATTGACGAGCACGAAATCCTCCGGCCCCATCACCTCACCCAGCCCGATACCGGAACGCTTGATCCAGACACCGCGCCCGGAAGGATCGCGCAGCGACAGGTGTCCGAGCGTCATGTCCGCATGGCCTTCCATATGCAGAATGCGGCAAGCCGTAGCGGTCTCCAGAAGGTCGTTATGGGGCATGTCAGTCATTGATTTTCTCCATGTTTGATCACTGCCATTCGCAAACTGTGGCGGTCGCCAAGGTGGCGACGATCTATTGAACCTCGGGGAAGGACGCGCCGACCTCCGGGAGGAAGGTTGGCAGGCCGATGCCCATTACGATCGCGTCGCGCTGCAACAACAGGATGGGTAGTTGCAATTCGGCCAGATCCATCCGAAGTGGACAGGCCGACAGTGCGTCATAGCGTAATTGGGCAGATGAACCCTATGGGCATTGCGATCCGATCTTGTGGGCCTCCTGGGCGGTCAGGCGCGACCTGCAGGCACATCATTCATGTGGAGCCCACAGAAACTAGCGGAATGGATCTGTTGCGAAAGCTGCGTAATCGTAAATCTATTCGTGCACGAAACGCACGCGTCGCAGATCGCCGCCGGATGGCCGGCTCGACCACGATCTAGGCAGGTGGATCGATTTCGGTGGGTTAGCCTCGTAGATCGGGCGGGCGCGGAAAGCCGTCACTCAGGGACGGAGCATGCATAACGAGCCCACGGTCTGACTCAGCACGTGTCAGTCTGTCTCCGGGATCTAAATTGTCGTTGTGTGCTGTGGCTACCACCCACAATCAGTGGAGGTGTAGAAACTTTGAAACCCAATAGCACCTGTTTGCAATGGTGCTCCAAAGTATGCGCGCCTTCGACCACCATTCCAATCGATGGAGCGATCGCGGGAAGTTAAGAAATATGCCTATAACAATGGCATAATGCATTGCCAAAATGCTTCAAACACTCATCGTTGCAAACCGAACCCGCCCGCAGCAAGCGCTAGGATGTTAGCATAGGTGATCAATGAGATGCCTCTTGCTCTCAAAGGCCCATTTTCACAATCGGGTCAATCTGTGAGACCGACTAAAACGGGCGGGAACGAGGCCTCGACACCACGCACTGGCCTCCAGCGGCAAGTTCCGTTCAAACTAGTCGCACACGGTTTGGCGCACCAACACGCGGTGGTGGTGGCGATAACCATAGCGTCTCTCTGTCCAGCATCGCTGACCATATCGATATCGACGACCTTCATAATAGTCACCATATGCGTAGGCTGGCGGGTAACGATAGTACCGCGGTAGCGGCCTATCATAGTTGTAACCTGGCCCGATACCATACTCAAGGTAGACTTGGGAGAATGCCGGCGATGCCGGCAACAAAGTTGCAAGCGCCAGTGCAACGATCGCGATATTTTTCATATCTGTTTCCCATTCCGATGCGGACGCGCTTTATTGCAGGGCCGCATCACGCTTCCCAATACTTATACGCCATGCGCGCTGTGTCGGAACCTGGACCAAAGTCCCAACTGATGGGGACTTCAGCCCAATAACGCATGACCATATCACTGCCATTGCAGGATTTTCATTCGTCGAGCCGTTTGTAGCCCGAGGATCTACAGCTTCACGTCCTTCCACACAGGCCTGCGAATAATCTGGATCTGAACGAGCCGACCGATGGTCATTCCCATAAGTTCGTTCGATGGTGGACTGATCAGGTCGGCCGTCAGGTGTTCCTTCTCCTGCACAGCTCACATCGAAACTGCTTTGCGATGCGCCTAACGATGTCGTCTGCATGTTCAGCTTTGCGGGCTGGGATGTCGCTCACCTATTCGATCAAGTCGCAGCCATCCCCGACGCAAAGCTGGCCCAGCGCCTGGGGCTTGACTGGAGGAGCTGGCCGACTTCGGGGCGCGAGGGGATACGGATGACGGCATTCTGGGAGCCCCCAGGCAACGCGGTCGCCTTTCAATTTTATACATCGCGAAGTCTTTAGGAGAGAATGGAGTCCTTGGTACTCGCAGAGGCAACAGACGTCTGTCTTGCTGCAAAAGCCTCCGCCGTCGCGTGCGTTATAGAGTCGAATGCGCCTTGGGCTGGCCAGCGCCGCGGATGGCCGGGCCGCGATGCCCGCACGGCCGACGCGAGAAGCTGTAGACACAGGCAGCGCGTCAGCGGTTCCAATTGCGGGTTGCCCGCATACTTCGACTATCCACTAGGCTTGTGGCTCGATGAGCAGCCGACTTAAGTAGGCCCTCGCCTGAGGCGCAGGTTTAAGAAACTGTCGCGAGTAGCGGCCGGCGGCTCCAGAGGTCGCCGCCCTACTCCGTCATCACCGCGGACCCTCCAACAGATGCCACGCCCGATGAACGCGTTGTGGTCTCTACGCTTAAGGCAAATCTGGGTTCTTGAATCGAACCCCTACCCCGCCCCCGTTGGCTGGGATGAATTCTATGCCGGCCGCTTCAAAGGCGGCGCGAATTCCTGCCACGGTGGCGTCTCGGAGCCGCTCGCCCCGCTCCAACCTAGCAATCGTATCTGGCGAAACTCCAGCCTCTTGCGCTAAGTCGCGGGTTCCCCATCCCAGCGCCACTCGCGCCATCTTGCAC
>NZ_JAELUG010000209.1 GCF_016429255.1 Rhizobium sp. ASV8
CCCCCCCCCCCCCCCCCCCCCCCCCCCCCCCCCCCCCCCCCCCCCCCCCCCCCCCCCCCCCCCCCCCCCCCCCCCCCCCCCCCCCCCCCCCCCCCCCCCCCCCCCCCCCCCCTTTTTTCAAGCAGATTACGGAATACGAGATTTAATAGACCGTCTCGTGGGCTCGGAGATGTGTATAAGAGACAGGCCTGATGCGTAGATTCAAACAGAAGAGGTGTCCGCCTCTTACCCCAGGAGCCCCTCATGTCGGAAAAGCCAGTCAAGATCCCCGGTCCCGATCATCCCATCACGATCGAGGAAAAACATGCGCATGTCACGGTTTCCGTCGCCGGCAAGGTGATTGCCGACACGCATGAGGCGCTCTCGCTGAAGGAGGCGTCCTACCCGGCGGTCATCTATATTCCGCGCAAGGACGTCGACATGTCGTTGCTGCAAAAGACCAGCCACGAAACCTATTGCCCCTACAAGGGCGAATGCTCCTACTACAGCATCCCCGCCGGCGGCGAGCGCTCCTTGAACGCCATCTGGACCTACGAGAACCCCTATCCTTCGGTCGGCCAGATCAAGGACTACATGGCTTTCTATCCCGATCGCGTCGATTCCATCGACATCGTTACCTAGAGCATTTACGTTTTCTTTGAATCGCGAAAACGCTCTATCTCTTTGTTTTTACGTATTCCAAACGGAAACCCGCTGCGCACTTTTCCTGGAAATGCTCTAAAGCGCCAGACCACTTGAGGCGTCGAAGACATAGACCTGCTCGGGACTGACGGAGACGTTCAGCGGCTGGCCGTAGCGCACCGGCGCTTCGCCATCGACCACGGCCGTCACCTGATCGCCGGCAAGGTCGAATAGCACATGCGTCTGCGCGCCGGTTGGCTCCACCAGCAAGGTCTGGCCTGACAGCGGCGAACCGCCGCTGGCAAGGCTCAGATGCTCGGGCCTAAGACCGACCTTCACACTCTGCCCTGCCTTCACCTTGCGTTCCCCAGCAATACGGATCGGTGTGCTATCCTTCAGCCGCACGGCTGGCGAGCCATCAATCCCATCCACCACACCATCGAGGAAGTTCATCGCCGGCGAACCGATGAAGCCGGCCACGAAGAGATTGGCCGGCTTGCGATAGAGCTCGATCGGCGTGCCCTGCTGCTCGATGCGGCCCTGGTTCAGCACCACGATGCGGTCGGCCAGTGTCATGGCTTCGATCTGGTCATGGGTCACATAGATCGAGGTGGTCTGCACCTTCTGATGCAGCGCCTTGATTTCGGAACGCATCTGCACGCGCAGCTTCGCATCGAGATTGGAGAGCGGCTCGTCGAACAGGAAAACGGCGGGATTGCGCACGATAGCGCGCCCCATGGCGACACGCTGGCGCTGGCCGCCGGAAAGCTGCGCCGGCTTGCGGTCGAGCAGCTTGGTGAGATCGAGCATGCGCGCAGCTTCGTTGACCCGCTGCTCGATGGACTGCTTCGTCTCGCCCGATAGCTTCAGGTTGAAGCCCATATTCTCGGCAACCGTCATGTGCGGATACAGCGCATAAGACTGGAAGACCATGGCGATGTTGCGCTCGCGCGGCGTCATGGCGTTGACCACCTGTCCGCCGATCGACACATCGCCATCGGTGATTTCCTCAAGGCCGGCGATCATCCGCAGCAAAGTCGATTTTCCGCAGCCCGAAGGGCCAACCAGAGCGATGAACTCGCCATCGTCGATCGAAAGCGAGATATCGTGGATGACGGTCAGCGCGCCATAGGCCTTGTGGATGTTGTGCAGTTCGACGGATGCCATGCTTTTTGCTCCAGTAAGGCTCAGGACTTCACCGCACCGGCGGTGAGGCCGGCGATGATGTGCTTCTGCGCCAGGAAGAAGACGATGATGGTGGGAAGGATGGTCAGCGTGATGAACGCGAGCACCAGTTCCCATTCGGTGCCGAATTCGCCGCTATAGACCATCATGCCGAGCGGCCAGGGATAGATCGAATCCGAATTCAGCATGATCAGCGGCAGAATGTAGCTGTTCCAGCTGCCGACGAAGGAGATGATGCTGACGGTCGCGATGATCGGCCGCGAGAGCGGCAGCGAGATATGCCAGAAGAATCGGATATAGCCGCAGCCGTCGACAAAGGCGGCCTGGAACAATTCTTCCGGAAGGTTTCGAAAATAATTTCGGAACAGCAGAATGCTCATGCCGAGGCCGAAGGCCACCTGCGGCAGCACCACGCCCCAATAGGTATTGAGCAGGCCGAGATCGCGGATGCGGATGAACAGCGGCAGGATGGCGGTGGCGGCCGGGAACATCAGGCCGATTAGGAAATAGTTCAGCAGGAAGTTCGAGCCGAAGAATTTGACATGCGCGAAGGCGAAGGCGGCCATCGCCGAGACGGACACCGTCAGGAATACGGTGAGAACGGCGATGATCAGGGAATTCATCATCTGCCGCCAGTAGCGGTCGCCGAAGAGGATGCTGGTGTAATTCTCGACATGCCACTCGGCCGGCAGGCCGAAGGGATTGGTGCGGAGATCACCGAGCGTCTTGAAGCCGCCAAGCGCGGTGGTCAGAAGCGGAATCAGCACGATGGCGGCAATGATGGTCAGCGACACATAGAGATAGATCTTCGTGCCGGCGGTCAGTCGAACGGATGAGGCCATATCAGTCATTGCGCATAAATATCCGTTTGTAGCCGAAGGCGAGGGTGACGCAGATCACGAACAGCACGACGCCGACAGCGCTGCCGAGGCCCACCTGCATGCGGGTGACGCCGAAATTGTAAAGGAAGGTCACCATCGTCTGGGTCGAGTTGAACGGGCCGCCGCCGGTCAGCGGCATGATCATGTCAAAGAGCTGCAGCGATCCCACCACGGCGAAGAAAACAGAGAGACGCAGCGTCGAACCGAGCAGCGGCAACGTCACGTAGCGGAATTTTTGCCAGCCGGTGGCGCCATCGATCTCGGCCGCCTCCAGTACGCTCTTGTCCAGCGACTGCATGCCGGCGATGAACAGCATCATGTGAAAGCCGAAATATTTCCAGACGATCACGCCGAGCACGGCGTACATCGCCAGATCCTTGTCGGCGAGCACGTAAGGGGTCGCGGTGCCGAGGAAATGCGCGAGCGCGGCAAAAAGACCGTAGTCGCCATCATAGACGAAGCGCCAGATGAGGCCTGCCGCGACTTCGGCCAGCACGTAAGGCAGGAAGAAAATCAGGCGGAAGAGCACGACGCCGCGAATGCGATTTGCCAGCATGGTCGCCAGCCAGATGGCAAGCGGCACCTGGATCGCGATCGACACCAGGATGATCAGCGCATTGTTCTTCAGCGATGTCAGGAACGCGCCGTTCTTGAACAGTACCTCGAAATTGCGTGTGCCGACGAACTCTGTCGGCAGGCCGTAGCCGTTCCAGCGATAGAGGCTGTACCAGGCCGCTTCGCCCATCGGCAGGATGACGAAGATGGTGAACAGCAGAAGTGCGGGCGGCAGAAACAGCAGGATAACAGGCATACGCCCCTGTGCAGCCGGCGATTTTCGCTTTGCAGCGGGTCTCACTCTGGCAACGTTAGGCATAGCAGTCGTGGCGCTGACATCGGTCATGGGCGGTCTCGACAATTGCAGTTCAAAGAAAAATCGGCGCCGGCACAAGGGAGCGGCCGGCGCCGGATGCCGCTAGAGCTGGTCCTGTTCGAAGGCGTCCTGAACCTGCTGTGCGCCATCCTTTGGCGTGATCTGGCCGGAGGCGATACCGACGGAGATGTCGTTGACCACACGGCCGACGGACGGGCCGAGATCCTGGTCGAAGAAGTTCTGGTGCCAGGTCGAGTGCGCCAGCTGATCGGCCGCGCCGCGCATCAGCGGAGACTTGATGCCATCCTCCGCACCGATGGCCACCGGAATGATTAGGCCGGACTGGGCAATGGTGCGCTCATTCTCGGCATTGGTGAGATAAGCGAGGAAATCGAGGGTCTCGGGCGGCGCCTTCTTGGTGACGGCCCAGCCATTCAGGCCGCCGAGCGTATCGGTCGGGGCACCGGCGCCACCGGTCACGGCCGGGAACGCGAAACGGCCGATATTGTCGTCAGCCAGGCCCTTACCGTCGCCGGAATTGACGCGCTGGGTGGCAACCGTCGTCTCGAAGCTGAGGATCATCGCCGCCTTGCCGTCACCGAAGACACCAAGCGTCTGCGGCCAGGTGGCACCGAGATAGCCGGGCTGGAAGGGCTCCAATTTGCCGAGCTCGGCGAGCTGCTCGCCGGCCTTGATGATGGCCGGATCGTTGAAGCCGTTGCCCTTGCCGTTCTTGGCGTCGTTGAAGACCTGCTGACCACCGTCACGCATGACGAGGTAGCTCCAGTAGAAATGGATCGGCCACTTCTCGCCGCCGCCGCCCGCGATCGGAACGATGCCGGCCGCCTTGATCTTCTTCACCGCGGCCAGATAGTCGTCCCAGGTCTTGATGGCGTCGGCATCGACGCCGGCCTTGGCGAAGAGTGCCTTGTTATAGAAGAAGGAAACGGTGCCCATCTGATAGGGAACGGCGCTGACCTTGCCGTCGAAGGTCAGGCCCTTGATCGCAGCCTGATTGTAGCTCTTCTTCCAGGCGCCGTCCTTGGCATCCATCGCCGAGGTCAGGTCGAGCAGCGTGCCGGTCTGCTGCTGCTGCTTCAGCACGCCGCCGCCCCAGCTATAAAACAGATCCGGGGCGTCCTTGGATTGCAGAAGGGTCGGCAGCTTGGCCTTGAAGGCTTCGTTTGCCAGGAACTGCATCTCGATCTTCGTGCCGGGATGCTTGGCCTGATACTCGTCGGCGATCTTGCGCCAGATCGCAACGTAAGCCGGATTGGCCTCAAGATGCAGCCACTTCACGGTGGTCTCGGCTGCAGCGCTCGTGACGCCAGCCAGAATCGCCAGCCCGCTCGTCGCGGCAATAGCGGCAATGCGAAGGGCTTTCGCCCCACGTAGATGGATCATGATTTTCTCCTCCCAAGGGAACCAAGAACCTCAATATTTTTTCCCTTATGCGGAATAATTCAACGGAGCTTTGATGAAATGTCAACCGCCGCAGCTAAATTTTCGGCAGATCGCCCGCGAAACGGCTTGACATTGGGCAGTCACCATAGGTTATTTAATTCGCATTCCGTTAAAAATACCAGGCCGCAGCCGAGCGGGTTCATCATTCGGCACCAATCTCATGAAAACAGCAGATCCCGAGCTTATGCGGGCGATAAACCGCTTCAACGTGCTGGATACGATCCGGCGGGCGGGCTCCATCGCACGTATCGAAATCAGCGACCGCACCCAGCTTTCGACCACGACGGTCTCGGCAATCACCGCCTCGCTGCTGGATGACGGGTTGATCCTGGCCCGCACCGAAGGCGACCTGCGCGAGGCAGCCACACGCGGCCGGCCCCGCGTCATGCTGGAACTCAATCCCGATGCTGCGCGCGTCGTCGGCGCGAAAATCGCCGCCAATCGCATGGTCTTCGTCGTCACGGACTTTTGCGGCGAGGTTCTCTCGACGCTGACGCTGGCACTGCGCGTCGACCGGCAGCCGATCGGCGTCATCGCCGATCTGATCGAGGACGGCGTGCGCCGCTGCGTCGTCGATGCCAATCTGGCTCTGGACGAGATCGATTCCGTCTGCCTCGGCCTGCCCGGCGTCGTCGAACACCGCACCGGC
Organism: Rhizobium sp. ASV8; assembly: GCF_016429255.1. Lineage (GTDB taxonomy): Bacteria > Pseudomonadota > Alphaproteobacteria > Rhizobiales > Rhizobiaceae > Rhizobium. Next base: position 5,672 of record NZ_JAELUG010000209.1, read on the forward strand.
CATGTCCGCACCAGCCCGATCTTCCGCGAGACAGGCGTCGATTTCGCCAAGGAAATGTCGGAGCGCCTGGGCGTTACCACGATCGTCGAAAGCGATGCGCACGCCATCACGCTCGCACATCACTGGTTCGGCAAGGCGAGAGACCTGGATGACATGGTGCTGGTCTCGCTGGAACAGACGTTAGGACTGGGCGTGCTGCATGGCGGTCAGCTATTTCGCGGCGCCGGCGGCCTCAGCCACAATCTCGGCGATCTCGTACTCGGCATCGGGCCGCAGGGCACGATCAGGCTGGCAAGCCTTGCCGGCGAAAGCGCCATTCTCGGCGACCAGCCAAGCGGCCGATTTGCCGAAGCCATCCGCCTCGGCCGGGGAATGGCACATGCCAAGACATTGATCGACGCGGAGGACAACGCACTGATCGGCGCGGCCATCCGTGCCGGCGAAGCCTGCGGCATGGCACTCGCCAATATCGTCACGCTATTTGCTCCGCCGCGCGTCATTCTGGTGGGATCGAGCCTGGCGCTCGGCCAGCCCTTCCTGGACAGCTTGCGGGAGGCCTATTCGCTGGCGATCCCGCCATCGATCAAGGGCGTGACCGAACTGGTTTTCGATCAGTCGACCGACGAGACCTGGGCGCAGGGCGCTGCGGTCGTGGCGCTGCGCGAACTTTACGAATCGCCCTGGGGAACGACGGGGCCGGCACCGGCCCTCTGATCCCCACAGCAATTCCGGGAAAACTGCGCAGCGGTTTTCCGTCCGGGATTGCGTCGAAACAAAAGGATGGAGCGGCTCAGCGCTCACATGAAACGCCGAGCCGCTCCAGGACAGCAAAGACAAGTGATCTGGAGGAAGCTTATGAACAAGGTCGGCATCGGCATTATCGGCTGCGGGAACATTTCCGGCGCCTATCTCAAAGCCATGAAATCCTTTCCCATTCTCGACATCAAAGGCGTCGCCGACCTCAATCGCGAGCTTGCCGAAGCGAAAGCTGCCGAATTCGGCCTGAAGGCGGTCGATATCGCCGCCCTGTTCGCTGATCCCACGATCGAGATCATCGTCAACCTGACCATCCCGAAGGCGCATGTCGCGGTTGGCCTGCAGGCGCTGGACGCCGGAAAGCACACCTATTCGGAAAAGCCGCTCGGCATCAATTTCGCCGAAGGCAAGAAGCTTGCGGATGCGGCCGCCGCCAAGGGCCTGCGCATCGGCGCGGCACCGGATACCTTCCTCGGCGGCGGCCATCAGACGGCTCGCGCCATCATCGACGAAGGCGCGATCGGCATCCCGGTCGGCGGCACCGCCACGTTCATGTGCCCGGGCCACGAGCGCTGGCATCCGAATCCGGCTTTCTATTACGAAGTCGGCGGCGGCCCGATGCTCGACATGGGTCCCTACTACATCACCGATCTCGTCAACCTGCTCGGTCCCGTCTCCCAGGTTGCCGGCTTTGCGGTGACGCCACGCAAGGAGCGCATCATTACCAGCGAGCCACGCAATGGCGAGCATATCCCC
>NZ_JAELUG010000020.1 GCF_016429255.1 Rhizobium sp. ASV8
TCATGGTCTCGACCAGGCTGAAGATCGTCATCCTTGCTCCCGACGTTGGCTTTGACCAGCGCGTCGAGAGGCGAGACTGTCGCATCTCTAACTGGCCCAACTGTCGCATTACTAAATAGCCGCTACAAGATCAAAGCAGATAAGTTTAATTATGGAATTATAATAAGGGTTCCATTTATAAATCAGTGGCGTAACCAATACCCGCGGACGCTTAGCAAGCTCGACCTGTGTCACCATCGTGTATCTGAGCTACGCGATAGTGACACAGGTCTCGAAATCCTAGAAAGGGATGGGAATGTAATGGCCCCCTAATCGGAAGCGGCCTCCACGTAACCAAGGGCGGCATGAACACGAAACTGCATGCCCCCACCAAGGCCAAGGGTCGACTGCTCATTTTCTTCATAAGCGCTGGTCAGAGCAGCGACTATACGGGTGCAGCAGCCCTGCTTGATGATCTGCCCAAGGCGCAGTGGATGCTTGCCGACCGCGGTTATGCCGCCGACTGGTTCAGGGACGCTCTGCAACAGAAGGGTATCAAACCATGCATTCCGGGGCGCAAATCCAGGTCCGTGCCTTTCAAATACGACAAGCGCCGCAACCGTATCGAGATCATGTTCGGTCGCCTCAAGGACTGGCGCCGCGTTGCCACCCGATACGACTGATGTCCGACCGTTTTCTTCTCCGCCCTTGCTCTCGCCGCACCCGTAATCTTCTCGTTGTGATCAACGAGCCTTGAGCCGAAATGGAAAGATAGACCCCGCGTGTGTCAATACCGCCTGAATTTTCCTCACAAACAGGATTGTGAAGCGTATTGCAACATCGCATCTTCCGCGTTTGTTTCGATGAGTTGTGGTAAACATGGATTTCAGGTGCGCGCCGGTCCATCAGGGCGCATCCTTCGTCATGGTCGTTGGAAATTGTCGAACCGGTTCCATTGAAGCGCGATCGACTGATATCAGGGGAAGCACGGCATTGGCAGAAATCGAATTGAAGCTCGAAATCTCGACAAACGACGTCGACAAGTTGCTGGCGTCGAACCTATTCGTCGATCCGAAAGCGACCATCGAACAGCGCTCTATCTATTTCGACACTGAAGACCACCGGCTGTTCGGCGCTGGCTTCACACTTCGTATCCGCCGTTCCGGCGAGGTCAGAGTGCAGACCGTCAAGGCAACCGGTGCAAATGCATCGCTGTTTGCACGAGACGAATGGGAGACGACTGTAGAAACCGACAGTCCTGTACTGGACCACACGAGCCCGCTGCTGAACGAATTCGGATCGCTCGCATTGAATCTTTCGCCCCTCTTCGAGGTATCCGTAAAGCGCCGCATCTGGAATATGGTCGAGAACGGATCAATGATCGAGGTTGCCGTTGACCAAGGCCTCGTGGTCGAGGGAGGACGGCAGGCGCCGATCTGCGAGGTTGAACTTGAACTGAAGGATGGCGATCCGAAAGATCTTTTCCTGCTGGCAAGAAAGGCCGAAGCGGTGGTGCCGATGAAGTTCGGCGTCTGGTCGAAGGCTGAACGCGGCTATCGTCTGCTGGAAGCGATCCGTCCGGTCTTCAATGCAGAGCCGATCGAACTGGAGCGGCGCGCGGGCTCGGCCCGGGCGTTCCAGACGATCGCGCAATCCTGCTTTCGGCAGTTCAGGCTTAACGAAACCGTACTCCTCAGAAAAAGAAATCCTGACGCGCTTCACGAGGCGCGTGTCGCCATCCGACGCCTTCGCGCTGCATTCTCATTGTTCAAGCCAATGTTACTGGAAGGCGAGGCGCATCGGATAACCGGCGAGTTCAGATGGCTTGCAGGCGAGCTGGGTGAAGCTCGAAACCTGGACGTGCTCCTGCCGAGGGCCGGAGATTGTCTTCGCGAGGAACTGGCGGATGTTCGGGAGGCTGTCTATGACGATGCCATTCGAGCGCTCGGCTCGGCCCGTGCGCAGGCTTTGATGCTGGACTTCAATGATTGGCTCAGATGCGGGAGCTATTTGCGCGCCGATGATAAATCGGACGGCGGTGCAAAGCCGATCGCCCTATTTGCGGTCGAAGCGCTCGGCAAGATGCGCAGGAATCTGAAAAAGCATGGGCAAGACCTCGCTCACGTCGATGACGAGCAACGCCACAAAGCGCGTAAGGACGCCAAGAAGCTCCGTTATGCCGCCGAGTTTTTTCAGCCGCTATTCTCAGAAAGGCAGGCTGAACGTCGCCATAAACGGTTCATCAAAACGATGGAGGTCCTGCAGGACAAGCTCGGAGCTCTGAACGATCTTTCCACCGGGCCTGGCGTCCTTGAAAAGTATGGGCTTAGCGATCATCCCGGTGCCGAAGAACTATTATCGCATGCCAAAAAAGCTGTCCTCATCAAAGAGGCTCAAGTGGCTCTCGACCATGTGCTCGACGCCAAGCGTTTCTGGCGGTAGCAACTCCGGGCTTCAGGCCCCCGACGTCAAAGTCTTGAAGCAGCGAGAGGTGGTTCGCCGGCGCAGCGTTCAGATGGTCCGTAGGTCCTTCGCCGAAAGGCTGGTTGAAGATGCTATTCCGAGCATCGAAAATATCCGGACGGACCCATTCCCGTGTCAGCTAAGATCGATGCGGGCTTTGACCGGTCGCACGCGCGCCACAGTCATCATCGACGATCTTGCACCGAATCTTCGCGCCAACGGCATTTTCTCGCAAGATTGCACCAACGCACCGTTGGGATCAGTGGTAGACTAGGACAGGTCGATGGGTTTTAGCAATCACACCGGCAGTCACGCTACCCAAAAGTAATGAAGAAAGGCCGCTGCGGCCATGGGATCCTAGTGCGATCAAATCGCAATCCAGACTGTCGGCGGTGTCAGCGATGGTTCTGGCGACTTCGTCACTTTTGAGAACCAATGTCCTGCAAATCACCGTGGAATCGGAGGCCCTTTTCTTCTGCCGCTCCAACATCGCGGCGCACTGCGAGATGGCAGAACTTTCATGGTGCTGCTGCCTCTCCAGATACTCGCTGCTGTCCATGGCAAGCATACGAAAAGGCTCCGCCACAGCCAACAATGTGACTTCCGCATGCAACTCGGCAGCCAAAGCGATTGCCTGCATAGCCGCCTGAGAGGCCAATTTTGAGCCGTCGGTCGGGACGAGTATGTGCTTGAACATCGATAGCCTCCATAATTCTAGTGATGATGAGCCATGCATAACGCTACAGCATTGATCCAACTCAAAATTGTCGAGAAGCTGCAGCACGCACAGGAGCGTTCGTGTCGGGCCGGAATACCCAGATCGCCGGTCTGATCTGGGTATTCCGGCCTATCACTAACGATCGCGACACCGAGGCATCTGGTCGATCTTTCGGGTTGAACGGCAGCAATTTGCGGTGCGCATGGTGGACTATATTTGTCGACCGCGCCGTTTCCGAATATCATGGGAAGGACCGACGACTTAGGCCGATTTTTAGAGGTCCGGATACACGCGCAGACGTTTCCAGCTGGACCGCGTTGAGGCGCCGTAAATGGAACCGGCGTGGCATAACCTTCAGATACCTGCCGCCATTGAAACGAATTTCGCGTCCTTGACGGCAATTTGGCTCTGAATTTCATCCGCCAACTCATCAGGTCGACGTGCTGCATCAAGCTTCGTCCAACCGATCGCCCTTCTGCCTTTCGAAAGCTGACCTGCGAGCACATCCAGCGTCGCATCCGAAGAACCGCCTGTGCGAGCCTCGACACGCTGCCAAAGTAAGGCTGCATCCGCGTCCAGCCAGAAGCCGAAGAAGGGGCAGCCTTTCTCATCAGCGGCCCGCTCGATCAACTCGCGATTGCCGGCCTTGTCAAAGACGGCATCGGCAACCACAGTACCGTCCTGCGCAAGAATGAGCCGCACACGCCATGATATCTCCTGATAGACCTTGACGGAGACCTCGGAACGGTAGGCGCTCTGAGGCAAGTGCGTTTCCGGAGGAACGCCGTGCATGGACTTGCGGATGCGATCACTCTCAATGATGCGCGCTCCGGGCGGCAGTCCAATGCGCGGTGCCAACCTCTCGGCAAGCGTGGACTTGCCTGACCCACTAAAACCTCCAAGAGCAATGAGATCCGCTTTGGGTGATTGCAGCAGAGAGTGAGCAAGTGCGAAGTACGACCGCGCCTCTGACACAAGCGTCGGCGCCCCGCCGCCTGCCTCTTCCACCTGCGTAGCGACGACATGCGCGCGCACAGCGGCTCGCATCGCCATGAAGAATGGCAACGCGGCAAAGCCGTCATCTTCGCCGGTTTCGTCAAGGTATCGGTTCATGACGAGATTGGCAAAGTCGGCATATCCGCGATGCCAGAGGTCCATCAGCAGGAACGCAAGATCATACAAAATATCGATTGTTGCCAGTTCGTCATTGAACTCAATGCAATCGAACAGACAGGGGCGACCATCAAGCAGAAATATGTTGCGCAGATGCAAATCGCCGTGGCAACGCCTGATCTTTCCAGCCATAGCTCGTTTATCCAGCAACATAGTAAGAGTAGTAAGCCGCCGGCGGAAGAGAGCCGTCAGCTCCTGAACTTCCGGCTGTGTGAAGACATGGCTCGTCGCGAAACCCTCTTCGTTGACTTTGAGCACGGCCTCCATATTTGCCGCTCCCCCGCGGTCGTCAATGACCGGCGCCTGACGATGGAACTGCACGACTGCGCCAGCGAGTGCCGTCATCATCGTAGAGGTTAAGCCACCCGACAGGGCAAGCTGATCAAGCAGCCGGGATTGGTCGAAGCGCTTCATCTCAACCACGGCGTCGATCGCCTGCCCCTCCCCGTCGAAACATAGAATTCCATCGGATGCGCGCGTTATCTTCCGAACGCCGAGATAGATTCCCGGTGCCGTCGGGCCGTTCAGCTCCACCTCTTTCAGACACGCCGCCTGTCTCTTTTCTACGGTGGAGAAGTCGACATAAGGCAAAAGCACTGCCCGCTTCATCTTGTAGACGCGATCGCCCGACAGGAATATGCGGGAAATGTGCGTTTCCATCATCTGCGGTGGTTCGCCTTCCCGAGACAGCGCGTGCTCCAGAAAGGATGTGACCTCGAGCTGATCTTCGGCGATCATTTGGCAGCCCCAATTGTTGTTCCGATGGGACCTATATGCCCCCTTCGGCTCCTCGCATCATTGATACGCGTCAATGATGCGAGGATGCGGGCGCGCTATATGAAATGCTGTCGTTGCTGCCCCGCGGAGATACGAGCAATGAATCTCTCTTCACGACGAAAGCTGGTCAAGGCCTTGATACCGATCATCCGAAGGGCCGGCACCGTCGTACACTCCCTTCAGCATGGTGAACTCGCGCCGAGCAGCAAGTCGGACGGATCGCCTGTCACAGTCGCCGACCTTGCTAGCCATGACATTCTGTGTGCTGGTTGCAGAGCCTTGACAACAACGATCCCAATCCTCAGCGAGGAGGACGAAGGCTCCGAAACGAAGGCTTTGAAGGCCGTTGCCTTCGTCATCGATCCTCTCGATGGAACGAAAGAATATATTCGCGGGCGCGATGAGTTTACGGTCAATATAGCATTGGTCGAAGATGGCCGGGCCACCGCCGGGTTGATCTATGCGCCAGCACGCGAGCGGTTATTCTTTTCCTATGGCAGCGGCCTTGTGTTCGAAGAAGCTTCAGACGGGCGACGGCGCAGTCTTTGCGGGCATATCGTCACGCCGCGACAGCCAATCGTGCTTGTCAGCCGTTCTCATCTTGATCCACAAACCAAGGACCTGCTTACCGCATTACAGCCCTGCACAGTCCGAAAACTTGGTTCGTCGCTTAAGTTCGCTTTGATCGCCGCCAGGGAAGCCGACGCCTATATAAGGCTGTCGCCGACGATGATATGGGATTGCGCTGCCGGGCTGGCGCTTATCGAAGCCGCCGGAGGTGTCGTGCTGCGAACAGACGGATCGCCGCTGCTAGAGGGAACGTCTCGGACGCCCAAGATTGACGGCTTCGTTGCGGCCCGAACACCGCAGTTCGCGCAATGGATTGAGGCCGCACAAAAACGATCCCATTTGGGGGTAGAACCGAAAATCGGCAATTGAGCTATGTCAATGTCAAAACTGCACAGCCTCTTAGTGTGTCTACGTTCGAGATATCAACAGAGGAGATCATCTCATGGACGACATCACACTGCGTCAATTGGTTATCGATGAACTGGAATTCGATCCGAGCATCAACGCCGCGAATATCGGCGTCACTGCGGAGAACGGCGTGATCACCCTCACGGGTCATGTCCCCACCTATGCCGAGAAGGAAGCCGCCGAGCGGACGACGCGTCGGATCAAGGGGGTGAAGGCCATTGCACAGGATATCGAAGTGCGGCCGGTAGGGACGCACAAGACGGCAGACGACGAAATTGCAAAACGTTCCGTCAACACGATTGCCTGGCACGTCACCATTCCCAAGGATGCAGTCCAGGTTAAGGTCCAGAATGGTTGGGTTACTCTGAGTGGTCGAGTTGAATGGCAATATCAGAGGACTGCGGCCGCCGACGCGGTGCGTGATCTCTCCGGTGTCGTTGGCGTTTCCAACATGATCGAAGTGGCACCACGCGCCAGCTCGGCAGATGTCAAGAAACGCATTGAGGACGCGTTCCGACGTGATGCGGAGATTGAGGCGAAAGCCATCAATATCAATGTCGCCGACGGCAAGGTCACGCTGCAAGGCAAGGTGAAGACGTGGTCAGAGCGACAGGCCGCTGAACATGCCGCGTGGTCGGCTCCTGGCGTGCACAACGTCGAGGACCGCCTTTTGGTCGGTTACTAGGCCGATCGCCGGGCAGCCTTTCCATCAGCTGCCCGGCGACTGTCGCAATGCTATGATGAACACCCGGAGAACCGCGATGAAGAAGATCGATGAGGATCAGCCCGCCTGGCCGATGACCATAGCGCCTGAAAAGGTCTGCTATTTTATCCTCAAAGCTCGCCAGTTCGACGCCAAGGATGCCCCGAGCGACAAGGACTCCTCCTCCAATCCCACGGACGACGGTATGATCGACGTACTGGAAGACAGGAGCGACGATCCAGTTGAAGAGGAACTTCGTAGCGCGATATGGGCGCTCAGCGTCGACGAGCAAATCGATCTTGTGACTCTTGTCTGGCTCGGTCGCGGTGATGGCACAGTGTCCGACTGGGAGTACATACGCCGCGAAGCATCAGGTGCGCATAACAACCATACGGCCGCCTATCTTCTGGGCACTCCGTTACTCGGTGACTATCTAGAGGAAGCGCTATCGATGTTCGGCGAATCCTGTCAGGCAGTGGAAAACGAGCGCCTTTAACAAACGCGCTAAATAATCAAATCGTAGCTTTGCCGCGTGCTCGGCTCGCGATGGCTCTTCATCGCCGTAACCTAGACGGCATCAATGCACGGTGATGCAGGTAGCTGGGCAACGATGGGCGATCTTGGTGGACACGCTACCGAGAACGAGCTGCGATAGGCTGGAGAGGCCCCTCGCACCACAGACGACGAGGTCTGGATGTTCTCGTTCGATCACCTTCATGATTTCCTCGACCGGATCCCCATCCAAAAGATGGGTCGAGACGCGATTGACACCAAGCGCACGAACCGCAGACTTGGCGCGTTCGAGAATATCTGTCCCGATGGCCTGTATTGCCCGATACGACGCACCAGGATCCGTAATTGGAAAAGCGATTGGAAAACCCGGCGCAGCGACCGGCGGGACCGCGGGCTCGGTGGCGTCGCCTTAAGCTGGGACAGGGCGTGCGTCTGGCATTGTACCAGCCTTCACGCGTTGATTGACATGGTGATCTGCCGCCATGTTGCGATGGCGTGGAAGCGAAGCTTTCGATGATCTGCGGCGGTGAGATGTTTGCGGTGAAGAAGGAAGAGATTGGCGATCTGGCCCTGTGTCGAGACGAAACGCTGGCATTGCCGGGCCGACTTGAAGCGCATCATCCGCCGTTCGCGTCGTCGTACGGGAAGATGTGAATTTTCGGCGCGGTTGTTGATGCCTTTGTGTGACCGATGCTCGATGCCCGGCATCAAGTCGGCCTTCGCGGCAGAGTAGGACCGCAATTTGTCCGTCGCCATCACTCGTGGGGTGGTACCCTGCCCCTTGAGCAGCTTCCTCATCAGACGCAACGCGGCTGCCTTGTTCCTTCGGCTTTGCAGCAGGGCATCGAGGACGTAACCGTTGGCATCGACGGCGCGCCACAGCCAGTACTTCTTTCCCTTGATCTTCACGGCCATCTCATCGAGTTGCCACTTGTCGGCAAAATTGCCTCGTGAACGCCGTCGGAGCTGATCGGCGAATTTGAGGCCGAACTTCACGGCCCATTCCGAGACCGTCTGAAACGAGACCTCAATGCCGCGCGCGGCAAGCAGATCTTCGATGTCGCGAAAGCTGAGCGGAAACCGGTAATAGAGCCAAACCGCATGGGCGATGATCTCGGCGGGGAAACGGTGGCGTCTGAAGTGAGCAGGAGAGATTTCGGTCATTGCCACCAAATACCAACCCGTTCCCGACAGACTCGTTAACCCGACGCTACCCGCCGAACAATATGCTGATTCTGTTTGTCATTGTTTCGTCTCCTTGACGAACTCGTCAAAGTCCAACACCGCTGGACTGTTTCTATCGAACGCGACCGCTCTACTATTGTTCCGTTTTGGCAATTGCGGTCTTTTCCTGGACGCCTCATTTGCAAGTATCGCTGCAAGCTACGATGGCGAATGCGGCTCCCCCGTGGATCGACATCTCGCAGAGCGGAAAATCTTGTTATTTGTCCGTTCCGGAGCACTAAATTTCTCACGAAGCGGCACGCAAGCACGGTGGCGCTTGGCCGTCAGGCGCTTCTCAGCCATCGCGGATACCAAACCGATTGTTTGGGCTCAGAACGATTCGCGGCATCGCCGGGAACATTAGAAGCCACTGAAGGTTTGGTTTGGTATCACTCCTCGAAACTTGATCGGACTTAACGATGGCTACCGAAAAGACCTTACACGACTTATTTCTTGATACGCTCAAGGATATCTACTTTGCCGAGAAGCAGATCCTGAAGGCCTTGCCAAAGATGGCGCGTGCCGCAGAGTCGCAAGAGGCGAAGGCAGGCTTCTTGAAACATCGCGACGAGACCGAGGGTCAGATCGAACGCCTTCTGCAGGTGTTTGAATTGATCGGAAAGCCTGCGCGCGGCAAGACGTGCGAGGCGATCCAGGGCATTCTCGCCGAAGGCGAGGAGATCATCGAAGAGTATAAGGGAACGGCGGCGCTGGATGCTGGCCTTATCTCCTCGGCTCAGGCGGTTGAACATTACGAGATCGCGCGTTACGGCACCTTGAAAGCGTGGGCAAAACAGCTCGGGCTCAAGGACGCCGTTCCTCTTCTCGATGCCACTCTTCAAGAAGAGATCGCAACCGACAAGAAGCTCACCGCGCTCGGCGAGTCCTCGGCCAATACCAAAGCATCGGTGACAAAAGCCAGTTAGCGAGACATTGATACGCATCGGGCCGCCATTTCGATGCGGCCTCTTTGCTTCGCGCGCAGCGCATACAGGGGTCTCTGACCTCAAAGATCCCTCGATCCGGAAGGAAGCCGTCATGAACGATGAAAAGGAATTTGCCGTCAGCTCGAATGGAGACCAATGGCTCCTCACCAAAGACCCGGCCACCGAACAGGTCATTGTCGTTCATCGCGGCAACCCCTCCTCCGGCGGCCATGAAACGCGCTTACCCGCAGAAGTATTTCTGAACCAGAGGCCACGCGGACCGGAGCAAGAAGCCCTGCTCGCGGTGTTGAGCGAGAAAGACGGTCAGGCTCCGAATCCGGAATGCCTCACCAGCAAGACGCATTCATTGAACTTGGCAGAAGAATATATGCGACTAGGCGGCCGCCGGCGTGCAAATGTAGACGATAACATCATCAGCACACGCCGATGGGAAGACGAGCCGGCGGAAGCAGAAGCGTTCTGGGCGGAAAATATCGCGCCGCTTGATGCGGGGCAGCGACAGCAGGTGGTGCTTCATCTCCCTTCGACGAGCGACACCTGACGCCGCGTCGGCAAGCGGTTGCCGTTGCCGCACCCAGATGATCACCTTATCACCAGGTGCGGGTGCACCTTCCCCTGATGACCAGCAGCCGACGTCGATGAACGCTACGCGGCTTTGGCAAGTTCCAGACCCGCCGGCATGTGGCGAAGCCCTGTCATCGCGATGACAGCGATCTTCGACAGACCGGATAGAACGTCTTTTCAGCCCAAGGGGCTGCAAAAATGGAAGCAGCTATGCGATGGTCGTCACGTGATGGTTGACGCGGTTCAACCCACAGGAACGGCCTCGTCGATCATGCGATGTGTTCGGGCCGAGGTCCGATGGGCTCCTGCACCCATCGCTCCCCGGGGACTTTCCGCCAGATGTCCTGGTCGGCTGATGTCGAAAGGCTCCGTGAGACAGAAGAGGGAAGCACACCAATGTGCACTGCCCCCGTGCCTCTTTATTTGCAAGTTGAAGTGGCAGCGGGATTGGCTACCTGATCCTGCTTGGTGCTTGTCGTATTCTTCGACGTTGACTGCCCATTGCAATCGCTCGCCTTACCACCGTCGGTCGATCCGCCACTGCCGCTGTTCGCGGTACCGCCATTGCTGTTGGTGCCGCCGGCATCGCTATTCGTGCCGCCCGTGCCGTTGCTGCTGTTGGAGCCGCTCGATGAGTTCGCAGCGCCGGACGACGTGGATCCATTGTTGTTACCGGACTGCTGAGCGACTGCCACAGAGGCAACGCCAAGCGACAACGATAGCATGCAGACTGATAGAATCTTGAGTGTCATGGTCTTTCCTTGGGTTCGAGTGCCTGTAGTTTAACTGCGCAGCCGCGTCGAAGTTCCCTCTCACATCGCCGTGTCCCGTCCGTCCAAGGCCGCCTGGCAAAGCACCTCTGACGGAGCCGTACAAACCCCGCCATCATTCGTTTTGTGCGACGCAACAAAAGGGCGGTGGGCGCGTTTGCTTGCAGTCACGGTCATTCCGGCTGTGGTCATTGGAGCACCGAATGACATCCCTATCCGAAACGATCAGACGTCTCGCGCAGCAGCAAGCAGGACACGCGGGCCTCGGAGTTCCAACATCTCGGCTCACATCGCTTGACACATCGGCTGGCTCCAACCCGGGCACACTGAGTGCGAAGGTGTATGTTCCCTCGCCGGCGGAGCGAAACCCTGCTCTCGTTGTGGTCTTACACGGTTGTACCCAAACGGCAGAAGCCTATGATCACGGCTCGGGCTGGTCTCGCCTTGCCCGCGACCATGGCTTCGTTCTGCTATTTCCGGAGCAGCGTCGCGGGAACAACGCCAACCAATGTTTCAACTGGTTCGAGCCCGGCGACACGCGCCGTGGCGAAGGCGAGGCCATGTCAATCATGGAGATGATCGACTTGGCGTGCCGTGAATTCCAAATCGATCGAAAGCGCGTTTTCATCACCGGACTTTCGGCTGGCGGGGCCATGGCCAATGTCATGCTCGCGACCTACCCTGACGTATTCGCTGGTGGCGCCATCATCGCCGGCTTGCCTTACAACGTCGCCTCGACGGTTTCAGAAGCCTTTGAGCGGATGCGCGGTCGCGGGCTCCCATCCGCTTCAATCCTTTCCGCCAACATCAGGCAAGCCTCGCCACATCAGGGGCCGTGGCCGATGGTTTCTGTTTGGCACGGAACCGGAGACCCCACGGTGGCCGAGGCGAATGCTCATGCCATCGTCATGCAATGGCGTGGCCTTCACGGAACATCCAATACGTCGCCAGTATCATCGGCTCCTGAAGCCAACCATCATGTCACCCGATGGGAAATGAAGGACGGTTTCGCTCCGGTCGAGTTCCATAGCATTGACGGCATGGGTCATGGAACCCCGATCGATGCCCAGTGCGGTCTCGGCGCAATTGGTCCGTTCATGCTTGATGTCGGGGTATCATCAACCGCATATATTGCGCGATCCTGGGGCTTAGCGCCGTCCTTCGGCGCCCGCCCCCATTCGGAGGCCGAAAAGAATGCCGCTCTGCCGGAACGTCCCAAACCTCGGGCGGCCGAAGGCATCCGAGACATCATTGAAAATGCACTTCGTTCGGCGGGCCTCATGCGTTGAACCGTCGTCACACATCACGGCAGCGGATTGTAATTGACGGAGATGCGTTGAGAAGATGCTGCGTTCGGGGGGCATTGGCGCGAAAGGGCATTGCCGGGGCAAACCATTCCCGCGGGAGGGCATGGGTGGGACCTGGACCTGAGGGGTTTCTCGTCTTGCATTTGGGAATGGTTCATGTCCCGGCTGCCTTTTGAAAGGCCGCATCCAGCGGGTCGAGAACGAAACGCGGGATGCGGGAGGGTCGGATGGGAGCGTGTTGCTTGCGTCATTTCCCCAGGGCCGCACCGCGGAGGAACCATTTCAAGCAGCGCCCGTTTAGACTGGGCGAGGCAATGATCCCTTCCGGTCAGCTCGCTCCCACAAACTTGAGCCCGGTATAAAACCGGGCTTTTTTTCTTGGAGATCTGTTTGGTCAGGAAGACGTAGCGGGTTGACCGTTTGGACGGTGGTTCGCAAACAAAGGCGCTTCCGAGGAAGCCAGCACATTTCCCCCTCGCTGACATTTTTCATCATGCCACGCCTTTTCCAACGGTGACGCCATAGACCTCACCATTGATGAAACTTGCGTCCGGCGAGGCGAGAAGGACAAAAACCGGTGCGAGCTCGACTGGCTGGCCAGCGCGACCGAAGTCGCTGTCCTTGCCAAAATTCTCGACCTTGTCGTTGGACTGGCCGCCGCTCGGCTGAAGTACCGTCCATACGGGCCCCGGCGCGACGACGTTCGCCCGAATGCCGCGCTCGATCAGCTGCTTGGCAAGCGCCTTCGTATAAGCAACGATGCCGGCCTCCGTGCTCGAATAGTCGAGCAGGAACGGCGACGGCTGGTAGGCCTGGATGGATGCGGTGGTAATAACGGACGAGCCCGAAGGCAAATGGGGCACTGCGGCCCGCGCAATCCGGTGCAGCGCATAGAGATTGGTCTTCATCGTCCTATCGAAATCGGCAGTCGATAGCGCCTCGATGGTTTCGTGGTATTTCCGTCGGCCAGCATTGATGACCAGGATATCGAGACCCCTCAAAGCCGAGACGGCCTGTTCGACCAGATCATGACACCAGGCTTCATGTGTGATGTCACCCGGGAGCGCCACCGCGATGCGGCCTTCCGCTTTGAACAGCTGGATTACCTCTCGTGCATCCGCCTCTTCTTCGGGGAGATAGGCGATGGCGACATCCGCGCCCTCGCGAGCAAAGGCAATCGCTGCCGCGCGGCCAATTCCGGAATCGCCGCCATTGATCAACGCCCTACGGCCGGCAAGCTTGCCGGAACCGCGATAACTTTCTTCGCTATGGTCTGCAACAGGTTCCATCCTGCGCGCAAGGCCCAGCGCTTCTTGCGGTTGGCTCGCGAACGGCGGAGCAGGATAGAGTTTGCGAGGGTCGCTCAATTTTGTTTGGTCTTTTATGATCCACCGTTTTCAGTTGCTGTTCGTCAAGGTCGACGTTTTGCCAACGCCCGCCGCAAAGAGTAGTTCCGAGGAGGTTGCTCGTCCGGGAACAAAGCCCCCGCACGACCGTTCGTTTTCAGAGATCAACGACGGAAATGCCGCCAGCCCCCCCAGGACCCCTGGCGATATTTCCAAGTGGACGGACAAGCAGGAAACGCAAGGCCGATCCCATGGCGGAATGGTTTAAGGATCGCCGACTTTCCGAGAATGACGCCGACCGCAGACCTTTTGCGACCGTCCATGACGGCGATCGCGGCGACAACAGGACAGGAGGAGCCGGACAAATTAAGCACGCTGGCTATCCCGCCGGCCTCAAAGGCGGAACATTGGGTGGCAAGGCTGCAGCAACCCGAAAGCGCAATGCCGCCCGTCACACGCAGCACTAGCAACACTAGCGACTCGCCCACCTCACATTCGCCGCCGCGCAAGAACAGCCTTCGCATCGACGGCATGGAGAGTGGAGTTGCAGGGAGGAATTCGATATGGATCACAGCAATCATATTAGACTGGGTGACGATGAACTTAAGCAGGCCAATCTCAAAGGTGCATCCATCTATGGAGCCGACGATCACAAGGTCGGTACGGTTGATCACGTGCACGGAGCCGGCAGCGGCAGCAATGTCGTTATCGATGTGGATGGGTTTCTTGGTATCGGCGCAAAGCCGGTATTGGTGCCGGTGGCCAATCTCGATTTCATGCGCGACGAAAGTGGCGAAGTTCACGGCGTGACGTCTTGGACCAAGGATCAGCTGAAAGCCATGCCCGAACATCATGATTAGAAGGCAATCTGGAAGCTTGGCGCCGATGTCTGGCCTCCAGGCAACGCCACGCGTTGAGCATGTCCTTGCCTTGCAAACCAGGGCGATCATCTCGCAGATCGCCGCGACCACATAGACGTCCTTCACCGTTAGCTCTTTCTGGCCGTTGCAAGGTGCTGTCGCTGACCATCAAGCCCTTCGCGATGGATGATCTCGCTCAAAAGGTCAGGGAAATCCTTACCGCGGCCGGTTATGCTTTCGTCCCGGAGTGCCAAAGCCTGGTGTCGAAATCCGATGGCAGCGGAGTGCTCCCTTGGAAAGGGCATTCGATGACAGCGCAATCGAAGATGAGCCTCTCGATCGAGCCCATAGGGATAGACAGCATTCGCTACGCCTTGAGATTTCCAGTGTCGAACGCCTTGCCGATATGGCCCGTCTCCGTGTTTTCAGCATTTAGCTTGAGCAGATATAACAGCGTCTGCAAAAAGGGCCTGCCCCGGTTTCAGGCGATCAGGCTGGCCACCGGCATCAGAATGATCATGGCCTGT
Organism: Rhizobium sp. ASV8; assembly: GCF_016429255.1. GTDB lineage: Bacteria > Pseudomonadota > Alphaproteobacteria > Rhizobiales > Rhizobiaceae > Rhizobium. The sequence continues at coordinate 14,850 of NZ_JAELUG010000020.1, forward strand.
GGAGTGCAATAGAGAACAATGCGCCGGCAGCATGCTTGCCAGTCCGGGCTTCGAGTGCCATTGGTCTTGGCCTTGAGATCTGAGAGATACAGACAGTCTTTGACCATGAAGCTTGACGCGATCGACCTGCGGATACTGGACGCCGTTCAACGTGATGGCCGTATCACCAAACTCGCACTTGCGGAGAAGGTGGGTTTGTCTCCGACACCATGCTGGCTGCGCCTGCGCAAGCTGGAAAAAGCGGGGATCATCACGGGCTATCATGCGAAGCTGTCGCTGCGCCGGCTGACGTCCATCGCCAGCGTCATGGTGGAGGTCACCTTGACCAACCACCGGCAGGCCGACTTCGAGCGCTTCGAACGGGCAATCGCAACCACTCCGGAAATCCTCGCATGCTGGGCCGTCGGCGGCGGTGTGGACTATATTTTGAGGATCACAACGCTGAATATCGACGCCTATCAGCGCCTGATCGACAATCTGCTTGATCGCGATCTCGGCATCGAGCGCTACTTCACCTACATCGTCACCAAAACCGTGAAGGACGAAACGGTCCTTCCCGTGGCGGATCTTCTTTCCGGCGAGCTTCCCGACGCACAATAGAGAAACTCTCTACAATCGCCGTCTTCTTTGGCGTTTCTCTCCTTTCCGACCACGACCAATGGACAATGTCTCGCGAGGATCCATGCGAGCATCCGAGTCATCCACAAAGAGAGACCATGCCAATGACCGCGCTTGGCGCCCCTGCCCGTTATCATGAAGCCCTGTCGAGACTGAACGATCGGCATTTGCTGAGAACCCTCTCCTATGTCGGCGGTCGTTGGATCGCCAGCAAGGCCGGCAAGACCTTCGAGGTCACGGATCCCGCAACCGCGGCAACGCTTGCCTGGGTCACGAGCCTCGACAAGAGAGAAGCCTTCGAGGCCATTGACGCAGCTGATGGTGCGTTTGCCGCATGGCGCGCGCTTCTGCCTCAGCAGCGCTCATCCATCCTGCGCAAATGGCAGGAGTTGATAATCGAGGCGCGCGACGATCTGGCGCTGATCATGACCTTGGAACAGGGCAAGCCGCTCCATGAATCCCGCGGCGAGATCGACTATGCTGCGGGGTTCGTCGAATGGTATGCAGAGGAAGCCAAGCGCATCAATATAGAGGGCGTAACGAGCCACCTGCCGGACGCCGAGATGATCGTCCGCAGGGAAGCACTGGGTGTGGTCGGGATTGTCACCCCCTGGAATTTTCCCAGCGCCATGATCACACGCAAGGCAGCCGCGGCACTTGCTGCCGGCTGCACCGTTGTGGCCCATCCGTCGTCCGAAACACCGCTGTCTGCGCTGGCGCTGGCCGAACTCGGTGAACGCGCCGGTCTTCCCCGCGGTGTCTTCAACGTGCTGACGGGCGATGCGGCAACCATCGTCGGCGCCTTCTGCGACGATCAGCGCGTGAGGGCATTGAGCTTCACCGGCTCGACCGGCATCGGCAAGCTGATCGCCGGTCAATGCGCCGCGAGCATGAAGCGCCTCGTCATGGAGCTCGGTGGCCATGCACCCTTGATCGTCTTCGACGACGCCGATCTCGATCGCGCCGTCGATATCGCCGTCAATGCCAAATTCGCGACCTCCGGCCAGGATTGCCTCGCAGCCAACCGCATCTTCGTTCAGCGCTCCATCCTGGACGCTTTCGTTACAGCGTTCAGCAAACGCGTCGAAGCCCTGAAGGTCGGAAGCGGACTGGTCGATTCCGTCGACATCGGCCCGCTGATGCATGAGCGTGCTATTGCGAAGGTTGAGGAGCAGGTCGCTGACGCGTTGACGCATGGTGCAAGGCTTGCCGTCGGGGGAAAACGTCACCTCGCGGGCCCGCTGTTCTTCCAGCCGACATTGCTCGTCAATCCCTCGCCGGATGCTCTCATCATGCATGAAGAGACATTCGGGCCGGTCGCGGCCGTGACCGCCTTTGACACGGAGGAGGAGGTCGTCGCTCGCGCCAACGACACGGACTATGGTCTTGTCGCCTATGTCGTGACGCAAAATGGCGCGCGGCAGATGCGGCTCGGGCGGGCGCTCGAATACGGCATGGTGGCCGTCAACCGCGTGAAGATCACCGGGGCCCCGGTTCCCTTTGGCGGCTGGAAACAATCCGGCCTCGGGCGGGAAGGCTCACGCCGCGGCATCGAGGCCTTCACCGAACTCAAATATCTCTGCGTCGACACAACCGTCTGACGCCCCCGATACAGAAAAGGAACACGATCATGCTCGACAAGCGCAACGAACTGAACGCCTGGGACAGGGATCATTTCTTCCATCCCTCGACCCATATGGGAATGCATGCGCGTGGCGAGACGCCGACCCGTGTGATTGCCGGCGCCGAAGGCGTTTACATCATCGACACCAATGGCAAGACGAGCCTCGACGCCTTTGCGGGCCTCTACTGCGTCAATGTCGGCTATGGCCGACACAAGATCTCCGACGCAATCGCCGAGCAGGCCAAGAATCTGGCTTATTATCACGCCTATGTCGGCCACGGCACGGAAGCATCAATCACGCTCTCCAAGATGATCATCGACCGCGCGCCCGAAGGCATGAGCCGCGTCTATTTCGGTCTCTCGGGCTCCGACGCCAATGAGACCAACATCAAGCTCATATGGTATTACAATAACATTCTCGGGCGCCCGGAAAAGAAGAAGATCATCTCGCGCTGGCGCGGCTATCATGGCTCTGGCGTCATGACGGGCAGCCTGACCGGCCTCGAGCTGTTCCATAAGGCGTTGGACCTTCCGCGCCCGCCGATCCTCCATACCGAGGCGCCCTATTTCTTCCGCCGTGCCGACCGCTCGATGAATGAGGAACAATTCGCGCAGCATTGTGCCGACAAGCTGGAAGAGATGATCCTGGCCGAAGGTCCGGAAACGGTCGCAGCCTTCATCGGCGAGCCTATCCTCGGCACCGGCGGCATCGTGCCGCCGCCGAAAACCTATTGGCAGAAAATCCAGGCTGTCCTCGACAAATATGACGTCCTGCTTGTCGCCGACGAGGTCGTCACCGGCTTTGGCCGCCTCGGCACCATGTTCGGCTCCGACCACTACGGCATGAAGCCTGATCTGATCACCATCGCCAAAGGACTGACGTCTGCCTATGCGCCTCTTTCGGGCAGCATCGTTTCCGACAAGATGTGGCAGGTTCTCGTACAGGGATCCGATCAGTTGGGTGCAATCGGCCACGGCTGGACCTATTCTGCCCATCCGATCTGTGCAGCCGCCGGCATCGCCAATCTCGAACTGGTCGACGAACTCGGCATCGTCGAGAATTCCGCAGCGACCGGGGCTTATTTCCGCTCCGAGCTCGCGAGGGCCGTCGGCGGACACAAGCATGTCGGCGACGTGCGCGGCGATGGATTGATGGCGGCTATCGAATTCGTCGAGGACAAGGATGATCGCAAGTTCTTCGATCCGGCACGGAAAATCGGCCCTCAGGTGGCCACAGCTCTGCTGGAACGCGGGGTCATCGGTCGCGCCATGCCGCAGGGCGACATTCTCGGCTTTGCGCCGCCGCTCTGCCTGACGTGCGAAGAAGCCGACATCGTCGTCAAGGCCGCCGCCGACGCAATCGAAACTGTGCTTTCAAGCCGTTAAGCCGGCACTTCAGCAGGGACATTTTCCCCGCCTGTCGTGACCATCAGGTGGTCCCTTGTGTACAATGGGCCACCTGATCTCATTCGGCCATCGTCATCCTGTCATGGATGGTGTACATGGATCCCTATAATTGTACCGGATCAATCCAGGTATCGTCATGATTCAAAGCACCAGGACAATGGCACCTGGCAACCCGTCCTTCAGCATCGCAAGGGCGTGACCAAGCACAAGTTGCTCACCGACAAGATCATCGCCGACATCGACGATGGCACATTGCAGGTTCATGCGCAGATGCCGACGCATCGCGATCTCGCCCATGCGCTTGGAATGTCGGTGCAGACCGTGAGCCTGAGCTACAAGGAGGCCGAGCGCCGCGGCTATCTACGCGGCGAGGTCGGGCGCGGCACATTCGTGCGCAGCCGCGTCACCGAACGCGCCGACAGCTTCATGCTGGATCGCGATCCAAGTGGCAGCGCCGACCTCTCCATCATCCGCGCGGTCTACACCGAGGCGCATGAGCGCGCGGCGCGCGACCTCATGCGAACGCTTGCCGAGAGCGACAATAGCAGCTTCATGCGTCCCTGCCGGCCGATCGCCGGCCTCGATGCCCATCGCGCCGCAGCGCAGGTTTGGCTGGCCGGCTTGTCGGTCAAGGCCGACCCTGATCGCATTCTGATTACGAACGGCGCCGCCCATGGACTGTTTCTGGCCGTCGCCTCGGTCGTAAGGCCGGGTGAAGTGGTCCTCACAGAAAGCCTGACCGATCACGGCATCATCGGCCTTGCCAATGTTCTGGGCTTCACCCTGCGGGGCCTGCCGACCGATCACGAGGGGATCCTGCCCGAGGCCTTCGAGGCTGCCTGCGCCGTCGGAGACGTGACGGCACTCGTCATCGTCTCCTCGCTCGGCAATCCCACCAGCCACGTCATGGGTGCGCAGCGCCGACAGGCGATCGCCGAAATAGCCCGCCGACACGGAATTTTCGTCATCGAAGACGAAGTGTATAAGCCGATGCTGCGCGATCCTCTTCCCTCCATGCCGGATCTCATTCCCGAACTCGGCTTCTTCGTGACCAGCTTCACGAAATCCGTCATGACAGGATTGCGCATCGGTTATCTCGTCGTGACGGCGCACTATTCCATTCGCGCCGCGTCGATCCTCAGGGTAACCGGATGGAGCGCCACCAATGTGGTTGCCGAAATGGCTTCCCGCTGGGTTTTGGATGGGACCGCCAACAGCCTGGTTGATGTCCAGCGCAGCGAGGCGGAGGCCCGCCAGGCGATCGTCTCCGACGTGATGGCTCCCTTCGTCGCCGGCAGCCACCCGCTGTCACTCTGCGGGTGGCTGCCGGTTCCCGAGCGCTGGACGGAGGAGGGCGTTCTGCGCGCCCTTGCGCGAAAGGGTGTGGCAGTCACGCCTTCCGATCCCTTTGTCGCGGGTGGAGAACGGCCGGTCGGCGGTATTCGCGTCTGCCTTGGTGGCCGCCTGTCTCACTCGGCCCTCCGCTCGGCGCTTGAGACCATCCGAGCCACCTTCGAGCAGTTGCCTCCCGTCTTCGATGTGAGTTCGATCGTTTAGAGCGTTTCCCCTTCATGCTGGATCATATCCACATGAGTTGAAGTAGTTTCGGGCCTCTTGTGGTTCGACCTGGCCAACCAGCTTGCCGATGCGATCCCATAGGCCGGTTACGGTTCTCTCGGCAGCTTTTCGCAGGAGTGCCTTCAGCTTGGAGAAGGCCTTTTCTATGGGATTGAAGTCCGGACTGTAGGGCGGAAGGAACTTCATCGGCGCCTGCCGCTTCGATCATCTCTCGCGCCGCCGGCCGTTTGTGGCTGGATAGATTATCGAGAATGACGACGTCGCCCGGCTTCAAGATCGGCACCAGAACCTGAGCGACATTGGCCTCGAACCATTCACCGTTGATCGGCCCGTCGATGACAAGTGGTGCCACCATTCCCGTGCTGCGTAGGCCTGTAACCAGTGTGGTCGGTTTGCGATGACCGTGAGGAAAGCCCATTCGCAACCGCTCACCCTTGCGGCATCGTCCATGAGTGCGGGCCATATTGGTTGCCGTCCAAGTCTCGTCGATGAACACGAGCCGCTCTGGGTCGAGATCGAGTTGGTCCTCGAACCAGCATTGCCGCTTTTCCAGGATGTCTGGACGGCTTTGCTCTACCGCATGCCCAGTCTGTTTTTGCGCGTCTGCTCGTGCCGAACCAGAAACCGGTGCAGGGCAGACTTGCTCGCAATGATGCCTCGGGCCGAAAGAGCGTCACGAAGCTCGAACAACGTCCCATCCCGGTGCTCTGCGAGCCAGGCCATGATCAGATCGGCATGAGCTTCAATCTTATGAGAACTGCGGTCGCCACCGAGTGGACCAGGACGAACGTTCCCCTGCCGGAGTTTCAGGTTACGCCAACGGCTCACGCTGGCCGCACTGACGCCGAAACGCTCGGCAGCCTCCCTATGCGAAGCACCGCCGTCAACTGCGGCAAGCACACGTATGCGAAGATCAACGGAAAGGGCTTTCGACATATCTGCCGACCTCCATCGGCAGATAGCTTGAATCAGAATGCAAGTGATTTGAAAAGCAATTCGATTCAATCAGTCAGGGAAACGCTCTAAGCTTGGGCTGCAGCTTAGACAGGTGAGCCACGCATGTGCGAATGTCGCTGCGGATAGCTGTCGACCAACAGCGCTTGTCGATGCGTCCCAAAATGTTGCGAATATAAAGTCGAGTTGAGGCACGCTTCTCTTGAAGCGCCGGCTATCCTTCATTCGCGAGATTGTGAATCAGCAATAGGTGTCGACGCCGATACGCACAATAACTCATTGTAATTCCTCATGCTGATAGGGTCATTTGTCGGTGCTGAACGACAGCCGTCGACTGGCAGTGGTCGACGGGGGCGGCCCCACGGGCCGCCCCTTCGGCGTTATAGTCAAAGTGTCTCCGACGAGAGGAGCAGCTAGCATTCTGCCTACAACAAATTTTGCCAGATAGCCTACTACCCGCCATGCGAATAGCACTTCGCTGCATCGTCCCTTACACCCCTGCCAAAGAAGCGTCAGAAGACAACGAAGCCATCGGGACGGATCGAGAGCACACCGTCGTCCGGCAAGCCGGTCAAGGAATTCCAGCTTACGGCCTCGTCAACGAACCGAAAGTCGGTCCCGGCTCGAAAGACGATGTCTTCGTCTGGACGCACCGCCGTCGGACCTATGATCGACGTGAACGAGGTGCCAAGTAAATCGAGTGTCGAACGGCGCTGGCCCTTGTGCTCGATCCACGCATGCGGAAAGCGAGTGCCGGGTTGAGCGCACAACATGTCAACGGTGTCATTCGCGCCATAGCGATAACGCATCTGTAGCTCGCCATAGTCTGTCAGTCGGTCGAAGAAGTCGGCATTGTCATCGCTCCGGATCTGGAACCTGGCATTGAAATCCGTTCGCAACCAGGCTTGTTCGCCATTGCGGTTCGCAACAGGCCTACGTTCGGTCTCATATGTGTCGAGCAACGAGGAGCTGTCCTCGCCTTTCAAAACCCGTGCAATTTTCCAGGCTAGATTATGTGCGTCGGCGATGCCCGTATTGGCATTGAACCCGCCCCAGGGTGGCATGACATGAGCCGCGTCGCCGATGAGGAAAATTCGTTCTTCACGATAGCGATCCGCTACGCGGACTCGCGTATTCCATGGTGAACTGGCGTGGATCTTAACCGCGACATCAGCGCCAATCGCAGCTTTCACAAGGTGGACCAAGCGCTCATCCGGCCACTTCTCAGGGTGATCGGAAGCAGGATCATATGTAAGATGGAACGACCATTGCGTCGTGTTGTTCATGGCCAGGAAGAGACCGCTTACATGTTCGTTTGAGATTTCACACTGGCTGAACGTGCGCCCGGCAACTTGTTCGGTGAGGTCTGCCTCAAAGAAAATGTTGATATAATGGCAATTGGGTTCGATGCCATAGCGATCGATGCCCAGAGAGCGTCGGATTTCACTGCGCCCGCCATCTGCTGCAAAGACATAGGAAGCCTGGATCCTTCGCTCCATGCCCGCTGAATCGCGCACGGTTGTGGTAACGCGCTCGTCGTGTTGCTCAAAGCGGAGCAACTCCCAGCCAAAACGAACATCGCCGCCGCGCTCGGCCAGAGCATTTCGCAGCACGCGCTCTACAATCGTCTGCGGACATGCGGTCAATTCGCATGGCGAAGGATCGGCCAGCGCATGGAGCTTCGTGATATCAGCGAGCGGCAGAGACTCCGATGTCAGCAATGACGCGCCGCGCCGCGCACCACCGAACTTCCCTTGCTTCCAGGCGGTGCGAGCGACCGCTTCTATACGTTCCTGAAGCTCGACCGATCGTAACAGCTCCAAAGTTCGAGCCGAGAATCCGCGTGCGCGAGGAAGTGGGGAAACGTCTGGATTGCGCTCAATCTGAATAAACGGAACCTCATGATGGTGCAGGAAAAGGCCAGCGGATAGGCCGACAATCCCCCCTCCCACGATCAAGACCGGAATCTCCTCAAGAACCTTATTAGCCATAGCATTCACCTTCAAAATATGGCACAACCTTATCAGTGATATAGTATATCAACGATAAGGACGCAATCCGTGACGAGATGGAATCGCCAAGCCGTAATCGAAGAGGCCCTTGCCCTGCTTGACGAAGTTGGCATCGATGCCGTCAGTACGAGGCGGTTGGCGAAGCGGCTTGGCATCGAGCAGCCAGCACTCTATTGGCATTTTCGCAGCAAGACTGAGTTGCTGGCCGCCATGGCGGACGCAGCGATGGAGCCGCATGCGGGCGCCCCCTTACCCACACCGGCGGATGAATGGCGCGGGTGGTTTGCCGACAACATGCGCAGCTTTCGGCGTACGCTCTTACTTCGGCGAGATGGTGCCCGATTGCATGCTGGCACCCGCCCGAGGCAGGGCGATATGGAGAGGATTGTGCTGAAAATTGCTTATCTCGCAGCAAACGGAATTCCGGAGAAAGATGCCACAATGGCAATGATCGTGGCAGGACGCTTTACTGTGGGGAGCGTACTGGAAGAGCAAGCCGACCTCCATGCGCAGGAGGGTATCGATCATGAAGCTGCGTTCGAGGCCGGTCTGGACCTGATCATTCGAGGTCTAGCCACATCGACTCACTGTGTCGATGGCTAGCGAGAGCACGACGCGCCGCCGAGTATCACTCAATCTGACATCAACCGCGAGATCCGTCAGCGAAAGAATGCCGTCTTTGTTCATCAGATCACACGATGGCGTCGTGACTGGTATGACATTCATCTTCAATCTGAATCGAACCATCCCTTTGCTGCGGCACCGCACCGGCCATCAGTGTTTTAAAATCTGGCTCAGGAAGAGCCTTGTTCGCTCGTGGCGCGGATTGGCAAAGAAATCCTGCGGGGTACCTTCCTCGACGATCTGGCCGGAATTCATGAAGATCACCCGGTCGGCAACCGCGCGAGCAAAGCCCATTTCATGCGTGACGCAGACCATCGTCATGCCATCCTTGGCCAGGCTCGTCATCGTCTCCAGCACTTCCGACACCATTTCCGGGTCGAGCGCCGAAGTCGGCTCATCGAAGAGCATGATCTGGGGCTGCATGCACAGCGACCGGGCGATCGCAACGCGCTGCTGCTGGCCGCCGGAGAGCTGAACCGGATATTTGTTTGCCTGCTCCGGGATGCGCACGCGCTCCAGGAGACGAATTGCCGTTTGCCTGGCTTCGGCTTCCGACTTGCCCTTGATCCACATGGGTCCGACCATGCAGTTCATCAGCACCGTCATGTGCGGGAAGAGATTGAAGTGCTGAAACACCATCCCGACATTCTTGCGCACATCGCCAACATTGCGCATGCGGTCATGAAGCGGAATGCCGTTGACGGTGATTTCGCCTTCCTGATGCGCCTCAAGTCGGTTGAAGCAGCGGATAAGCGTCGACTTGCCCGAGCCGGACGGACCGCACACGACGATCCGCTCTCCCTTGCTGACAGTCAGGTTGATATCCGCCAATACCTTGAAGCTGCCATACCATTTCGAGACGTTCTTGACCTCGATGATCTTGTCGCCGTTCATCGCACTTTGCTCCTGGCATAATGGCGCTCAATGCGCGACTGGACGAGCTCAAGACAGATCGACAGGATCCAATAGAGCATGGCGGCGGAAACCAGCATTTCCATGTGCTGGAACGTCTTCTGCCCCAGCGTGCGGGCCAAGAACATCAGCTCCCACACACCGATCACCGAAACGAGCGAACTGTCCTTCAGCATTGAAATGAACTGGTTGCCGGTCGGCGGAATGATGACGGGAAGCGCCTGCGGCAGGATGATCTTGCGCATGGTAACGCCAAAGCCGAAGCCCATAGAGCGAGAGGCCTCCCATTGCCCGCGATCGATACTCTGGATACCAGAACGAAAGATCTCGGTCATATAGGCGCCGTAGCAAAGAGACAGCGCCAGGATGCCGGCCGGAACGGCGTCGATCACGAAGCCAAGCTGCGGCAGGCCGAGATAGATCAGGTAGACCTGCATTAAGAGCGGCAAACCGCGGAAAAACGAGGTGTAGAAGCTGGCGATCGCGTAGGCAAAGCCATTGTTCGAAAGCTTTGCGACGGCGCCCAGAACGGCGATCGCCGAGGCGATGATGATCGAAATGGCCGACACATAGATGGTGGTCACCAACCCCTGCGTGATCATGAAGGGCAGCTTTTCCTCGATGAATGGCAGGCTCAGATGAAAGGTCTCGAAGAAGGCGAGAAAGAGGATCAGCAATTCGAGCCATACGATGACGATCTGCAGCCTGAGCGGCGCGAAGCCGATCAGCACCACATTCAGCGCAAACATCACGGCAATGGCGAATGCAATCGCAAAGCGCCCGTAAAGACCCGATGTTCCCGGATCGCCGATCACCGGGCGCATAAGCTCGCCTAACGACGTACCGGTCAAATTGAACAATAGAAAAACAACCAGGACCGCCGCGAAAAGCGTGGCGACGAACCAAGGCTTGTGCACCAGGACTTCGGATTCGACCGTATCGGGATAAAGCATCTCTTTCCCCTTCAATCAGTTCGGCGGCTCGATCGTGCGAGCCGCCGGGATTGATCTGTTTTTTACTTCACGACCGTGTAGTCGATGCCATACCATTTGACCGAGAGCTTGCTCAGCGTGCCATCGGCCTTCATGTCCTTGATGGCATCGGCGATCTTGTCGCTGAACTCCTTGTCGCCGTGCTCGATGGCGATGGCGAGCGGCTCGTAGAAGACGGGTTCGCCCAGCTGCTTGATCGGGTAACCGGCCTTGATGGCATCACGCACGCTCGGCAGCGAGGAGACGACCACGTCGAGACGCGTGCCGTCGCCGAGACGCAGATCGTCGAAAGCCGTGGTCGAGTTCGCATAGGATTTGACTTCCTTCGGCTTGAACTCGTACTTGAAGGGAGGTGCGCCCGACGCATCGAGCGTCAGATCCTGCTTTGCATAGGCTTCGAACGTCGATGTTGCGGTCGTGCCCACAACCTTGCCGTCGAGATCGGAAAACTTGGTTGCCTTGCTGTCCTTGTGTACGGCGACCACCGCAGGCGTGTAGTAATAGACGGCGGGAAAGTCGAAGATCTTGGCGCGCTCCTTGCTGGGTGTCATCGAGCCGACATCCACATCCCAGCGACCGGCCCACTTTCCGGCGGTGATGATATCCCAGCCCGGGGTGACAAACTCGACTTTGACCCCCAGACGCTGGCCGACATTCTTGGCCACATCGACGTCGAAGCCGTCGAGCTCGTTCTTGTCGTTCATGAAGGATTGCGGCGCCCAGTTCGCGTCGGTTGCCACCTTGAGGGTTTTCGCGGCCATCACACGGTCCAGCACAGCACCGGCATTGGCAGGTATTGCAACCAATACGACGGCGAGCGATGCGGCGACTGTCGCCAGTCTTGCGAAACTTGTCATCAGTTTGTTCCCTTTGTTGTCATTTTTTGATCGTCGTGATGATACGGATCTAATCCGCATCATCACCTCAACCTTGATCCTCGCGAGGATCGCGTGTCTTCCGGCAATATCGAGCGGCCAAAAGCCGCTTTTTCCTTCGGAAATGAGAACTCAAAGCTCCCCTTTCTGCTTCATGTCATCGCGGACGGACCGCGCGACGCGAAACGCCTCAACCCCGGCTGGAATTCCGCAATAGATCGCGATCTGAACCAGCGCGGCGCGAAGCTCGTCATCGGTCAGGCCATTGCGAATCGCCCCGCGAAAATGCACCCCGAATTCATGCATTCGATTTGAAGCTGCTAGCATTCCGAGATTGAGAAGGCTGCGTTGCTTGAGATCGAGCGCGTCGTCGGTCCAGGCGACGCCCCAGCAATATTCGTTGAGCAGATCCTGAAACGGGCTCGAGAAAGCATCGCCGCCGCCGATCGCCCGATCGACATAATCGTCGCCCAGAACCTTGCGCCTGACGGCCTCACCCTCACGCTTCAGAATATCATCCATGAGCCGGCTCTCCGATCAGGAATTGACGCAGCAGCGCCGCGATTGTCTCAGGCGCTTCGATGAGGATCGAGTGACGCAGACCGGGTAGGATCCGAACCTCGGAACCGGGAATACGATCATGCATGTAGCGAGCCATGCGCGGATTGGAGCCGAGATCGTCCTCTCCGGTCGCGACGAGCGTCGGGCAGCGGATCTGATCCAGAAACCCGCCGAAATCCGTCTCCGCCAGCACCCGATAGGCAGAGGCGTAACACTCGGGGTCATTTTCCGCGTCGCGCTTGCGCAGCCACGCGATGATTTCGGGGTTACGCTCCTGAAACTCGTCCGTCAGCCAGCGTGAAAGCGAGGCATTATGGTGATCTGCAGGCGTGCCGACGCGCAGCGCCGCAAGTCGCTCCAGGACGCGGGAGCGTTCCTCGGGCGTGCGACCTGCAACCGTCGAAAGCAAGACCAGCTTGCGCAGCCGGGTCAGATGCGTCAGCGCCAGACGCTGGGCAATCAGCCCGCCGAGCGAAAAGCCGGCGAGATTGAAGGTCGAGAACCCCGCCTTGTCGGCAAGCGCCAGCGCCTCGTTGACGAAATCGTCTATGTCGTAGCGCCCCTTTATCCGGCTCGAATGACCATGGCCGCGAAGGTCGAAGGTGAGGATCGTGAAACGATCCTTCAGACGATCGACCACGCCGCCCCAGGCTTCGAGATAGGAGCCGACGCCGTGGATGCACACGAGCGGGTCGCCGCTGCCATCGATGCGATAGTTGAGGGTGACGTCGCCGACGGTATGGCGCTGGGTCTCTGCCATGTCAGCCCACCGCCGTCTTGCGCTTTTGCTCTTTTTCGCGTGCGGCGAAGAAGGGCAGGATTTCCTTGCTGAACAGTTCCAACGTGCGTTTCTGAAGCTCGAAAGGCAGGTTGAACGTCAGGCCGAGACAATATTGGTCGACACCGGCGGCCTCATAGACAAGCAGTTTCTCGATCGCTTCGTCCGGTGTGCCGAACATCAGGTTGTTGCGAATGTTATCCGGGTCATAATTGTCCTTTCCCTTCACAGCCTCGTAGGGGACGGCCTCGGGAAAGCCCTCGCGGACCGTGCCGATATTCTGCATGAGGTTTTCAAAGGCACGGCCATAATCCATGCTGTGCTTTACCGCGAGCTCCCAGCCATCCGGCCTGTCATACACACAGGTGCGGCGCTGCATCATGAAGCGCGGGCGGAGAACTTCCGGATGGTCCGCCACCGCTTTGTGGAACTTCTCCGACAGAACCTGGATTTCGGCAGCCGGCGCCGACAGCGGCGTGGACAGAATGCTGGCGCCATTGGCGATCGCCCAGTCGAACGAGCCAGGATCGCGGGCAGCCACCCAGATCGGCGGATGGGGTTGCTGCAGCGGCTTCGGCACCGACGTTGCCATCGGAAATTTCCAATAATGGCCGTCATGGGCATAGTCACCGGCCCAGAGCTTCTTCACCGCCGGCACGATTTCCTTCATGTAGGCAACACCCTCCTGCTGGGGCATGCCGCCGGCCATTCGGTCGAATTCGTATTGGTAGGAACCGCGGGCAATCCCGAATTCGAGGCGGCCGTTGGTCAGGTGATCGCAAAGTGCGGCTTCGCCGGCGAGACGGATGGGCGTCCAATAGGGCGCGACCAGCGTCGATGTTCCCAAACGGATCTGCTGGGTATGCTGCGCCAGCCAGACCAGGGTCTGGAATGGATTGGGCGAGATCGTGCATTCGATCGTGTGATGTTCGGCAGTCCACAGCGCCTCGAAGCCGCCCTCGTCGGCGAGCCTTGCAAGCTCCAGCAGGTTGCTTTTCACCTTGGACATCGGAATGTCGGGTGAGAAGCGTTCCATGGTCAGCGATACCGCGAATTTCATGTGTTTTGCCTCCCTCTCCGGGTTTGTTTTCTGCGTGTTCACTTCAGGCGAATGACGAAGGGGTCCTGCATGACGCCGGAATAGTCGACGATGATGTTCTTCAGCCGCGAGAACTCCCGCATGACTTCGAAACCGCCGCGCCGGCCGTAGCCGCTTTCCTTGAAGCCGCCGTTCGCGGACATGAAGGAGGATGCGCGATAGGTGTTGATCCACACCGTTCCGGCCTCGATCTGGTTGGCGAAGCGCATGGCGCGGTCGATGTTCTGCGTCCAGATGCCGGACGCCAGGCCGTAGTTCGTGTCGTTGGCGAGCTCGATCATTTCTTCTTCGGTCTTGAATGGCATGACGCCGACGACAGGGCCGAAGATTTCGTCACGCATGAAAGCCATGTCATTCTGCGCTTCGACCATGACAGTCGGCTCGAAGTACCAGCCATGGGACAGGGCCTCGGCTTGCGGCCGCTTTCCGCCGGCGGCAATCCTGGCGCCTTCCTTGACGCCCGATGCGACATAGCCTTCCACCTTGGAGAGCTGGTCGGCTAACGCGAGAGGACCGATATCCGTTTCCTCCGACATCGGATGGCCGACCCGGATGCGCTCGGTGCGCGCAACCAGTGCGTCGATGAAGCGATCGTATACGTTTGCCTCGACGAAGCAGCGCGATCCGGCAACACAGGTCTGGCCGGCTGCGGCGAAAACCCCGGAGACAACGCCGTTGACGGCCGTATCAATGTCGACGTCGCCGAAAATCACGTGCGGCGACTTTCCGCCGAGTTCCATCGAACAGGGAACCAGATTCATCGCCGCATTGCCCGCGATCCGCCGTCCCGTGTCGGTGCTGCCGGTAAAGACATATTTGGCAATACGGGGATGGCGCGTCAGGGCTTCGCCGGCACTCTTGCCCGTACCAGTGACGACGTTCACGACCCCATCGGGAAAACCGGCTTCGCTGATCAGTTCCGCCAGCGCCAGCGTCGATGCCGATGCATGCTCCGACGGCTTGATGACGACCGTGTTGCCGATTGCCAGACAGGGCGCCAGCGTGCCGGTCAATAGCATCAACGGCGAATTCCAGGGTGTGATCATGCCGACGACGCCAAGCGGCTCGCGCATGTTGAAATTCAGCATATCGAGCTTGTTGACCGGGATGGTCTCGCCCTGCAGCTTGTCGGCCATGCCGGCGAAATAGTGATAGCTGTCCGGCATCGAGCGCATCTGGGCGCGCATTTCCTTGATCAGCTTGCCATTGTCGCGCGTTTCGATTTCCGAGAGCTTATCGGCGTGCTGCAGGACGAGATCCGCAAGCTTGCGCACCAACCTGCCGCGATCGGTCTGGGTCATGCGCCGCCAGGACGGATCGCGGAATGCCTTGCCGGCGGCGGCAACCGCATCGTCCACGTCCGCAGCATCGGCTTCGGCGAATTCGTACCAGGGCTTGCCGGTGGTAGGATCGTAGCTTGCGATGTAGTTGCCGTTCTTCGGCGCAACGAAACGGCCATTGATAAACAGCAGCTGCCGCGAGCCCTCAAGTGATTTGACAGTCGTCTTCATGTTCCTCGTCCTATTCGTGGGAGCCGTGCATCCAGGCGTGTGCTTCACCATCGATCATCGCGACGCGGCCGCCATCGTCAGAGTCCATGTAGATGCCGAAGCGCTTTTCCCGCCGCTCGCGCACATAGCGTCGCAGCATCGAACGAAGCTCGTGGGTGGGCACCTGCTCGTGGGGGATTTCATCGACATGGAAGAATTTCAGCCCGGCGGGCAGATCGGCCGGCATGGCGTCATCGGCAAGGCGTGCGCGATAGATCAGGTAGCCGGGATCGCTGTCTGCGACGTCGAAGACCGAATAGAGAAACGTGTTGTCGGACAGCAGCCGCAGAGCCCCGCCCTCGTCGACCACCAGCTGGCTGTCGGCCTTTCGCCGCCGCGCCGCCGGCAGAACCCAGCCGCCCTTTCCGTCCGATCGAAGCAGCAGACGCTCCCTGGCTTCGATCAGATAGCTGATGATCATGCCGTGCGAGGCGAGCCATCCGGCCGGCAGCGGATCCTTGACGCTCGCATAGCGTCCACGGCAAAAGCCGAGAGGCGCCGAGGGGCCGGTGCCGAACGCCCGCACCTCTCCAATCAGGACGACATGATCCCCGGCATCCATTCGATTGAAAACCGAGCAATCGAACCAGGTAAGACTGTCGGTCAGGACCGGCGCGCCGGTGTGAATGCGATCGTGATTGACCGACTGGAACTTGTCAGGCGATTTCGAGGCGAAGGTTGCCGAAACATCGACCTGTCCTTCGTGAAGAATGTTGACCGCGAAACAATCGGAATTGGTAAACGCTTGATAGCTCGAAGCCGATTTGGCAACGCAGACCAGAAGCAGCGGCGGATTAAGGGAGACGGAGGTAAAGGAGTTCGCGGTCATCCCGCGCGGCGTGCCATCTTCATCCACGGTCGTAATCACGGTCACGCCCGTTACGAAGGTTCCGAAGGCCCGGCGCAGCGCTACTGGATCGATGGTGGTGTCCATCATTGCCGCCGTGTCCGCCATGCCCGCCTGCCTCCTCTTTTCCGTTGAGAGAAAGTTAGCGATGCAGGTCGCGCCCTTCTTCCTCATCATCGATGGATGAGGAGGAAAACTTCTACTTCGGTTCGTAGGAGCTGGAAAATAACAAGGAAAGGCCGGCTCCCGCGCTGACACGGCCCAAGAATCAGGCTTTCGCGACGGTGGATCTGTTGTCGATGACACCGTGAAGGCGAATTGCCAATTCGACGGCGAAGCGTTTGTCCGGGCTCTCGACATCGACGCCGAATAGCTCTTGGATGCGCGCGAGGCGATAGCGCAGCGTTGTCACATGCAAGCCCATCGTATTGGCGCAGGCCTGGCTACGGCAGCCCTCCTGTAGATAGGTGGACAGCGTTTCCAGATAGGGGGTGCCGTTCTCGCGATCATGTTCGGCGATAGCGCCGACACTGTCCTGCACGAAGCTGCGGATATCGCCGGCTTCTGACGCCGCCACCAGCATCGGCAAAGGCCCGAAATCCTGCGCGGCGAGCGCTCCCGTGAGGCCAAAGGAACGGCCAATGCGGATCATGCGGCCACATCGCTCCCACGCGGCGGGATAGTCGGTCAGCGACAGGCATCGGCTGC
The DNA here is from genome assembly GCF_016429255.1 of Rhizobium sp. ASV8. GTDB lineage: Bacteria > Pseudomonadota > Alphaproteobacteria > Rhizobiales > Rhizobiaceae > Rhizobium. Next base: position 31,989 of record NZ_JAELUG010000020.1, read on the forward strand.
CCGCAACCACGATCGGTTCCTCGTCGAAATAGCGGCCGAGATCTTCTGCGATCCGCCGCGTCAGCTTGGCCGTGCGCTCCTGTTTGCGGCCAGCGTCGTAGGGAACGAGGCAGACGACGCCACCGTCGATCGCAATGAGGCTGGCCTGCAGCTGCGCCTGCTGCATGATCCGCGACAACGTGTGCTCGACATCGACCGACGCCCCGCCGAACGCCTTGGTCTTGTCCGGAAAATCGACGACGATCATCTGCTGGGGCTGCGAAAAGCTCAGACCCAAGCGCTGAGCGCGCTGCCCGATATCGCTGGCATTGCGCCATCTCGCTTCGACGACCTCGAAGAACAGCTCGCTCTGCGTTCTCGTTTCGAAGCGAAAGCGGACGAAGCTGCGCATCATCTGGACGCTGAGCGCGAACTTGGCGCTATCGAGCATGAGCAGATCAAGATCGCTGAACTCCCGATCCGTCGGGAAAATGATCAGCGCGCCGACCAGTTGCATGTCGACGGTCAGCGCTTCGATCCGCGCCGATAGCTTGAAGCGTTTGCCGCCATCGTCAAGGAACAGGCTCGTCATATCCGTGGTGCCGTTTTCCGCGGTCTCGCGCGCGGTCTTCATCAGGGATCTGCAGAGACCGTTGGCAGCCAGTTCCTGCCATGCATCGTCGCCGAAAGACGGCGAAGGCGACCGGCCTGCGATCAGCTGATTGGCGGTAAAGTCGACAACCACCATTGGATTGGAGAACATCGTCCCCACCATGGCCGAGAGCGACGAAACGGAACCATCGCTGAGCACGTGCTCGAGAAGAGACGTATGCGTCTTGAGAGCCCGCTCCAGCCTCTGGGCAGACCGTTTTTCCGCGTCCAGCCGATGTTCGCGCTCGACGGCTATGGCGCCAAGATGGATGATCGTGCCGAGAAATGCGAGATCTTCCCGGGAAACATCGGTGATCTGGCGAGCGATGACGCTCAGCACCATTGGCCGCCCCTCAGCGTCCCGGCAATTCATCGGCATCACCAGAACGGTTCGGTAGTCGCGCTCGAAAGCCTCTTTGCGATAGCCTGGGAATTCAGCGGATTCTCTCGCGTCGCGAATATAAATAGGTTCGTTTCGCTGGAGCGCGATCAAGGATGGGCTGGTCGCCAGCTCCCATTTGTCAGGCAATTGCCGTTCGATCAGTGTGGGATCGTGGCGAACGATGACGTGGGCATAACCATGGGCGGCATCAATGCCCATGACGGAACCGAGCGTCCAGTTGGCATGGAAACAGGCGGCCGCAATGAGGTGCTGCAGGATGGTGGCGAGATCACCGCCGCTATTGATCTGGCTCGCCACGTCCCTAAGGGACAATATCTGAGATTTCTGATCCAAACGCCTCTTCCCCTAGGCCGGTCTCCTACTGCCAGATCAGCATCATGCGTGCACCCGCCCAACAAGTCTACTCCGTTTCGGCGGAGGTTTTTACGATCACCTCCTCAAAATGAAGGATGAAGCATAGCGAGTTCCAGCTAATCTTCGATCAACCTCAACCGTATATAGTGGCGCTTTTGCATGACACTCGAGATCAGAAAAATCTGCACCTTTTTAGAGGAAACGCTCGTGGAGGGCGGCAAGGCGGCGCCGCGGCCGGTCAATATCGTGGTCGTTGCGGCCATCATCCGCAATCCGTGGGCAGGCCGGGGTTTCGTGGAAAACCTCAGGCCGGAAATCAGCGGCATCGCCGGTGCGCTCAGCAACGAAATGACCGGCAGATTGTTGCGGCAACTGCCGGCGGAAAAAATCGAGGCCTGCGGCAAGGCAGCCGCGGTCGGCGTTAACGGCGAAATCGAGCACGCGTCAGCGATGATCCACACTCTCCGCTTCGGCAATCCTTTCCGCGAAGCAATCGGCGGCACCAACTATCTGGAATTCGCAAACACCCGCAACGCGCCAGGCGCCCTTCTGTCTCTGCCAATGATGCACAAGAGCGAAACAGGCAAGCGCTCGCACTTCCTCACCGCTAATTTCCAGATCGCCGATGCGCCCGGCCCAGACGAGATCATCGTGGCGATTGGCGCCTCCGACAACGGTCGCGCGCACGCACGCATCGCCGACCGGTTTCAGGATATGGCCGAGATGGAAGCGGAAATGGGGGCGGAGCGGGACTAGCATTTGGAGCAAAAAGTTGGTGAGCTTGCCGAATAACGAATTTGGTGCCGCCGACGGACTACCCCTCCGGTCGACAAGTTCTGCGACCCAATGATAGCAGCCGGGAGCAGCAGAGGCTCCATTCCGACCCAGCTTTGGACCCGCATGAGAGAGGGGCCTGAGGGAGACGGCGACCGCGTGACAAAATGCAGGGCGGACGGCCTCGGCACCGATAGCAACGGATTCGGCCCTGCCCCACCGTGAAGAAGGTTTGTAAGTTAAAATTTCAGGTGCCGTTGGTCTGAGAACGACGGGTGAAGGTAAGCAGCTTTCAAATGAAACTCGACGCAATCAAACTGCGGATACTAGACGCCATTCAACGCGATGGCCGCATGACCAGGCTGGCGCTTCCCGGCAGGGTCGGACTATCCCCTACCCCGTGTTGGCTGCGCCTTCGAAAGCTCGAAAAGACCGGGATTATCACAGGCTATTATGCGCATCCGTCGCTGCGGCGTCTCACCCCGATCGCAAGTGTCATGGTGGAACTCACCCTCGCCAATCATCGCCAACCCGATTCGAGCGCGCAGTTGCCGCGACCCCGGAAATCGTTGCCTGTTGGGCCGTCGGTGGTGGCGTGGACTATATCTTAAGGATCATGGTAGCCAATATCGATGCCTACCAGCGAATAATCAACGATCTCCTTGATCGTGACATCGGCATCGAGCGGCACTTCACCTATATCGCGACAAAGACGGTGAATGAGGACACGGTGCTGCCGGCTATTGATCTCCTTTCTGGGGCGCGTCCGGCGAAAAATAGAGAAACTCTCTGCCGCCACATTGATTTTGCATTCAGCACGACCAACGCGCCTCGAGGCAGCTCTCGATCTGGGCCACGGTGTTGCTCTCTAGTGCGGAGATTTCGGCGATGGTCGTGCCTTGGGAAACCCACCTTGGACAGGCCTTTTCAGGAGGCGAGAGCATCTGTGTCTTCATACTTCAAATTGTCTCGTTTAGCTATGTTATGATATATCCCATGATGCGTTCATGGAACTTTGTCGCGTATCGTGAGGTCGACAACCGCTCTGTCCCCTAAAGCCGGGTAGATGGCAGGCACCTGCCATCTGCATCTATTTGGGAGGAGAATCGCCGCCAAGAGTAATTCCGCTTGATCGTCACTCTATTGGATGCGCACGGCATCGCATCTCTGGAGCGAGTGACGCGAAAAAGCCTGCAAAGCGATTTGGCGTGCATGCAGTCATCTTGCAAAGCGCGGCGATGGCACGTTACGCAAGACCTTCCGCAGACAAGGCCGCCGCAACCGAGGGAACGTTTCGCAAATTTGCGGCGTAAGTGCCGAACCGTTGCGGTACGGCGATATCCATCATCCTTGCCCAAGAAAGCATGACGAAGAGATAGGCGTCCGCGATCGTCAGATTTTTACCGATCAGATATTGGTTTTCACCGAGTTGGCTTTCCAGCGTGGCGAACCGTCTTGCGAGCATCTCCTTGGCCTTGTTTCTTTCATCCTCGCCCGAGTCAGCAAAGAATAACGGTCGAAAGTTCGCATGAAGTTCGGTTGTCATAAACTCCGTTGACTCAAGTGTTCGCCAACGGGCCTGCCCCTCCTTGGCAAGCAATTTTCCCGAATGCTCTGCGATGTACATGAGGATGGCGAGGCTTTCTGTCAGAATAGTTCCGTCTTCCAACTCCAACGCCGGCGTGTAACCCTTGGGATTTATGCTGTTGAAATCCCTTCCATCGCTGGTTTTCTTGTCACGAGCTACGGAAACGAAAGTATAGGGAAGCCCCGACTCGATCAATGCGATGTGAGATGCTTGGCTGCAGCCACCGTTCGCTCCATACAGTTTCATTTTGGTCTCCTAGTTCGCTCGCCGAGAAAACTACCCGGTCTGTGTTGATGACCTGATCCAGTTATGAGACCGTACGTGTCTTGCCAAGGACGCATTTTTTTAGGATTAAGTCACATGAATCTGACTACATCGACGGAAGGGTTGCCCAGTTGTGGCCCTGTCAGCGAAGTTCTCTCGCGTATAGGAGACAAGTGGACAGTTCAGGTCGTCGTGTCACTTCGTGATAAACCGCGGCGGTTCAATGACATCAAGCGCTACGTGACAGGGATATCTCAGCAAATGCTGACGCGCACCCTTAGAGGTCTAGAGCGTGACGGCTTGGTAGAGCGCACGGTTTTCCCCACGAAGCCGCCTCAGGTCGAGTATGCCTTGACCTCACTAGGAGTCTCGCTCTCTGAACCTTTGGGGCTCCTTGCAGATTGGGCACGAGCCCATATAGCGAGGATACATGAAGAACGTCTGAAATTTGATGAGAGAATAAGTAAGTGAATAGCCCGGAGACTTGCAGACGCCTTCTTTCTGTTGATTGTCGCACGAATTTGCCCAATTTTTCATTTCGGACGGATCCGCCCACACTGCGGGAACATGTTTTCGATCAGCACCATAAATGTAATTCGCTGGTGCATCGCGAAATAGAAAAGTGGCGCAGATGTAGCTGACATTCAACAGCCTGGAACCATTAGTCCCGCTGAGGGTTGTGCTTTAAAGGAGTACTCCGATGAGCAACGACATTAACAGACCAAGCCCAGATGTAAAAGCCACACCCATACGTCAGCAACATGCGATTCCCTGGACAGCCGTCCTTGTGGCTGTTCTCGTCGCGGCACTCGCCTGGAATTTTTGGCCGCACCCTAACACCACAGCGCCCATCCAAACCCGAACGACCACGCAACAACCTGCCACAACAACGCCGCCCGCGACCGCGCCGGTACAACAATAACGAAAGTCCCAAGGCAGGAGAATAAATCTATGGCCAAACCTGGCAAAAAACCTGTAGCGAGCGCCTCGAACGCCAAACATGTTCGAAAGAGCAATGCTGCCGCGTATGAGCGGGGCGCAGCCGCCGGCAAACAACAGTATCCGACAGCAGGCAACCCATTTCCCGAGGGCAGTGACGCCTCCAAATCGTTTGAACACGGACAGCTCGACGCCCAAAAGGTCAGAAGTAGCGATAAACCACCGGGACGATAGGCGGTCACGCCGATTAAGCATCGGCTGTCATACCGCAGTTTAAGTGGATTTCTCACACGCCGAGTTTTTCGCTCCATTTGATATCGTTCAGGATGCCGTCAGGTGCCTGTTATATGGCGCGGCCGTGCGAAAGGCGCCCCCAATCGAATTTTCGCATGAAGCGCCAAATAGCGCTTCGGCTCTGCCTCGCACAAAGGGCAGAGCTTTTCTCGTTTTTCCCCGTTCGATCACTGTTCCAAGGACGCTTCGAATGCGCGTGAAATTCTCACGCCGCCGACTGTCGCCGGCTCCATCGACAGTTGACGTTCTCGGCTCGCTGAAAGAGCCCACGCCTCACTGATGTGCCGGCACAGTAGCGAGAATATGACCTCTCCCACTATGCCGCCGTCCAGAACATCCGGATCGTCGCAGAGGACGTTAATGGTTCGCTGGACAATGCGTTCCGCGACCACGTCGGAGCTAACGAATTGCCTTACTTGATTACGAAGGCTCTCCCTTAGGGACGGGGCTCGCAGGGCTTCTGCCAAATGCGGAGTGTACATGTCAACAAAAAGCCGCCACCAGATCCTGCGAAACCTTGTACCCCGTGAGATCGTCTCGGCTGCGAGGCCGGGTTATCCGCTGAAGGGGGCATTATCCTCGACACGGAGACGACAGGGCTTGACGCGAGGCAGGACGAGGTCATCGAAATCGGCTTGGTCGGCTTCACCTTCAACGAGGAAGGCGAAGTCGGCGACGTCACCGCAGTCTATGCCCCGGTCAAGCACCGGGGCATTTCGTACGACGTCAACCGAGGCGAAACCTCAATAGCTTTCCTGATCCTGGACCGATCAAAACTCTGACCACTCCTGCTGGAGTTGCTTAAGTGCGGCGTTGCCGTGGGCAACCGGCATGGCGCGGGCAACAGCTCGCCTAGCGACCGGTGCTCGGGCGGATCGGGCGACGGGTGTCGCCCGGGGGTCCCCGCGCTCGGGGTTGCCGGTACGGAATGCGCTCAGAAGCTCGCCGAGGCGGCTGCTTTCCTGAGCCAAACCTGCACCAGCTGCGTTCATCTCTTCCACCATGGCGGCGTTCTGTTGTGTCGCCTGGTCCATGTGGTTCACGGCACTGTTGATCTCCGACAGTCCCATAGACTGTTCTTGAGCGGCAGTGGCGATCGCATCCATGTGCTGATTGATCTGCAGAACAAGGTCAGCAATAGCCGCGAGACCCTCACCAGTATCATTGACGAGTCTGACACCTTCGTTGACTGCGACCTCCGAGTTGCCGATCAAAGCTTTGATCTCTTTGGCGGCATTGGCCGAACGTTGCGCCAATTCGCGCACTTCCTGGGCGACCACAGCAAAACCTTTGCCGGCATCGCCCGCACGCGCCGCCTCGACACCGGCGTTGAGCGCGAGCAAGTTGGTCTGGAAGGCGATTTCGTCAATCACGCCGATGATCTGGCTGATCTGTCTGGAGGAATGCTCGATCCTACCCATAGCGTTCACGGCGTTGTTCACGACCTGGCCGGAACTTTCTGCCCTCGACCGTGCGCCGCGCACGAGATCTCGTGCATCTCCAGCTCGCTTCGACGTCGACTGAACGTTAGACGTGACCTCTTCAAGTGCGGCGGCTGTTTCTTCTAGTGACGCGGCCTGCTGCTCCGTGCGCTTTGAGAGGTTATCGGAGGCCTGCGAGATCTCATAACTGCCGCTGTTCACGAGTGAGGCGGCTTGACCGACCTGGGACATGGCAGCGCGAAGCTGACTGACCGACGAATTGAAGTCGTGGCGCAAAGCTTCAAACTGCGCATCCAACGGCGTTTCAATCTCGCAGAGCAGGTCCCCGGAAGCCAAATGACGCAGGCCTGTCGCAAGCGAACCCGTTGCTTGCAACAGCCTCTGTTCGGCCTCGGCTTCGGCGTGGCGCTGGACCTCGACGCGTTCCTGCTCCGATCTCATGCGCGCCGCGGCGGCGTCGGCTTCGAGCGCTTTGTTGCGCAAGGCCGCTTGCTGGAATACCTGCACGGATCGCGCCATTGCGCCAATCTCGTCGCGTCGCTCGACGCCACCGATTAACACCGACAAGTCGCCCTGGGCGAGCGTTGTCATCGAATGAGTTAGCGCACCGACGGGTTTTGTGACGCGGAAGATAATAACGCAGATGCCGATGATGCTTAGAGCCGCGGCAACAAGGAACGTCGCACCGTAAGCGATCAAGCTGACAATCGCATTGTTGTAACTGGCAGCCGCCTTGTCAACCATGCCATCTGCGGCTGCAGCGGCGGTGTTTGTGATGGTCAGAAGGGCGGCGTTGCCAAGCGGACGCCAGTCATCCAGAGCCATAGGCCCCCTTTCGCCGGCTGCGAACTTCGCAAGCAATGCGCTGTGCTTTGCAGCAAAATCCCCACTAAAATAGGTCGCGTCGCCAACCTTGTAGGCATCCTTGACAACTTGTGGTGTCGACGGATGATTGACCAGAGTGCCGATTTGTCCCCATGTGAAGCGCACGGCGTAGTCGTACTGTTTAATCTTGCTGAGCTCCTCACCCGTCATCGCCTCCCTGGAGGCGAGCGTATTGACGAACAGCAGGTTTGCTGCACCGGCGGTCGCGCGGGTGTACCATGTCAGCCCACGGATCTGGATCAATGCCGCCATCGTGGGATCACTCGCGCGAATCTGGCTTTCGACGGCGGTCGAGCCTGCTTCCAGCGCCGTCAAGAATTGCTGACCGATGTCCAAGGTTGAGGCTTGCAGCATCGGATCGCGATCAGCGAGCTTTTTGGTGACCTCGCCGTCGAGCTTTGAACGGAATGCGACCACCCGATCGTAGGCACTCATGACATCGGCAATCGGAGCCTTGAGCGTCTGATTGTCAATACTCTCGGAGACCAGTTTCGCCTCAGCCATGTATTTATCGACAACGGCCCGGTCTGCCTTCAGCAGGGCAAGCGTTGCATCTTGCGTGCCAAGTTCAAGCTTCGCGAGCGACGAACCGTCACCCCGCTCATTGCGGAAGTTGGCAAGTGTCTGAAAGAGCGCGCGGTCGAGTATCGTAAACTTTGAGACGTCAGCATAAGTACCCTCGCCGCGATAGGCCTCGAGCGTTGACGATGCCGTCAGCACGCACAGAGCCGTGCTGAGTGAAAGGAATATTCCAACAAGTATATTTCGAAGAGAAAAAAGCATGATTGCGCACCTACGCTGCGGGCGCCGTGACGCCAACCCGCTTGACCAAAACCGAATGTGTGGAGCTCTTGTGGTATGATCTAAGAAAGAAAAAGCAGTCCGTCAGCTATCGAAACGCCGCCAGACACAGGCACCTCATGGCCTGCCCAATACGATAAGAATCTAGCGTAGCTTTGTTGAAACAGAATTAACGCTTTCCCGTAAAAACATAGGGGTACATTTCGATGTGACTTGCCCACCCGATCACCCGGCAAGCTTTTGATATTCGCACCGAAATCCGCTTGGCGTTTTACAGCTGCGAACCATTGGTCGAATTCTACGACGATTTCCTCTGTTCGACCGAGACGTTCAAACAAGAGAAGTCTGCACATCGGTGAAATGTTCACGTGCGCAAGCAAGGTTGACCATCGATCCCGATCCACCCATGCCCCAAGAATGCGGATACAGGTCGTAACCACTCGCAGACGAGCGGCAAACTCGAGCGTCCCTAAGAAAGATCAGGGATGCACGGCACCGCCCGGAGGAAACTGAGCTCACGCCACGGCGCCACATGGCAAAGCATGGGGTTAAGAGTCGGCCATCTTCCAGTGGAGGTCTACGGTCGAACGTCGGACCCTCACATCTGTCCGAGACCGCTTAGCCCGATCAACGCTTCTGCGCCCAGAACGAAGAGGGGATGCACGCTAGTCTTCGTTAGGACGACGGCACATCCTCCCGCGACCGCTGCCAGAACCAGACTGGGCGCCGAGGCTTCAGTGATGACGGCGGCGCTCGCCGTCACGAGGCCCGCGGTCATCGGTGCCAGCTGGGATTGGACGATCCTGCGCCACGACCGATCCTTAAAACGGGTCCAGATGTGCAGCGCGATGCCGGGCCTCCTCTCGATCGACAGAAGACAACGCCGAGAGCGCAAAGGTCCCGGAAGCGGGTAGCAAAAAGCCTCGCAGTCGCTGCGAGGCTTTCCGATGGTTTGCCTTGGCGTGAATTATAGACGGTTGACGCGATAGCGGTCGCGTTCGGCGGCGATCTGTTCCGCCGTGTAGGGATCGGCGGTCTCGTCGAAACGAGTCCAACCCTGTTCCGCAAACCGCGCACGACGATCTACGACGGTAACCCGAGGCGCGCTGTTGAGGATCGCCTCGGCAGACGCGCGACGGTCGTCTTCAACGCGGGCAGCCACGACAGATCCGCCACGACGGATGCTCTCCGCGTAGAAGTTGGCGTCTTCTTCCGGAACGCCGGACTCGACCATCGCGCCGACTAGCCCGCCGACGGCACCGCCCGCAACGGCGCCAGCCACCGCACCGGCCGCCGTGGCAGCGAGCCAACCGGCTGCGACGACCGGCCCGACGCCTGGGATCGCAAGCATCCCGAGGCCGGTCAGAAGACCGCCTGCGCCGCCTGCTACAGCGCCAATCCCGGCACCGGTTCCAGCACCTTCACCTGCACGGTTACCCTGTCCTTCTACGTCAACCTTGCTATTGGCCTTGTTGGTGACGATGGTGATGTCGTCCGAAGGCACGCCTGCATCTTCAAGAGCTTTCACGGCCGCTTTGGCGTCCTCATAGCTGTCATATAGTCCTGTCACTGTGGTCTTCATGAGAATTCCTCCATTGTCGCTTCACTTGGCAAGCGTGACGTTGCCCTGGAAATCCAGAGAGACAATTGCGGGCTTGCCGTCCTTGGAAGCGGTGGCGCGCCATACGCCCTGATCATTGAGTTTCAGGCCACCCACATCGGTGTAGCCAGCCTTTTCGATTCGGGACTTCGCCTGGTCTTTGGTGAAGCTGTTCTTGCCCGCGACCGGTGCCGCGGGATTCTGCTCGGTATTGACCGCAGGCGTCGTCTGTGAAGTGCTCGGAGTTTCGCTCTGGGCGAAAGCTGCGGATGCCGCGAGTCCTAGACTGGCGGTGAGGAGCATGATTGTCTTCATCGGTGTTTACCTCTTGTTGGATGAATCGGAAACACGCCGAAAACCTGTATGTTCCAGAGATTTATTTGCGGAGATGACGGTTGCAACTCGCCCATTGCGCACTAGGACGAGACAGTCGGGTATTCAGGAACTGCAAAATCGTCAGCGCGAGAAGCGAATAGCTGCTTCGTGCGGGCGCGTGACGCAATGCACCGTGCCCCGCGAAATTGAGGGCGGCGCTGGACGACCGTCACGCCGAAGCCGCGGCTTACGAGCGACAATGACAGCGCATTTCCAGCGATGAGAATTCGGCGCCGAACTCCGTTCTGTTCAGCACGCGTCATCGTTCAATCGCTCGGAGCGAGCATGGCGTCTATATCGCCGGAGATCCTGCGGACTTTGCGAAGCTGACTGGAGGCAAATCAGAGGAGCGTCATGGCGCGCAGTTTGGTCGTGACAGGCGTCGAAGGGAGGCGGGTTCTTGCGGCTAGCGTTCCACGGCATTGGCTGGTCGAATGCCGCGGACCAATATCACTTCCCAGAGACTCACCATCACAGCCCTTTTCGGCGAGGACAAGCAAAGCCCTTCAAAGGCCGATAGGCGGTACCCGGATAGTGAAAGAATCCCCTCCGCCGCTTAAGAACGGAAGTCATATTAAATCAGCCTGATGTTGTGCTTCGTTTTACATCAGCCAACCAGATCGCTACTACGAAACAGAAGGCCCCCGGCCACTGATTTTAAATGACCTGCCTGCACCTAAACAAGTGGCTCTGCCGCTCTACTTATTTGCTTTCGCGTCGACCTTCAAATCCGATCCCAACGGGCACACCTCAGAGCGAAGGAAGGTGGGTGTTCCATAAAGCGAGCTGCAAAGGTTCGCAGCAAGGGTCGCCGGTGGCACTCGCTGTACGATTTAAACCCAAAGCGAGGGTATGTAACACGGTGAGGCCGAACTGAGGACGCGGAAACTAAGTTATCTTGGCATGGAAGAGGCAATCATGGAAGAGAATAAGTCCCACACTGTGCCACCTGCGCCCCTCGATATCATCGACGCCGGCCCGGATCTGTCACCAGAACAGCTGGAGGATGCGCGGCGGGCGTACTTGTTGAAACGTTTCTGGATGAGCGCCCGTGGATATTGGGGATGCGAAGGCGATAGGTTCGCGTGGCTTTTTTCTATAGGACTCTTGACGTTGATTGCAACCAATGTCGGCTTCCAGTACGGCATCAACGTTTGGAACCGCGGTCTTTTTGATGCTGTAGAGCAACGCAACGCTTCCAGCGTCTATTTTTTGGGCGCTGTTTTCCCACCCCTTGTTCTCGGTAGCGTTGCGATCGTCACTATTCAAGTTTACGTTCGCATGCTCATCCAGCGACGCTGGCGCGCCTGGCTGACAAAAGCGCTGATTGCGCGCTGGTTGGCCAACGGCCGCTACTATCAGCTTAACCTCATTGCCGGCGATCATCAAAATCCCGAAGCACGCATTTCGGAGGACATGCGCATTGCCACAGAATCTCCGGTGGATTTTATCGCCGGCGTAATCGCGGCGCTCGTGTCAGCCTCGACATTTATCGTCGTTCTTTGGACGATTGGAGGGGCCCTGATCATAAAGATCGACGGTTCCTACATCACCATTCCAGGCTTTCTCGTTTTGACCGCTGTTCTCTATTCGGTGATGACATCAGGCTCTATAGCGTTCATAGGCCGTAGGTTCGTTCGCGTCTCCGAGACGAAAAATCAGGGGGAAGCGGAGTTTCGTTACACGCTGACCCGGGTGCGGGAGAACGGCGAAAGCATCGCTCTCCTTGGAGGTGAGGCGGAAGAGCGCAACGATCTCGAAAAGACATTCGCCCGCGTTCGGAAACAGTGGAGACTGTTGGCGCATCAGTATATGCGCACCACCTTGGTATCGCAGGGTTCAATGCTGATTGCCCCCGTCGTCCCGGTTCTTCTGTGCGCGCCAAAGTTTCTCGACGGAAGTATGTCGCTGGGGCAAGTGATGCAGGCAGCTTCCGCATTCACAATCGTTCAGGGTGCGTTTGGCTGGCTCGTTGACAATTATCCGCGTCTTGCCGATTGGAACGCGTGTGCCAGGCGTGTCTCATCCCTTATGATGTCGCTCGACGGGCTGGAGCATGCCGAGCAGAACGAAACCTTTGGACGAATTAAGCGTGGCGAAAGCAAAGACGATGTCATGCTCGGTCTGAACGATCTCTCCGTATCGCTGGGCGACGGTACGGCTGTCGTCAAGGAGACCCAGGTCGAGATTGGATCGGGCGAGCGCGTCCTAGTCGCTGGAGAATCCGGTTCGGGAAAAAGCACGCTCGTGCGGGCGATTGCAGGCCTTTGGCCCTGGGGGAGCGGAAGCGTAGCCTTCCATGCCGACAGACAATTATTCATGTTGCCCCAACGTCCCTACATCCCATCGGGAACGCTTCGTCGGGTGGTCGCATATCCCCAAGCCTCTGATAGTTGGGCTTTGGATGAGATCGGCGCTGCGCTCGACAAAGTAGGTCTCGGCCACCTCCGCGACCGACTTGACGACGACGCACCTTGGGATCATACGCTGTCTGGCGGTGAAAAGCAGCGCCTGGCGTTTGCCCGGCTTCTGCTGAACACTCCTGACATCATTGTGCTTGATGAGGCCACTTCGGCGCTCGATGAAAAGACTCAAGACAAGATCATGGAGATGATGATCGACGAGCTGCCGAACGCCACTATCGTTAGCGTCGGCCACCGCACTGAGCTCGAGGCCTTTCATACCCGAAAGATCACACTGGAAAAGAGAGAGGGCGGCGCAAGGCTGGTCAGCGATGTCGATCTTGAGCCTTACAGCAGAAAGCGGAACGTATTCACGCGCCTCGTCAAATATTCTCGGAAACTGCCATAGCTGCCAACGACGAGCACCAACTGGGAGCATCAGACAATCCCTGTTTTGAAGGCTGCGTCGGATCTTGGCTGGTAGAGCGAAGAGGGTACCTACACCGGCAAGATGCGACGTTTCTGGACAGTTGCGAGCCAGTCATGGATGAAAACGTCGCCCAGTCTGCATGGAGGCCGGCTGCCATCTGACACTTATGACGCTGGAGGCATACCACTCCAATCTCCAGCCAATCCAGCGGCTTCTGAAAGAGGGTGGGCATCATATTTCGACCCTCCGATCGAATCCGAAGTTGCCGAAAAAGCCAACGGTCAGGTTGCCAGGCGTCCGATCCTGCTTATATCTCTGCGAAACTGCGCCAGTTCGTCTGCCCGCCGATCCTTGTCTTGCACACGCAATACGTAGGACGGATGTGCGGTTACGAACAGCGTTCGCGTGTCATCCATCACTATGGGTCGGCCGCGAATATCCGCCAGACGATCTTTTCGGTCCGTAAGCGAAAATAGCGCGGTTGCCCCCAAGGCAACAATCAGCCTTGGCTTCACCACGGTAATTTCGCGCGTTAGCCACCAACGACACTGCTGCACCTCGCCCTCATTCGGTCGCTGGTGGATGCGCCGTTTGCCGCGTGGTTCATACTTGAAATGCTTGACTGCATTGGTGACGTAAAGCTCACGCCGATTGAAGCCTGCGAGTGATAAAGCATCCTCGAGTACGCGGCCGGCAGGTCCCATAAAGGGGCGCCCCGCTAGATCCTCTTGATCGCCCGGCTGTTCGCCCACGATCATTATCGAAGCATCGACGGGCCCTTCGCCAAATACAGTCTGTGTGGCCCGGCAGTGGAGATCGCAACGGCTGCAGTGCTTCGCCTCCTGCCGCAATGCATCCATTGTGCCTGGCAGCGCAGTCGGCCCCGCCGACGCATGCGCAGCCATCTTCTGCAATCGATGATGGAAAGGCAACGGCTCACTGGATTGCCGCTGTCCCATATCGAGCAACTTGGCCTCCGCACCCGCAATAAGCCCCGGAATGAGTTCCGCCTCCGGGAGGTTCTTCCAATATTTCTTTGGCATCTCCGCCATCATCATTCTCACCTTCAATCGTGCAGGATTGAAGATCGATGCGTAGTGGGTACGCCAGAGTTCGTCAGTCTCGTCGCTTATATCAAGCTTTTCTGCCGGCTCCGTCGAGGTCATTAGGGTCTGACCATCCCAGGATGCCGATCCCCGTGGTGTCGCGATGATCCAATCCATGTCGGTGAACCTGCGCTGGAAAAACGGTGCCACGCGGTCAACGATAAAGTGATCGGGCTCGAACCACGCGAAGAAGCGGCGTCGATCCATGACGCCAACCGAAAACTGCATTTCCTTGAAACGCACGAAGGCCGTCATCTTGTGACAGTCACGGCGCACGGCTTTGTGCATGCGGTCCACAGCCACGATGTCCGCATCCGATTTAACATCAAGCAGATGTAGGTCCCGCTTCAGCCGAAACAGAATTCGATAAAGCAGCGCAAATCGGCCGGGATCGGAGTGGCAGATCACGGCTTCCGCAAGCCGGAGAAAGGCCGAGGGCACCGCCACCTTTGCTGCGCCGCTTGTCGCTACCGTCGGATGAGGACTTTCCTTTTGGGGCAACTTCGCACGGTCGCCGAACAGCTCTCGTTCTTCGCTGCTTAACCGCCAATCAATTGCGGTAGGTTCGATCCCGGAAAGCAAGAACCGTCGAGCGGCATCCCTCCACTCGGATAGATCGCCACGGCCTTCGAGGAAACAAGTCTCCGTCATAACAACGACAACTGTTCGGGCTGAGGCGTGAACATCGCGCGCAGATCGTTTCGATCAAGCAACCGACGTGGATTCCAGCCGTCTGTCGTAATAAAGGCCTTTACCTTTTTCAGGGAAACGCCCAACCGCGCAATATCCTCAAGTCGCAAGTGGCGGAAGCGGCGCGCTGATAGAATAGACCGCACGGTTTTTGTGCCGAACCCCGGCACGCGCAGAAGCATTTCCCTTTCCGCCAGATTCACGTCAACCGGAAACCGGTCACGATGACCGAGTGCCCATGCCAGTTTGGGATCAAGATCGAGATCAAGCATGCCATCCGGTCGGGAAGACGTGATTTCATCGATACCAAAACCATAGAAGCGATAGAGCCAATCCGCCTGATAAAGCCGGTGCTCGCGCATAAGGGGCGGCTTGATCAGCGGCAGATTTTTCGAGGAATCCGGGATCGGGCTGAAGGCTGAATAATAAACGCGCTTCAAACCATAGCTGCCGTAGAGCCGCGCGCTGGTACCCAAAACAATGACGTCATCTGCAGCATCGGCGCCGACAATCATCTGCGTGCTTTGCCCGGCCGGCGCAAACTTTTGTCTGCGCTTCGTCTGGAGGGTCGGTTCGGCCATTTCCTCGATTTTGAGGCGCAGGTCGCCCATCGATTTACGAATGTTGTCGGGCCGCTTTTCCGGAGCAAATTTCCCGATACCCGCGTCTGTCGGCAATTCTATGTTGATTGAAAGGCGATCCGCATAGAGTCCCGCCTCCTCGATCAGCTGTGGCGATGCCTCGGGAATCGATTTCAAATGGAGATAACCACGAAATCTATGCGTCGTCCGCAATTCACGGGCGATCCGCACCATCTCCTCCATCGTGTGGTCGGAAGAGCGAATAATACCTGAAGATAGAAACAATCCCTCGATATAATTGCGGCGATAAAATTCCAGCGTCAGCCAGACAACTTCCTCGACCGAGAAACGTGCCCTTTCGACATTGCTTGAGGAACGGTTGATGCAGTAAGCACAGTCGTAGATGCAAAAGTTCGTCATCAGGATTTTCAGGAGCGAAATGCATCGCCCATCGGGAGCATAGGCGTGGCAGATGCCAGAACCTTCCGTCGAGCCCAAACCGCCAGATGACGACGAATTTCTCTTTGTGGTTCCGCTCGACGCGCAAGATGCGTCGTATTTTGCAGCATCAGAAAGTATTGCCAAGCGTTCTTTCAACGACTTTTTCACCATCATTTGTTCACTATATGTTCCTTCAATTTTTGTCAAGCAGTTCGAGACTTTGAGCGAGATTTCCCTCCTTATGCAGGGACATCTAAGGCAGGCCCAAGTATCCGGAGTCTTGCCAAGGGCTCCTCCCGTCCAGCTTGCTGGCTGCCGTGATGCAATCTATGCTCTTTGCTCTTGATGGGAACAGAACCAACGGCCATGTCCTTGCATCTTCCCACGAGGCGTGTTCCTTAACAGAATAAGGCATGAAGGTCGTCCCGATAGGATGACCTTGGGCTGGCTGCCTGCTTTTAGTTTATTACCCGGACTGGGAATGCACAAACATCCGATCGGGTGATTTGGAAGCGGCACAGACCGGCATTCCACGCCCGCTCGCCTCTAACCATTGATCACTAAGCGCTAAACACGGCTATCTCATTTCGTTGGATGCGTCCGTGCGGTCAGCTTGTTTCCGTCTGGGTCGCGAAGATATGCAACGAACGCGCCGTTCGGCCGTTCCGTGGGCGGGCTCTCGATTGCCAAGCCGCCATGTGCGACACCGGCGGTGTGCCACGCCAGGACGTGGTCGGGGGTCGTCGCCGCAATACCGATCGTTCCGCCGTTGGCAGCAGTTGCAGGCTTGCCGTCGATCGGCTTCGTGATCATCAGCCGCCCTCCTGCATGGGCGTAGATCAGCCGGCCTCTCGCATCCATCTCGCCGGGCTTGCCCCCTAGGGCGACAAAGGTCGCATCGTAGAAATTTCTGGACCGTTCGAGGTCGTTGCTGCCGATCATGACGTGGGTGAACATGCTTTATCTCCTCTCAGGTGATAACTGAGTTTGCTGATGCCTGCCGGTCAAAATTAGCTAAATATCTGGATGGCGATGTGCCAAGCGCTTTCTTGAACATGGTGATAAACGCAGACACGGATTCATATCCAAGATCGCCCGAAACCTGCTGCACTGTCGCCCCCGCCGCAAGGCTGCGGATTGCGACGATCAATTGAAGCTGCTGTCGCCAACGGCCGAACGTCAGTCCGGTCTCATGATGAACGAGACGTGCGAGCGAATTTTCACTCATTCCTACTCGCCTTGCCCACTGCGCCATCGTACTGCGATCGGAAGGATCGTCGGCCAATTCCCATGCAATCCGCGCAAGCCGGGGCTCATCCGTCAGCGGGAGGTGAAGATGCTCTACCGGCATCCGCGACAATGCCGACAGAAGCAATGTTACCATGAGTTCAGAGTCAGCAGTCTTCGCTGCAGGCTGATCGGCCAACTCAATGATAAGTTCTCTGACGAGCGGGGATAGAGACAGCGTGCAGCATCGCTCGGGCAGAGCGGCGGCGCCCGGCTCGATGAACAGAAAAAACAAACGGGCATTGGCGGTTGCCACATTGCTGTGCGGCATGCCGCCGGGAACCCAGACGCCGCAATGAGGCGGCACCATCCACATCCCGCTTGGAACACGACATGTCACGCCGCCCCGCGAAGCCATGACAAGCTGCCCTTTTCGGTGGCGGTGGTCAGGTGCCTCCCGTTCATTCTGCGAGACGTCGATCCTCACAGCGTGCACAGGCGCAAGGGAGGTTTCGATCTCGTGGCCAGCAAAAGCTTCGGATAGAGAGGGCGACTGGTGGAATTTAACTATCATTAGAGAGAATATCTAAATTCATCTATGCGCTTTGTCGATAGAGTCACGTCAAAGAGTTCGGAGATTGACGATGACAGTTCAAAAGCAAGAGCGGCAATGGTGGTCCGTTATCATCCAGACCGAAATCCGATTGCGTAAAAAGACCTTTCGCAGGCTTTGCATTTCGCCTACCCAATACACGTCTATGGGGGCCGATGGCATAGCCATCGTGCGAAAGTTCATAAAAGCCTGCCTCGCGCGGACACTCGGGCTCTTTCGTCATCAGCCGACCCCCAGTTCGGCTGTTTCATGTGCAGATCCACTCGAAGCTTACATGTATGCCTGCATGGCGGCTCCGATCTTTTGCTACGCCTCGCCCACAGTCTACGGACTGACTGTCTCCAACCATGAACTAGGTGGCACGCGGGTCGATACTCACTCGGGAGACGAGGTGTGAGCGCACGACCGGTCGCCACCACCACGAATGTGATATTTTCGTTGAAGACATTCCTGGCGGCAATGCTGGCCTATTACATCGCAATAAGGTTCGATCTGCCGCGACCGTTCTGGGCGGTGGCAACCGTCTACATCGTTGCTCATCCGCTTTCGGGTGCGATCTCGTCGAAATCACTCTATCGACTGCTGGGGACCGTCGCCGGCGGCGTTGCGACGCTTATCATGATCCCGAACCTGGTGAACGAACCAGTGCTGCTGTCCGCAGCGATCGTTGTATGGGTTTCAGGATGCACTTTTCTAAGCCTTCTTGATCGCACGCCTCGCAGCTATGCCTCTCTCCTCGCCGGCTACACCGTGCTTCTCGCGGGACTGCCGCTCGTCGCAGCGCCAGCAAATACGTTCGACACTGTCGTTTCCCGCGTAGAGGAGATCGGGCTGGCGATCCTGTGCGCCTCGATCGTCAGCCACGTTGTTCTTCCAGTTCAGGTCGCTACAACCCTCCTCGCGCGGATCGATGTCTGGATGGCAAGGGCGCAGACGCTCTTTGCGGCAACCGCAACTGCCGAGGCGGATGAAGCCCGAAGCAGAGCGGAACGGTACGCCTTGGCGGAGGACGCGGTCGACCTCCGGTCCTTCACGGCCCACCTTCGATATGACGGATCGAGGTATCGACGTGCAGTGTCGGTGGTGAGATCACTGCAGCACCGGATGGTGTCCTTTCTTCCGTTGCTGAGCGAACTGGAGGATCTGCGACGGGCACTGGCGAAGCTCAACACTCCCCGCTCGGAGCAAGCCATATCATTGATTGCAGGCGTGGGATCGCGTTCAACAAGCGCCTCCGCGTTCTTCAAGATCAGGGCTGATTTACTCGCCTCTTCCCAAGGGCCTCGATCATGGGAAAGTCTGCTTCTTGCCAGTGCTGCGCGAAACCTGCGGGATGTTCTTCAGGTTTCTCGCGGGTGTCAGTGCCTTCTGAACGCCCTAAAGGAGGAGAACGCAGCGAGAGAGGCTCGTCGCTTCGGTTCCCCGGAGAATATTCCAGCCCCGCACCGTGATATCGGCATGGCATTGCTATCGGCGCTGGCGGTTGCGATCTGCCTGGTGACCTCCATGTCCCTGTGGATTGCAAGCGGCTGGACGGACGGGATGACATTTGCCCAGATTTCGGGCGTGCTTTGTTGCCTTCTGTCGACGATGGACGATCCGGTACCAGCAATGCGCAAATTCGTCCATGTCACAATCGGTTCCGTCATCGCAGCGTTCGTCTATGGCTTCGCGATCCTTCCGCTGATTGATGGTTTCGTGCCGCTCGTCGCTGCCCTCGGGCTATTCCTGATCCCTGCCGGGATATGCCTCGCTGTGCCCTCGCTTGCGATAATCGGCATGGGGCTGTGCATAAACTTTCCGCTTCTTCTCAACCTTCAGGCGCGCCAGAGCAGCGACTTCATGATGTTTGCGAACACAGGTATCGCAACCATTCTCGCGATGATCTGGACAATCGTGGTCTGCAACATCTTCCGATCCGTCAGGGCGGAGACCAACGCCCGGAGGCTTTTTTTTGCGACCCAGAAGCATGTCGCCAGGATTGCGGCCGGCAGGCATGCAGAGGCCCATGTCACGCTCCATCACCTCATCGATATGGCCGGCCTGTTCTCCGCCCGGTCGGCGAAACTCTCTCCCGCCTCCGGCGCCTCCGATGTGGACCTGATAAGGGATCTGCGGACAGGACTTCATATAACAGCGATGCAAGAACTCGCGGACGAAGTCTCAATGCCTATCCGCCTCAAGGCGCAAGCAATCTTCTCTGGACTGGAGATCTTGTATCGGCTTGCACCCGCAGAGCGAAGCGAAGCATTGGAGAATGCAATCGGATTGCTGGACGACTTTATCCTTTCTACTGCGGACATGGTTCCAACGGACGCCGACACGCAACTTGTTGTCCACGCTGCTGGTCTTCGTCTGTGCCTCGCCCCGAAGGCAGATTTTCCGATATTGATAACACCTCCTTCAAAAAGGAATGCTGCGTGACCGGACAATTCGACCTCTATGGTGTCTTCCTGCCGTGGTTCTCGGCACTTTCGCTGTGCGCATACGGTCTACTCCGCATGCTTACATCGCTCCTCTCCAGGCTCGGGCTTTATCAAGGGGTGTGGCATCGCTCCCTGTTCAACCTCGCACTTTACATCATCGTCCTTGGCGGGCTTTCCGCCCTTTTCAACTGGTTGCAGACATGAAGAACCTTACGATCACCTCAGGCAGAGTCCTGTTGTCCTTATCTATGGTGAGCTGCGCCGCGGTTCTAAGCTGGCACCTGTGGTCCCACTACATGGAGGCGCCGTGGACACGGGATGCTCATATCCGGGCGGACATCATCCGGCTGGCACCAGATGTCTCGGGACCCGTCACAGAGGTTCTGGTATCGGATAACGCGCAAGTGGAGAAAGGGGCGCCCCTCTTTCGAATCGAAACAGACCGCTTCGACCTTGCGCTGCGCGAGGCGGAGGCCCAGATGCAGAGCAGCAAAGCTGCGGCAGAGCTGGCGAGGACAGATTTCGAACGGTATCTGCTGCTTTCATCTAAAGAAGCAGCCAGCCTCAAGGAGCGGCAGCATGCGGAGAGCCAGATGCGCCAGGCGGACGCCGCCTATCAATCGGCACGCGTAGGCGTTGACCTGGCCAAGCTGAACCTTGACCGGACAATCGTGAAGGCACCGGCCTCGGGTAAAATCACGAACTTCTCTCTACGTCGCGGTAACTATGTTTCCGCCGGAAGTGCGGTTGGGGTGCTCGTGGAAAGGCCATCCATCTATATCGCTGGGTACTTCGAAGAAACCAAACTTCCACGTATCCACATCGGCGACCGTGTCAAGATCGATATCATGGGAGAGCCGCAATCGGTTACCGGACGGGTCGCAGGTATTGCCGCCGGAATCGAAGACCGAGAGCGAAGTGATGCTGCAGGCTCGCTGGCCAGTGTTGCCCCGACTTTCTCATGGGTTCGTCTGGCCCAGAGGATCCCGGTGCGCATCGACTTCGAAGATGTCCCGGATGCGGTTCAGCTGGTTGCTGGGAGGACCGCTACAGTCTCTGTTGAACCGAAGGGCAACTAAAGTGTGAACCCATCCCGTCCGCTGGAACGCGTAGATCGATGTATACGCGCCCCTGCGCCATCGTGGCCTAAATCTGCTAAGGGTAGACCTGAGAAACCCTTAGCGATGATGCCCGCACTATGTCTGATTCAAGGCATTCCGAGAGGATGGTTTCCAGGACCGCTTTAGCCCTCCGAGCACACTGCTCCAACCCATGTAGTTGAAGGGATTTGAGCCGACGGCTTTGTTATTATAGCGAGTTCCCCCCACCACTATTTTTTCAATAGCATACACGGGCCTGACCTTGATAGACCGGCCGAATTGGGGCCAGGAGCGGACCGTCCCCTATGCGTTTCGATTTCACGGAGAGCGGTCACTCCGCTGTCTGTCCCTTTTGCGAACGCCATTCTCCAACAGAAATTTCCCTGGCCCATTTGTTGCATTTCGCACGGGACGTCAGCCGCGCGATATGGACCGCCCGGCGAGGCGCGGAGCGTACGCAGCGAGTCGGTGGGATATGAACTCTGTGAACAGCCGCACGCGCTTCGTCTTGCGTGTCTCCCCCTGCGTCAGAAGCCAGATTGTCGAAGGTGATTTCAGATCGATGCCTGGAACTCTTGCCTGCAGCTGATCGGCATCTCCGACGAAACAAGGCAGTCTGGTCATGCCGATCCCTTGCCTTGTCGCATCGATCTGCGCGTTGGCGTCCGCCGTCCCGAACGGAACCCCTGTAGCGCGAACCTCCCCTTCGTCGACCCGGTCCGGAAGAGCCTAACCGCCGATGACGATGGGCCGGATTGGATCCGGCGCACCCGCACGCCACGCGGCCAGTCTCGCGCGCGACATATAAACACCCGCAAGCAGATCCGGCTGATCACCCGCGAGGAGATGTCTCCGCAAAGCGATGACCCCAGATGCGACACAAGGAATGCATGATATGACCAGATTGAATGGAAGAACCGCTGTGATCAGCGGCAGCGCCACCGGCATCGGCCTCGCTGCGACAAAGTGTTTCATCGAGGAAGGCGCCTTCGTCTTCATCTTCGGCCGTCGCCAGGAAGCGCTCGGCGCCGCTATAGCCGAGCTTGGACCCAACGCCCAAGCGGACGCACGCAAGCGTGTGAATGCGGCCTGATTTAATCCAAGATGAAGGGCCGCCCAGCGAGCCGCAGAAATTGCCTCTTGCAAATATAATATGCACGCTTACAATAATGACACTTAGTATAGTGGAGAGGAACGATGACCTCACGATCTGCCTGGCAGACGCAATTCAGCATTGAAACGGCCGCAAGCCCCGAGGCCGTTTGGGCGTTGTTCCGTGACGTTCAGGGATGGCCGCAATGGAACGCAGGGATCGAAACGATTGTGCTCGAGGGGCCGTTCTCGGCCGGCACCAGTTTTATGATGAAGCCGCCTGGGCAGGATGCGTTCCGCTCGGTGCTGACCGAGGTACGTGAGAATGAGTGCTTCGTCGATGAGACCCGGATCGGCGACCTCGTAATCGCCGTTGCGCACCGCATCGAGCCGCTCTCGCCGTCACGCACTCGCATCAGCTATTCCGTCGACGCGCATGGATCCGAGGCTGCGGAAGTCGGCCCGATGATCTCGGCCGATTTCCCTGACGTTCTTGCTGCATTGGTGGCTGCCGCCGAGGGTGCGTGATCATGATACGGCGATTTGGTGTGGAGTCGCGCGCGCATGCCCACCCCGGCATACGCGGCGGTTTTGCGCAGGCTTGTCACGGCAAGAAAGCGCGATGGCGGTGGATGCAGATCGGTGACCGGTTGGTCTACCACTCGCCCACAACAGGAAGAGGCGGCCTGGTCCTCGATAAAGGCGTGTTGCAACGTGATATGGTTGGTTGCTCTGTGCCCTTCGGTCGCCGTGTGCGCTATGCTGGCGCGCGGCAAATCTCGCGTGCAGCGATTAAAAACCGATTCGATCTCCGCCTGCCGCCGGATTGGGGCATGGCGCAGCCGCGCAGCCATCTGGTCTTGTCGTCGCATGGCTTCGCGAGCGCGGTTGGTTCCATAGGTGCTACGCTTCTGGCTGGACCGTCATGAGCAAAGAAGAGCTTTCGCTGCCAACGAGTTTCTCCGGCCCCGGAGACAGTCCAGGCTTTCTGCTATGGCGCGTGTCCAACGTCTGGCAACGCCGGCAGCGCGCGGCACTGCAGCCGCTCGGGTTGACGCATCCGCAATTCGTAATCCTGGCCTGCGCCACTTGGTTTGGCGACAAGGAGGCATTGAGCCAGGCACGAATTCGGGAACTCACCGGCGTCGATCCCATGACGACTTCGCAGATCGTGCGTTCGCTGGAGAGACTGAAATATCTGACGCGCCGGCCGCACCCCCATGATCCGCGCGCCAAGCTGGTCACCGTGACAAGCGCCGGCCGCGCGCTGGCGCGGAAGGCGGTCGTCGTCGTTGAGGAGACCGATGCCGCTTTCTTCAATTCCGTCGTCGCCAAAGCGCCTGATCTGGTCAAGTTGCTTCAGACGCTCAACCGGAACTCATAGCGCCAGCTCACATAAAAGGCGAACCCGATACCCGCGCGCCGGCGGAGGCGATCGAAGTTCGGGCCAAGCACATCAATGAACTACGGGACGACCGCAGCGGGAAGAGTTTCGCGATTTGGCTGGGAGGTCGGCTCGCTTTCAGAACGCGTTGTTGCTTTTGAGATAGGATTCCTGAAGGCAAAGACACCATCATTATTCCGATGCGGTCACCAGGCGATGTGACGTTGTTTCACGCACGCAGAGTTGCCGGGCGGCGAACTGAACGCCGGTCGCCATCAAGAACATCTCGCAGGCCATACCGCCGGCGATCAGCAGGCTGGTGACGCCGAGAAGGTACCTGCGGATGGTGTTCGGCTTCGACCGACCCAAGTCCTCGCTGACGCATCATTTCAAGGCGCTACGCGAGGCCGGGGTGATCCGACAGCGGCAATATCGTCTCGAACGACGTCGCCATGTGCGCCGTGAAGAGCTGGAGGTTCAATTTCCTGGCTTACTCGATCTGGTGAAGGCATGATATTCGGCACATTCGTCGTAGGCCACTCCAGATCAATCGATATGTCCGAGTTGGCCGCCATGCGGGCATCACCGGATCCAAAGTCAATATCCTCCGCTACGCGGCCACGTTGGAGAGAGGCTCGACTGACCTCACGACAGCGACCTCCGGATTGCGATCATCCTACGGGCAGTCCTTCATTCATCACGCCCTATCGGCAAATTGACGACAATTCCTACGATCGAATCCGAAGTGCCCATTCCGAGGTAACCATTGCGAGCATGGGTGCAGAAGGCGACGTGACGCTCTTGTCCAATCACCCTGTCCCGCAGGGTGGTGGGACCAGATGATGTTAAGCAGCTAGGGGGTCGCGGAGAGCCTCCCCAAACCCGAGCACCGATTGACAGCCGTATGCTCGGGCCCCGGCGCCGCAAGCAGGGATCCAACCATCTGATCAGCGCCCGCAATCTCCCAACCCTGCGAGAGGGGCTTAGGGAACTCATCTTGGGCCAAGTGGCGGCGGACACATCTTTGGACGACATGTCCGTGCCGGCCTTATCACTCGGGACGACGCGGCACTTCGTGATGACGGCCACCGCCTTCAGGTCAGGATCTTGGCCGCAAACACCTTCTGGACGATTTGCCAGCGCCCGTTGAGGTAAAAGCACGACAACAGATCCGTCACCTCTCGAGGTGGGATATGCAGGCGCAGCTTGAGCAACGCCATGTCGCCAGTCATAGAGATTGAGAGGATCTGGTCGGCGCGTGCGCACCCTCCATCGCGCGGGGAGGACAGGGTCCGCACCGCATCAAGCCAAGCTGCAACGGGGGTCACCACGATGCTGGAGCCCTCGCCACGCCGGGTGACCAAGGCGGCGGGATCAAAGATCGTCGCAAATGCGTCTGCGTCCATTGCGTAGGCCGCGTCGAAGTAGGTTTTCGTCAAGGCGACCAGTTCATCTATGTTTTCCATTGAGTGCGTCTCTTGCAAAATCATGGTGCTTCCCTTCAATTCGAATGCCCGGAAGAGTATAGGGCGGGGAAAGCAATGGTTAGTCCGCGCGTACTAATCAGCCTTTTAAGCAGAGCTTAGCAATCGAGGTGATCATGAAACCTTCCCTTCTGTCTGCAGGAGACTTCAACCAGCTCCGCGCCTTCGTGGCGGTCGCCGGTTCGTTGAGCTTTAGCCGGGCCGCGGAGAACCTCGGCGTGTCATCCTCAGCACTTAGCCAGATGGTCAGAGGGCTTGAGGAACGGGTCGGGGTCAGCTTGTTCAACCGCACCACCCGCAGCGTCTCCCTGACCGAGGCGGGCGCCAAGTTGTTCGAAAGAGTACAGCCGGCCACCGAGGAGCTCGCGGAGGCGCTAGGCGAGACGCGCGAGCACCGAGCCCTCCCCGCCGGGACGGTACGCGTGCACTGCTTCCGGTCTGCCGCGGATCTCTACCTGGCGCCGATCCTTCGCGACTTTGGCGACGCATATCCTCAGGTCGTGCTCGACATCACCCTCGACGATGCCGTCGTGGACATCGTGGCCGAGGGCTATGACCTCGCCATTCGCCTCGGCGAAGTGATCGACAAGGATCTCATTGCGGTGAAACTCGGCCCGGATCTGCGCCAGACCGCGGTTGCCTCTCCCGACTATCTAGCCCGCCACGGAACGCCAGCGCATCCGCGTGACCTCGTCGCGCATCGTTGCATTCGCTGGCGTTGGCCAGGGCAGAAGACACCATATAAGTGGGAGTTCATGGAAAGCGGCAAATGGTTCGAGGTCGCAATCGACGGCCCATTGATCTCCAACACGAAGGATTTTGCCGTGCAGGCGGCGGTCGATGGTGCCGGTATCGCTTTCGCCAGCCAGCAGTTGATCGCCCCTCACCTCGCTGCGGGCCGACTTGTCGCACTGCTCGAAAACTGGTCCGCTCCGTTCCCCGGATACTACCTCTGCTATCCGGCCCAGCGGCAGATGGCGCCGCCACTTCGCGCCGTGATCGACACCATCCGCGGCGATCAGCGCAAGGGTACCCAAGACATCAGGCTCCATCACCAAGCGACCGGAGTCGCCTTGCGACGATAGTGTTCGTGACGATGGGCGATCCGTGCGAGGGAATGAGTGTTCGGCCAACGTCTACCGTCCGAAGCCTCACAACGTGTCAGAGACACCCTGGATCAAAGGACGGTTGTTCCCGCAGAAAGGACAGAGCCGCTATAATCGCTTGCTGAGGCCCGGAACCACAGACATCAGCAAGACAGGCTGAAGCCCCATGCAGGACCGCGAGACCGCCGTTGTGATCCAGGACTTTACTCGTGCAGGCGTATTCAACGGAAATTGGCGCACCCTTGCCGACGCCATTCGGGACTGCATGGTTGGCCATCCCTGTCGACCGGGCCGTCATGGGCCGTTTCGAAGGCTTCCAAAGGCTTGTATGAGCAGTGCTTTCTCGAGGCTTTCCTGACTGCACTATGGTGATGATGTCGAATGCGATCGACCAATTCGTGCGCGCAGGAACGCAATGAACGCCGCCAAGGGCGCCGGGACATGCCTGCGACTCGAATAATAAAGGACCGGCCCCGAGAAGGATGGGCACCACTCGCCAAGAATGGGCGTAAGCAGCCCTGCCGATACCGCCTGTGCCGCATGCCCGTCGAACATAAACGCAATACCGGCGCCGTCGATTGCAGCACGGAGCTCGACAACCGGGTCGTCAACGGTGAGCGGGCCAGCTGGCACGATTGTGAAAGACTGCCCGTCCTTTTCGAATGCCCAGGGGAAGACGGAGCCATTCGGAAAGCGATGCCGGATCAGCCGATGGTCGGCCATTAAATCGGTCGGACTTTCGATCGGGACTTTGGAAGCAAGGTATCTCGGGGCAGCGACTGCGATCATTCGCATTGGCAGCCGTAAGGGAACGCCAACGGCATCCTGACTGAGGCGCTCCTCAAACCGAATACCGGCGTCGAAGCCGGCCTCGAAGACATCGATCAATCCGTCATCGACCGAGAGGTCGAATTCGATCCGCGGATGTTGCTCGAGGAAATCCGAAATGAGCGGTGCAAGCACAAGATGAGCGACGGGCGGTGGAGCATTGATCCGCAACTTTCCGATGGGCTCCAGCGATCGCGCGGTTATGGTTTCGACCGTCCTCGAAATAGCGTCGAATGCCGGGGCAAGGCCGTCAAGAAGCGCCTTGCCGGCTTGCGTTGGGGTCACGCTTCTGGTCGTCCTGTGCAGCAATCGCGTGCCCATCTCATCCTCCAAGCGACGTATGGTCTGGCTCATGGAAGACGGCGTCACGCCTCTCTCGGTTGCCGCGAGCTTGAAGCTCCTCAACTGGGCCACCCGCGCGAAGGCTGCGAGGTCGGTCATGGAAGGTGACATTATGTAGCCACTGTAATGAGTGCGTTAAGTATTGATTATCTTATCGCCTCAATCACCGCGATGTAAACAGGCAAGGCATTTTCCAGAAAGGAGATAGCGATGCCTGAAAAACTCATCCTCGTCGCCACCCTCACCGCCAAGCCCGGTCTAGGCGACCAGCTAGGGGACCGTCTCTCGACCCTGGTCGAACCCACCCGCGGCGAAGCCGGCAATCTCGGCTACGTCCTTCACAGGGCTCGAGACGACGGCAACACATGGATGCTTTACGAAAACTGGCGCTCGAAAGAGGATCTCGATGCCCACTTTGAGGCGCCTTATCTGCAAGCATTCCTGCAGGCGGCGCCGGCGCTGTTGGCGAAGGAGATGGACCTGACGTTCTTCCGCCAGATCGCATGACCGGAAGACCGGCCATCGCCAAGGTGACATCTGAACCCTTCCCCGCCCAGCCTCGGCTGGGCGGGGTCGTCAGGCGCAAGGTCTAAAGTCGCTGCCGACCCTCTCTTTGGCGAACGCCGCAGACATTCTCTTCGGCATCGAGATGATTGACGTGACGCGCAAACGACAGGCGAGGTTAGACGATGGTCCACCTCCTTCAATCTCAGAGCGGTTCGAAACCCTTGTGGCATGAGGATCGGGATGTTGGCGCTTCCTTCTAACGAATAGCGCGCTTTGCGACAAAACTGCCATCCACCAGGATGCCTAGTTGTCGAAACGCGTTCTGATCGCTTGCCGGCTCAGGTCGAAAAGAATCCGACTGCCCGGGGCCATTCCCAGAAAGTGGATGCAGACGTGGATCATGCCTGGTAGGCGGTGCAAGTCGACGGCAACACCCGCCTCGCGGAGCTTGAGAGCATATTGCTCACCTTCATCCCGCAACGGGTCGAACTCTGCGGTCATTATCGTCGCCGATGGCAGACCGGACAAATTCTGACAGCGCAGGGGTGACGCATAAGCGCAAGCACCATCGACGACATCGGCAAGGTAGTAGGACCAGCACGCCTGCATGGCAGAGCGAGTGAGCAAATAGCCCATGGCAAACGCCTCGTAGGACTCTGTGTCGAATCCGAAATTGGTAACAGGATAGAAGAGAAGCTGGTGTGCTATGCTTGGTCCGTTCCGGTCGCGGGCCATCAAGGTCGCAGCGGCGGCAATGTTGCCTCCGGCACTATCCCCGGCGGCGATCAGTCGGTCTGGATCGGCATCGATGCTTCGCGCATTGGCGGCAACCCAGCTCAGGACGGCATAATAGTCGTCAAGCGGCGTTGGAAACTTAAACTCAGGTGCCAGCCTATAGTCCACGGAAACGAGAACGCATCCTGTTGCATTGGCCAGCGACCGGCAAGGTTTGTCATAGTCGTCGAGTGTGCAGCGAAACCAACCGCCCCCATGCGCGAACACGATGACCGGCGGGAGATCGGACAGTAGCGAGGTCGGCCGATAAACCCTGATCGGAATGGCCGCGCCATCGAGGGCCGACACATTAAACGTGTCGATCTGGACGATCTGCTCAAGCGGCCCCTGCAACTGGGCAAGCCCCTTGGACGAAGCCCGCGCCACCTCCAACGATAGACTTTCCAGCGACGGTGCGGATGCGGCCTGTTCCAAAAAAGCCGCGATATCGGGATCGAGCGTCATTGTGCCTTTCTTTCTCCCGGCAAGTGTCGCCGGGTATGTCGACCTTGAGTTTGTCATGCAGACACTTCTCTCGTCGCACTGTTGTTGGTGGATGGATGGCGGCTCACGCACTGCCCCTCGCGCAGACAATCTGCGCTCGCGTTAGTGCGGCGGTAGCCGCTGCGGTGCTGATGAACGAGAATCCGCGAAAATCCGCCCCGCCGCAGGAAACTCGTAAAATGCCTGCCGCGGCGCTTCCCGCGGGGATGAAAGCGATATCGATGGCATTGCCGGGGCTAAGGCCTTATTCGCCAAGGGAAGCCCACTCCACGAGCTAGCGCTCGAAATCGAGGGAACTTTCACTGAGACTGTCGAGGTAGGCCTGCCCTGGAAATCCTGTGGCGGCCGCAAGTTGCCGCAGCCCTTCTCGGAGCGGCGCCTTGGGGTCGAACTGGTGGCAAATGCCACTGACATCATGTATCTCCTATGCACTGCATCGTGCAGTGCCAATTCAACTACACTGCACAGTGCAGTGCAGTCAATGGGAGAATATCGCCTTGCCAAGCCCACGTGCCCATTCGGTGAAGACCACTTCGCCGAGTAGCGACGTCACTCACACGGAGACGACAAAGCGGGATGCGATCCTGGAGGCGGCAATGCATGTCTTCCTCGCCCACGGATACGAGGGCACAAGCATGGACCTCGTCGCAAAGGCGTCCGGCGCCGCGCGGCGGACGGTCTATAACCAGTTCGAGAGCAAGGAGGCGCTGTTCTCCGCCGCCATCGAACGCGTTTGGCGAGACTTTCCGGCGGTAGAGATCACGGCCGGCAAGGAGGCACTGCGCGAGCCTGCCATCGGCCTAAGCCGACTTGGTAAAGCAGTTGTTGATTTCTGGGAACCGCCAATGGCGGTCGCCTTCCTTCGTATGGTCATCAGCGAGGGAACGCGCTTTCCCGACCTGCCGCGCAATTTCTTCGAAGCAGGGAAGGCGCCTGCGATGCGCGCGCTGATCGGCTATCTGAAACAGATTGACGAACACGGAACTCTTGCCATCCCCGATCCAGATCTGGCTGCACGCCAATTCCTTGGCTTACTCAATGAGCCTTTGCTATGGCTACGTGTCGTCGGTGTCGGGAAACCGCCCACCAAAACCGAGCGAGAGAGAGTCGTAAGGGAAGCTGTTGCAATGATGCTGGCACGCTACGCGCCGCGCCGATGAGCGCCGCATTGCTATAGCAAAGGCAGGTTGAGATGTCTGCGCATCGCTGACGTCAGCGCCCTTTGCCTTTCATCGCCGTGCAGAAAAGAACGAGAGCAGCGCGGATAGCCGACACGTTTAGACTCGAACGTTCGATCCGTTGTTCCATTGCGCCGATCGGCTTTCCGACGGAAGTGCCCTTTGGCTTAGCTCTTTAACCAATTCGAACCCACGACCCCGCTGCTTTTTCGCGTCGATCTCATGCGAACTCTTAGAAACGTCAGAGGCTTGGAAATCCCAGTATTCGTTTTCGGCCGCCAGTGCTTGCCAATGACACAGGAGGGGCGGCTCGCATTTCAGATAGCTGTGGTCCTCGTACATCTTCTCTTCCCGCTGCGAAAGTCTGGATCTGCTCGACTGATTACCGGCCGTCATCGAGCGCGCGATCAACGGACAGATCTGACAAACTATCTCGTAGAAATTGGATGGAAACGGATGGATAAATAGTGCATGAGAATGCTCGGGGAAGGATGGGAAAATGGAGATTCTGAACACGGCGCCTGTCCGGATCACGCCCGAAATCCTGTCGCTGATCGCCGAAATCGAAAAATTTAAAGGTGCTTGGTGTGCGATTGGCTGGATCGCACCTGAGCGGCTGCCCCGCCTCCGACGTGTCGCCACGATCGAAAGCGTCGGTTCCTCCCCACGTATTGAAGGGGCACGCCTCACCGACCGAGAGGTAAAAAAGCTGATTGCGAACATTCGCCTGGGTCATAACGTGGTCTGGGGTCACGGGTCGTGCAGGAGTGGCGGCATTGGGTTGAACACAGAAGGCACGTTCGGTCCTGGTTGTCGGATCGGTGCCCGCAGTCGAGCGCGAAGCTCCCCATTGATCTCGGCCGTCCGAACCTGCATGAGCATGGAGCGCCGCGGAGGGTCCAGCGCATTTGCTGTTTCTCGACTATCCGCTTGCCGACCAACGAGTTTACCGCTGACTCGGCGGGAGTGGTGGCTACACGAAGCCCGGCTCGGTAGCGCTATCCATAGTTGACGATCGCACTCCGGTTCGAACGAATATAGACTAAGAGTTGCTCCCGAGGCTGTGAAGCCTTGGGAGCAAGAAAGCGCCTTCTTGCAGTGAGGGTTTCAGCCGTTCCAACAATCCCTCGAGATCACGGATGGCGCGATCAACACGTCCGTGCCACAGGCGCCACTTCACGGCCTTGATCTCCCTGCCGATGGACGAAAGAGTTTCCGATCTCAGCCCGATTGTCCGCGAAAGGTTAAGCCGAAGACAACACGATACAGCCCTTAGGGTTCCTGCTTGCCACCTCGACGGCTTCAAAAAGCCCTGAATAATTGTACGCTTTCGTACAAATGTATGCTAAGACACGATCAAGTAGATCCGGCGTGGCGGCACCGCGAGTAGCGGAGAAGCGTCAATATGCATAGACTAAGGCGACTGGCGGCAGGCAGACTGCGACAGAGTGAGCTTGATATTCTACAGACGATCTTCGACACAGCGACCGCGCATGACTGGTTTGATACGTGCGAATACAGCCGAGAGGGCTTCGCAGCGTGTTTGGTAGGCCTGTCACAACGCTCGATACGCGTCCAGCAGTTTGAGGTCATCGCTCTACTGCTAGCGTTCAATGAATTTCGGAACGACATGTCATTCGGCCAACGGTCCAAACTGAAGGCACTCTACGACCGTCCTACACCTGCTTAGGAGATAGCAGAACGGGGGGCGTCGCCTTAACCGTCTGGTTGGAGCTGACTTGATATTGGGGTTTTCATGACCGAAGCCCCGCATACCCACTTCAGGCGCCATCGCTTTCCCGCTGAGATCATTGTCCAGGCCGTATGGCTCTATTATCAGTTCCCGCTCAGCTTTCGCGACGTCGAGGATCTGTTGGCTGAGCGCGGCATCAACGTTTCATTCCAGACGGTCTCGGAATGGGCGGCGAAATTCGGCTTGAAGTTCGCTCATCAGCTCAGGCGCCGCTCACGCGGCCACTTTGTCGACAAGTGGCAGCTCGATGAGATGGCGGTGACGATCAAGGGAAAGAAATACTGGCTGTGGCGTGCCGTCGATGCAAACGGTTACGTTCTCGATGCTCTGCTGCAAAGCCGAAGGAACAAGGCAGCAGCGCTGCGTCTGATGCGCAAGCTGCTCAAGGACCAAGGTATCGCCCCGCGCGTGATGGTGACCGACAAGCTGCGTTCCTATTCGGCGGCAAAGGCCGAGTTAATGCCAGGCGTCGAGCACCGATCGCACAAGGGATTGAACAACCGTGCCGAAAATTCTCATTTGCCCCTACGGCGCCGAGAGCGGCGAATGATGCGCTTTAAGTCAGCGCGGCAGTGTCAACGTTTCGTTTCGGTCCGTGGCCACGTCGCCAACCTCTTTCAGCTTCGGAAACAACTCTCTGCCGCAGACCACCGCCAGCTCCGCTCCACCGCCATCACCACTTGGCGTGAAATCGCATTGTCGACTGTCCTACGAAATGCGCCTGACAAGCACTCACGACGTCGGCGATCGGTTAAGGCGACGCCACCCTCACGAGACTGGCCGCAAGCACTGGCCGCCGGCCTTCCTTTCGTGTTCAGCTTTAAGCCGTTCCTCGCGAAGCCGTTCAGTCTTCAAGGCGCGTCGCTTGCGTTCTTCTTCCAAGGTTTCAAGTGCGATCTTCGTCGTGTTTTCGAAGGCTTCAAGGCGCTCCTGCTTTGAGATCAATTGTCGTTTCCTGGGTTCTGGTTCGTCCATTGCGTGCTCACAATCTCCAACAGAAGGCTCAAAACATGATGCTCCCACTCCCAGAACGGGCGGGTAAGCCAGATGTGGACCGTTTGCCGCTGGCGAGGCGTTTCATCGGCCGCCTGTTCAGGGTTTCACGACCTCGGCAAGTTCGGTTTTTGTAAGCCTTACTTCGGTCTCTCCCGGCGTCTCATCGGGATGCGAAAACTCCATACCGTCAGTTTCCGGCATGTCGAGTGCTTGCGTTGTGTTCATGATTGCGACCGCCACACGCCTGCCGCGTTTCTTGACGGTCGCTTCGACAATTCTCTTTGGCATCGGCTTACAACTCCATTGGCGCAATATCTGTGATGCGCGATTTCATGGTTGTGTATTCGTCCGGGCGCACTTTCCGAAGGCATGTCTCGCGAAGCCCCCTCGCCTCCGGTCGCCTTCGTGAACTTCTCGTCAACTGATTGCTGGCGCGCCGCCCTCATTGTCCCAACGCGCCAGGGATCGACCGCCAAAGGATCGATCATCATAGGGGCGCGCATCGAAGTCGGCCCGGAGCGCCTCGGTAGCGGTCATCCCGGCATCAAAGACTTCCATCACGCCGCGAAGCAGATCACGACGTCCTCTATCGATTTGTGTGACCGTGTAGAGCTTTTCATTGCGGAATGCGCTCGCTCCCATCGCCGCCACGCTCTCGCCCGGCGTGGATTTGATTTTGATGAAATTGCCTTCAAAGGCAGCGGCCACCACACGCGCATCTCCAGTTGTTCGTGCCGCGACCAGCATTCTGCCGCATGAGGGCGCTATGTCCCAGTTGGGATCGTTGGACGCTGCGATAGGCACCAATTCGTAAACACCGAGCGTTTCGTCCCGCCCGACAAACGTCGATGACTCCTTCGCAGCGTCCCGCAATTGAGCCTGTGCCTCCACAGATCGTCCAGCAACGTTATCGTTCGTCTTGCTGCCCATCGTCACGCTGCTCGTCATTGCCATGCTCCTTTTGCAGTATCGACAGTGATTGCGATACTTTAGGGAACGAGTGGGTACCGCCTATAGTTCCAGTAGGACCCAAGATGTGGTTGAAGCCATCACAAAGTTCTCGAAGCCGTCGACGAGTTTTCCTCTGCGATCTTCCCTCGAAATCAGGGGTTGGGAAAATGAAATTGCATATCTTCTGTCTTCACGATTGAGGCCATCTCCGTCAGGAACATTCTGTGCCTCGTCTCGTTCCCTTTATTGAGCGCGGGAGAAACGATCGTGACGAGTGAAAATATGAACACTCAGGTTAGCACCCTCCCCAGGAGCGAGAAGACATGCGCAAGACCGGCCTTAGCAAGATGGCAAACACCAAGGATGCTGTTCGCAGCGATTTAGACGGTAGGTATGAGGCGGCTGCTCCGAAAGTAAAGCGGGCCGTGGCGCAACTGACATCAGAGGGGACGGCGATAAGCGAGGCGGCGCGAGCTCATCCCGCAGCAGCGGCGGGTATTGTTCTCACCTCAATGGCGGCCGGGCTCCTGATTGGATTTCTCCTTGGGGCGCAAAGCATTAGAGCCAGTTCCAATAGTTGGCATTGGTAGCGTGCCCAGAAGCACGCAAGGAGCAATATCATGTCAATAAAATCCATTCTTGTTTTCGGCCTGATTGGCGCGGCGAGTCTTTCTCTGACCGGCTGCGTGGAGGGTGGAAGTTACTACGCGGATAACTCGTATAGTGGTTATTATTCGCAAAGCGATGTCTTCTACGGAGGATATGGCAACGACGGGTTCTACCGGGATCGTGGATATTCCAATCATGGGAGGGGTCGCTGGAACAACCAGTACGGCGGTCGCGGAAACCACTCCGGCTATCGCGGAAGAATCATGATGTATGGCGGTGGCAATGGAGGCTATCGATCTGGTGGCTCCGACAATCAGCGCGGTCGCGTGTTCCTACCTGGTCAAGGAAAAGCTATTAGCGAAGGCAGATAGCCAATGATGGACGCCTGTCGCATCGCCGATGCGACCCAGACCATGTTCGTGGAAGTTAAGGCGACCAATTCAAAACAGGAATCTTCGATGATCCCTGCTCTCAAAGCGGATTTTGTCAGGCTTCCTGGCCGACAAGAATGAAGTCTTAGCGACCGGCCTGTCGGACCGGCGCGTCTCGATCGGGATTGCGTTTTTCCGTTGTGGCATGAGCTCTCGTCGCTGCGCCGTCCGTGAAGCCTGGCGAGACGCCAAAGAGCGTATTAAAAAAAGCCTCGAAACGAATGGAGAAAGCCATGAACGGCCGCCGACTCGAGGAGTTAGCACCGACCAACGTCAAGGGAAAACCCGAACATGTGTCCAAACCCCGGCGCTTAAGGATTGATTGATGTTTCGTTACTCCGGACTACTAAAGGCATTGGCACCGGTCTTGCTTTTGATTGCAACGACAACCTGGGCACAGTCAGCACCTGATGTTCTCAGCCAGGAGACGACATTTCTACGGGCTTTTGACGGTCAGTTTTCCGGAATTGGTAGGTTGGACCGTGCCGATGGTTCAGGCCACGCACTGACGTGCAAATTCAAAGGGACTCGCGTAGCGCAACAGGCCGTCTTTGAAGGGCGCTGTTCGACGGCGATCATATTTGGCACATCCATGCGGATCGATATCCATTATGACGCCAGGACAGCGCGTTATTTGGGCTCGTTTCACGAGGGCATGGGCACCATTGCAGACCTTGCAGGGTCTCGGCAGGGGAACATGCTTTCGCTCTCCTTTATCGAAACAGCAAAGAGTGTCCGTCCTAACCCACCGGCGCGGCTAACGATCACACGAAAAGATCACGACATAGTTCTGACACTTCGCGGAACAAAGCCAGGTCGGGGTCAAAATCTTGACCTCGTCTTACACCCAAGCTGACGTTTACGATCGACTAAACATCTCCAATCACTTTGCTTGGCCAGGTGTTGCGACACCCTGCCGAGAAGAAGAGTGCCAATTCCCGTTACAACGATGCCCTAGAGGTTTATCGTCAAGGGGCCGGCAACCATTGAAATGGGCGTTGCTGCTTAGGAGGGCAAAGCTCTTGCCCCAGCAAGGGGAAGACATGTCATGGCGATTCAAAGGCTCGATCACAACGGGAAATTTTCGCCATTCGATTTGGGTGGCCTAAGCGACCAGTTCGACGCGTGGTGTGAAAACACTGCCGCTCGATATATTAAGTAACCCGCCTTTCCAGCGCTGGCACACCCGGCCGATAAGAGAGATGCGACCCATAGACCGCAATTCTATCGCTCCAACCCAAAATGGCGCACCGGATAAATTGGAGCCAGTGAGAGCTTTTGCAGGTCTGTCAATAGCCGATCAAAGTGAGTGCCACGGAATCCGCTAGCGATTCAGTTTTGCCGTGTCGAGGTTGCGCCGCCGCCAAGCTCAGCACCATTGTGAGCCAACGTGAGCTTTCGGCCCGGGATCCGCTAGGCATTCGAGCCATTTGACGAAAGCTCTAAATCACGGTCTTGATGAGATTAGAACCAACGACGTCATTGCTGGACCGGAA
The DNA here is from genome assembly GCF_016429255.1 of Rhizobium sp. ASV8. Classification (GTDB taxonomy): domain Bacteria; phylum Pseudomonadota; class Alphaproteobacteria; order Rhizobiales; family Rhizobiaceae; genus Rhizobium. The sequence goes on from NZ_JAELUG010000020.1 coordinate 68,789, forward strand.
CGCCCGATGTGGTGCTTGGGCGCCGCGCGGAACGTTTCTGCGTCATTCGCCGAAGCACCCTCTCTACTCAGAGAGTGGTGCGTCGGGTCCGACATCACTCGGTCGTCCGGACCGACTTCGGCAATATGGCATCAATGATTTAGCCTGCCCCACAAGCCCTTTCCATGTCAGACAATGGGTACGGCGCGCCCTTGAACCGTCCAGGAGACAGCCGCCTCTTCCCCCTATCGTCTATTTCTGTTATTACCATTTTCGCGGAAATGGTAATAACTAGTGAGTGGTGATGATTAATGACGATCTGGGCATCTGTGACCGATGCGGCGAGAGGCCCGCGGAGATCGTCATGAAGATCGGGGTGAAGGGTCGAGATTCTTGAAAAGCATTGATCTCATGTACCAAACTATGCTGGCCGAACTGGCACAACGTTCCATGGACGCGGCATGGACCGCAGACTTCCCTCCGGAGGGCCGCTTCATCACGTCCGAGGTCAAGGGCAAACGATATTGGTATTTCGATCACGCCGACGGATCCGGTGGGAAGAAGCGTCGTTACGTCGGCCCTGCTGATGATCCGGAGATCACCCAGCGCGTCGATGACTTCAAGCGCGATAAGGATGATCTGCGCGCTCGAAGACGAATGGTGTCGTCGCTGACGCGGGAGGGAGGTATGATCGCCCCAGATGCGATATCCGGCGATATCGTGGCGGCCCTTGCGGCCGGAGGCCTATTCCGACTGCGCGGCGTGCTGATTGGCACTCTGGCCTTCCAGACGTATTCGGGGATACTCGGCGTGCGGCTCCCCATGGCTGCACTTCTGACCGGGGATGCCGACCTGGCGCAGGATTACGCAATCTCACACGAGGTGGAAGACAGCCTGCCCCCGATCGTCCAACTCCTGCAGGCGGTCGATCCGACTTTTCGACCGGTTCCTCATCGCTCCGGATCAGCAGCGTCGAGTGCATTCCAGACGGCCTCCGGCTACCGGGTCGAATTCCTGACATCGAACCGGGGCTCCGACGATCACATCGACCAACCCTCTCGTATGCCCGCCCTTGGCGGCGCGAGCGCAGATCCGCTGCGATTTCTCGATTTCCTAATCCGGGATCCGATAAGGACTGTGCTGCTTCATAAGAGCGGTGTCCCTGTGACTGTTCCTGCCCCTGAACGCTATGCTGTCCACAAACTCATCGTCGCATCGCGCCGCCGCACCGATGGCCAAGGAGTGCTCAAACGGGACAAGGACATCAGACAGGCTGTCCTTCTCGTCGAAGCTCTAACCCAGACGCGCCGACAGTCGGACCTCGCCCTCGCCTACACTGAGGCATGGGATCGAGGCCCCGCATGGGAGGATGGCATCCGCGCCGGGGTCGCATTGTTCTCGGAGGCTGAGCAACGAGACCTCAGGGATGCCCTCCGCATCGGCGGTCAGCAAATAGGAGAAGCGATCACCATGCCGTTCTCACAGGAGTAGAGGACCAAGGGCGAGAGCGTTGAAACCAGAAACGAATCCTGGCGCTTTGCGATCCGCTCCGAAAGCCAAAGCCGAAGATACGCGTCAACCGCACTGGCACTCCACGCAGGCATTCGCTATCCGCAGCTTACCTTGCGCTCTGCTCTTGACGATTCTTCTGACGGCAACGAGCAACGCCATCAGAAACTCTGCCGTTTCACCGGGTACCACCGTTACACGCCTCCCGGGGTCCATGTCGCATCTCGGCTCAGTGGGAAGCAGAATGGCTGCATCGTCTCGTCGTCCGCACGAAACGGCATGGACAGCCTCCAGCCAGCTCCTCGCCCATATCAAGCCCTCGATCCGGAGAGTTTCGCCTCATCAAATTATCTGAATTTAGGATACCTGAAAAATAGATATACTGGAAGCCCCATCTTGTCCAAAGAAGGGTGATGACGTGACGAAAACTCTCGGCACGAAACGACATCAGGCGCTGATTGCGCTTCTAATTGAAAAGCGTGAGGCCAAGGGCCTTACGCAAGCCGATCTCGCTGCGAAGCTCGACGAATATCAGTCCTTCGTGGCACGACTTGAGAGTGGGCAGCGACGGGTGGATGTAATCGAATTTCTGGAGCTTGCCGAAATCTTGGGATTCGATGCAGTTCAAGCCCTCATTGCCGTAGCGAAGGCGCATTAGGGTATTGATTTCCGCTCAGAGTAGACCCGACGGTCAGTCGCTCTTGCGACGTCTGTGCCGCATAGTTTGCTCTTGACGGGATTTAGACCTCAACTTGATATGACTAGGCCTCTGATTTGATGCACGTGTACGGCGTGAGACTCTAGAATGTTGATTGCCCCACGAATTTGACCCAATTTTTCATTTCGGACGGATCCGCCCATACATGCGAGAACATGTTTTCGATCAACACCATGAATGTAATTAGCTGGTACAACGCGAAATGAAAAAGTGGCGCAAATCTGGCTGAAACTCAACACACTTGATTTAAGCGGAGCGCTGGCTGCAGTTTAACCCTCAATTATGGATCGCTGCTATGGCGAGCTAGGCGATGTTGACAAAGTGGGTTCACAAATGAGCTTTGGTCTGATTCAAGACTACCTTTTAGGAGGCAGTTTTGGCACGTGGCGATTTGAGCGATGCAGAGTGGCGGATCATCGAGCCACTTTTA